>CAYZVO010000114.1:0-28115 GCA_964481655.1 uncultured Enterobacterales bacterium | reverse complement strand
CCCTGAGCCACAGGGTCCCCCGATCCGAGCGCCCAGCGGCCCGAGAGCGCTCACGATCGCCACCCCTGAGCCACAGGGTCCCCCGATCCGAGCGCCCAGCGGCCCGAGAGCGCTCACGATCGCCAACCCTGAGCCTCAGGGTCCCCAAATCCGAGCGCCCAGGGGCCCAGTCCTAGCCCTGCACCTGAATCAACTGCAGCGGCAGCGCCGCCAGCGGCGACATCCAGATGACCAGCGCCACCGCCACCAGCACGTAGGTGCCGTGCAGCAGCGGCCGGGCCTTGATGAGCTGCAGCCACTCCGACAACAGGGTGGTCTGCTCGGCCTCGACGCCGGCGTAGGCGACGCGGGCCATGCGTTGGCGCTGGCGGGTGCCGGGGGTGAGGGCGTCGGCGACGATGGGGAGGGGCTGGTCACTCATGGGGGGTCTCCTGCGGAGCCTGGAGCTCTTCGATCCGAGCGGCGAGGCGTACGCGCCAGCGCTCACAGAGCTTGCGGACATGGGCGGGCTTCAAGCCCACGATGGCGGCCACGTCACCAGAGCTGAGCTCGGCGCCGTAGCGGAGGGAGAGGATCTGGCGCTCGCGCTCGGGGATCTCCCACAGGGCGCGCAGCACGAGGGCCCGGGTCTGCTGACGCTCGAGGTCGTCACAGGGGCCCGGGGCCGAGGCCACCCGCTCCTGCAACACGCTCAACGCCTCGGGCTCGGTGGGCACAGGGCGCCGCCTGCGGAAGCGCTTGCGGGCCACGTTGTAGGCGATGGTCACGACCCACGAAACAAACGACGAACCCTCCCGGGGCGCGTAGCGGTCCAGGGACGACAGGACCTTGATCATGGCGTCCTGGGTCACGTCCTCGGCCTCGGACTCGTCCTGGAACATGGGCCGCACCGCGCGGAAGACCCGGTCCACCACTTGCTCGTACAGCCGCCGCTGGGCGCCCGGATCACCGTCGCGGGCCTGGACGACCAGGGCCCGCAGCGCCGCCTCGTCCACCGAGGGGTCCGCGGACCCGAGCATGGCGAACAGGGCGAAGAACGCACGAAGGCCGCCCCCAGAGGGGGCGACCGTCATGGCGGCGAGCTGGCTCACGCGCGGGCTCCGTTCTGGGCGGTGGCGTGGTAGCCGAGGGTCCAGACGCTCGAGGTCCAGCAGCCCAGCAGGCCCGCGCCCACCAGCGCCAGGGGGGCGGCGAGGGTCACCAGGGCCGCGACCGCGCCGACCCAGCCACCGACCAGGAAGCCGATGCCCGTCGCCATCAGCACCGGGATGGCCACCGGCGCGGCGATGATCTTGGAGAGGAAGCCACCCACACCCACGGTGAGCAGGATCTTGAGGCCGTCGAGCAGCCGGCCGTGCAGCAGGCGGCGGGCCCGGCGCAGGGAGTCCACCACCCGGCGGTTCTCGAGCACGGCCACCCGCAGGCCCAGGCTGTAGATGAGGTACAGGCTGATGCCGATGGGCACGGCGACCAGCGCCATGGGGAGGCCGATGGCGATGGCGGCGCCGAGGGGCAGCAGGCCGGCGCCGGCCAGGGCGAAGGGCGCGCCCACCGCCGAGGCGAGCAGCAGGCCCAGCAGCAAGGCCAGGGCCTTGACGCCGAGCACGGCGCCGAAGTGGGACAGGCCCAGGCGCAGGCCGCCGCGGATGGTGAAGGGAGCGGCGGGGTCGCGGTGCTTGCGGCTCACGCCCTCGATGAGGGCGCCTTCGGCCACGATGTGCAGGGCCAGCATCCCCAGCCCCAGGACCGCGGCGCCGGCGATGACGAAGGGGAGGTTGGCGGCGAACAGCTCGCCGAGCTGGGCGGCGCTGCTGGCGAAGCCCTCGAGGGCCGCGGGCAGCTGCTGCAGGGACTCGACCGTCTCGCTGGCGGCCACGTCCGAGGCCACGCCGGCCAGCTCCGAGGCGGCGCCGGCGTCGGCGGCGCTGTGGGCCGCGGCCTCGGCGCCCTCGCCGCCCGACTCACCGCTGACCGAGGCACCGCCAGCGGCCGCGAAGAGGCCGAAGACCCACAGGCGGGGGTGGCGGAGGGTGACGTTCAGGCTGTCGCCGATGAGGGAGGAAACGCGCATGGGAAGCTCCTATCGTGGGGGGTTGTGGGCCGTGTCATCGCGACCCTTCACCCCGCCAATCCCCCCCGAGCCCCCGCTGTGACAGCTGGGACGAAAAAAAATGTAGAAACATCTGTCACGCCGCCGTGGACGGCAACATCGAGATGAAATCTCCTCGAACGCCGCCCTCGATCCCTAGGGAATCCCCCACACGGTGACCGCGTGACAGCGCACCCGGAGGGTCAGGGTCGGCTCGGGCACCAGGGCGTGGATGGGCTCGCCGCTGGGGTGGGTGAACACCACCTCCACCGTGTAGCGAGAGGTCCGCATCATCTTCCCGTCCTCGTGGCGCTCCCGCTTCACGCTGTCTTCGACGAAGACCCAGGGGACCCCCGTCTGCACCGGGTCCTGAAGGTAGGGGCTCACCCGCTCACCGATGAGGTCCTCGCCCAGGCTCCAGCTCTCCTGCCTCATCGGCGTACCCGGACCGGGCATGGCCCCGCCGCTCTTCTCCCAGGAGTCGAAGACCAGCGGCAGATCCCCCCTCACCGGCTCGCAGTGGACCGTGGACTGGGCGACGGCGAGGGACGTGACGAGCAGCAGGGTGAGCATAGCGACCTCCGCGGGTCCAACGCCGGCAGGGGCCCACAGCCTACACCGCTCCGTGAGCACGACGACACTCCGTCCAGCTTCCGTCCGGATTCACGGGCCACACACACACCGGCGCATAGGCTCCCCGGGCCACCACCACACAGGAGAGCCCAGTGTCCACCTACAACTTCGGTAAGTTCGTCTGGTTCGAGATCAAGACCCGCACCCCCGCGGAGGCCCAGGCCTTCTACACGGAGCTGCTGCCGTGGACCGCGGCCGACATGCCCTTCCCGGGTGGCAGCTACACCCTCTTCCGTGCCGGTGAGCGCCAGATCGGCGGCATCGCCGGCGTCGAGGGCGAGGCGCCCCCGCACTGGCTGTCCTGGATCTCCGTCGAGGACGTGGACGCCACCGCCGCGGCCGTCACCGCCAACGGCGGCCGGGTCCTGGCCGGCCCGATGGACATGCCCGACATGATGCGCATGGCCTTCTGCGCCGACCCCGAAGGCGCCCCCTTCGCCATCATGCGCTCCACCACCGGCGACCAGCCCGACGTCGAGAGCTACCCCGGCATCTTCTACTGGAACGAGCTGATGGCCGATGACGCCGCCGCGGCCGCCGCCTTCTACCAGACGGTCTTCGGCTACGAGGTCCAGGAGCAGGACATGGCCAACATGGGCGGCGAGGGCGTCTACCGGATGATCCTCTCCGGCGGCACCATGCGCGGCGGCATCATGCAGAAGCCCGCTGCCGGCATCCCCAGCGCCTGGCTGCCCTACATCCACGTCGAGGATCTGGACGCCACCGCCGCCACCGCGGTCTCTGGCGGCGCCACCAAGCCGATGGACGTGATCACGATCCCCGGCATGGGTCGCTTCCTCACCCTGATCGATCCCGAGGGTGCAGCCTTCGCGCTGGTGCAGCCGGAGTAGCCACGCCCCTCCCAGGCAGGCGATAAGGGAGCACCATGCTCCCTGTCTGCCTGCTCCTGCTGGCTGCGACGCTCGTCCACGCGGACGAGCCGGCGGACGATCCCGAGCCCCGTCGCTCCGCGGTCCTCTTCGACCCCACGGCACCCGTCATCGCCGGTGTCGCGACCGCGCTGGGCGTCCCTGCGCTGGACCTGAACCTCCGCGGCCACCACATGCGGGGCGACCGCTGGGGCATCACGGCCGAGCTCGAGTGGGTCTCGGTGACCCAGTCCTACACCCTGAAGGCTCGCCACGTGGGCCTGCGCGCGGGCCCCCGCTGGGCGCTGCGGGGCCGGGGTCTGGACGACTGGGCCCTGCTGCCCTTCGCCATCGTCGGCCGCACCTCGTTCCGGGCCGGCGGCATCGGCAGCATGGGCGACTACTGGGTCCTGGGCAGCGGGGCGGAGCTGGGCCGGGTGTGGATCTGGGGCCCGGTGGCCTTCGAGCTGGGCCTGGGCCTCTACCTGGCCACCAGCCAAGGCTACACGGTGCGCTCCGCCGCCCTCGAGGGCACCGAGCTCGATCCGGGCCCCAGCCTGCGGCCGCTGCTGGATCTGGGGGTCGGCTATGCGTGGTAGCCCCCTGCTGCTGGCGCTGATCGCGCTCACGGCCTGCGACGACGGCCCCGGCGTGAACCACGCCGCCATCGCCTGCGAGGGCGTGGGCGGGGTGGACGGCGAGGTCCCGTTCCACGACGACGCGGTGCTCTGCGTCGAGCTCAGCATGCACCCCGACGACTTCTGGGCCATGGCCGCCGAGCAGCGCTGGGGCGAGGACGAGGCGGACCTCTGGGCCGGCACGATGGAGCACATCCTCACCGACTGCACCCAGCCCTTCCCCTCGGCCTACACCTGGTTCGAGGCCGACGTGCTCATCGACGGCGAGCCCATGGACCGGGTGGGCGTGCGCAAGAAGGGCTTCGTGGGCTCGGCGCTGGATGGGTCCAAGATCCGCCCCTCCATCAAGATCAAGACCGACACCTGGGTCGACGGCCAGACCATGGGGGAGACCGAGCGCATCACGCTCAACAACAACCTCACCGACAGCAGCCGGATGCACACCTGCCTGTCGTACAGCGTGTTCGACGACGCTGGCTACCCCGCCCCCCGCTGCCACGTGGCCGGCGTGGTGGTCAACGGCCAGCCCCTGGGGGCCTACACCCACGTCGAGGCCGTCAAGAAGCGCTTCCTCGAGCGCGCCTTCGGCGACGACTCGGGCCACCTCTACGAGGGCATCATCGCCGACTTCACCGCCGACCACCTGGCGGGCACCCCCGAGAGCATCGGCCGCTGGGAGGCCAAGACCGACGACACCGATCCCACGGGCGAGCCCCTGTGGGCGGTGGCCGAGGCCCTGCAGGCCCCCGACGACCAGCTCGAGGCGGCCCTCGACGAGGTCGTGAACCTGGAGCGCTTCTTCACCTTCTGGGCCCTCGAGACCCTGCTGGCCCACACCGACGGCTACGCCGCGGGCACCAACAACTTCTACGTCTACTTCGACCCCGCCGACGGCGGCCGCGCCACCCTGATCCCCTGGGGCATGGACGACGCCATGTCCGCTGGCGCGGCCTTCGACGACCCCGCCTGGCTCAACGGCCTGTTCACCATGTCGGAGCTGGCCCGCCGCCTCTCCCGCCACCCCGAGCTGTCCGTGCGCTTCACCGACGAGCTTGCGCGCATCATGGACGAGGTCTGGGACGAGGACACCATGCTGGCCCGCATCGACGCCACCGCCGCCCTGGTGCGCACGGTCGAGGACCGCGACAGCTACGACGACAGCGTGGCGGACCTGGAAGACTGGGTGCAGAACCGCAGGGGCCAGATCGAGCACCTCATCGCCGACGGCACCCCCGAGGGCATCGAGCGGCCCGGCGACTGCTGGTCGCGCCTGAACCCCGACGAAGCCATCGCGGGGACCCGCGAGCTGGCCACCATCGCCTACGCCTGCGCGGCCTCGCCGCGCCGGGGGGGGCCCGCGCTGCTGGGCCTGCTGGGCCTGTTGCTCTGGGCCCGTCGGCGGAGGTGACAAGCAAGGGGTGAGAGTGTGAGCACACTCCACCTCCGGGGAGAACGACCAGCGGCGCGAAACGCCACGGTCTACGCCTAGGTTGCCCGGGCTCGTACGCCGGGTGCCAACCAAGGAGTTCCCCATGACCACACACCGCCTCGCCATGCTGAGCAGCGCCGCCTGCCTGCTGCTCGCGGCCTGCAACCCCGCCGATCCCGCCGACCCGATGGACCCCGAAGGCGACGCCGACACCGACGCCGACGCCGACACCGACACCGACACCGACACCGACGCCGACCCCATCAGCTACACCAGCCTGCGCGTGGCGCACTTCAGCCCCGACACCCCGCCGGTGGACATCTACCTGGACACCATGGCCGAGCCCGCCATCACCGACCTGGGCTTCAATGAGGGCAGCGCCTACGTCACCTTCCCGGCCGGGACCTACGACATCGCCATCACCCCCGCGGGGGAGGCGCGCGAGGACGCGCTGATGGTCGTGGAGGACCTCGAGCTGCCGGCCCTGGGCCTGACCACCGCCGCGGCGTTCGGCGCCCGGGACGACCTCGACGTGACCGCGCTGATGGACGAGGTCGACGACATCCCCGCGGACACCACGCGCCTGCAGATCACCCACGCAGCCGTGAACATGCCTCAGGTGGACATCTGGGACCTGGACAGCGACACCATGCTGGTCGATGACGTCGACTTCGGCGCCACCGCCAGCGTCGAGATCCCGATGGCCACCGCGACCATCGGCTTCGATCTGGACGACGACGGCAGCACAGAGGTGAGCTTCGCGCTCAAGGAGCTCGGCGAGCAGCTGGTCAACGTCTTCGCCGTGGGCGTGGGAGATCGCGTCTGGCTCGCGACCCAGACCGAGGACAGCGACATCGCCCAGGTGGACCCGCGCATGGCGTCCCTGCGGCTGATGCACCTGAGCCCCGACGCACCGCCGGTGGACATCTACCTGGACAACCAGCCCGAGCCGGCGTTCCAGTCCGTGCCCTTCTCCCAGGGCACGACCTACATCGAGCTGTGGGCCGGTGACTACGACGTGGCCATCACCCCCGAGGGTGCGCGCCCCGATCAGGCCGTGATCGAGGTCCCGGCGCTGATGCTCGACGCCGACAAGGCCTACACCACCGCCGCCATCGACTACCTGGGCGACATCAGCCTCATGGCCCTCGAGGACGACAGCGACGCCATCAGCGAGGGCCAGATCCGGCTCCAGATGGCCCACACCGCGCCCGACATGCCGCCGGTGGACGTCTGGAACCTGCGCACAGGCACGATGCTGGCCGACGACTTCGTCTTCGGCGACAGCGGCACCCTCGAGCTGCCGTCCAACTCCTACGAGCTGGGCTTCGACACCAACGATGACGGGGTGCCAGAGCTCACCTTCTCGCTGCCGTACATGAGCCCGGACCAGCAGGTGAACCTCTTCGCCGTCAACGACGATCGCGGCCCCTTCCTCCTGGCCCAGTTCGAGGACGGCGACACCGAACGGGTCGACGCCACCCCGCGCTAACGCAGCGCCAGCGCCCGCTTCACCAGCTCCGAGACCGTGCCCGGGCGCTCCCACCCGGGCACGCCGTCCGGGGCCCCCGCCCCGCCCAGCCAGCGCACTACGCCGGGCCGCAGGCCCTCGCCCAGGGCGAACAGGTCCTGCCGGGCGCTGCTGGGATCGGTGGTGGAGGAGACCGAGACGAGCAGCGCGTCGGCGACCGCCTGATCCACCGCCGCCCGCACGTCGCGCACGGGCAGGTCGCCGCCGAGGTCCACGACCCGCCAGCCGGCGACGGCCAGCGCGATGGCCACGACCTGGGCGCCCAGCACATGGCGCTCACCGGGGAGCCCCGCGACCACCACCACAGGCGCGCCCGCGGGGGGCGCGACGTCCCGCCGCAGGCTGAGCAGGAACTGCATCATGCGCTGGCTGGCGTGGTGTTCCTGGCCCACGGACAGCCGACCCGCGGCCCACCAGGCCCCCATGGCGTGGAGAAAGGGCTCCACCCGCTGCTCGAGGAAGGCGAGGGTGCCGAGCTGGGCGTGATCCCTGCGCATCAGCGCGTCCAGCGCGTTCGCGTCGAGGGCCACGGCGGCGCCCAGCCACTCGCCGAGATCGGAGCTGACATCCAGCGCGCCGAACACGGGGGGCGGTGACGCCGCAGACCCCTCGCCGCGCCCGAGCGCGGCCGCGAGCTCTGCGGCGCTGGCCGCGAGCGCCTGCTTGGGGCGCATCCCCGCCTCGAGGGCCCTGGACACCTGGCCCAGCCAGGCCACGGTGTCGGGATCGTAGAGCCTGTGCCCCCCCTCGGTGCGCCTGGAGACGGGCGCGCCGTAGCGGCGCTCCCAGGTGCGCAGCGTGGGGACGGGGATGCCCGTGGCGCGGGAGACGGCACCGATGCCGAGCAGGAGGGCGCCTGTTGTGTCGTCGGTCCGGCTCATGGTCGCTCCCGGGTGAGGATCGTGCGCAGGGGAATCACATTTTGAATAGTTACCACCCCGAGCCCGGGCCAGGGTTCTCCCCGGGTTTTGGTGAGGAACCCAACCAAACCTATTTCAAAACCTGTTCAAACTGCAGCCGTGAATAGCTTCGGTGCACGAACCAGTGGAGCTGTCATGCAGACCCTCGCCACATCGCTGTTCGCGCTGCTGCTCGCGCACCCTGGCCTGGCCCAGGACGCCTCCGAGGCCGCCGAGCCCGCCGTCGCCGTCCCCACCCCCACATCGGGCCCGCGCCTGCCCGGGGTCGTGCGGGGCGTGCCCCCCAGCTACCCGCCCGCCGCGCTGACCGAGGGCCAGGACGGCGAGGTCCTGCTGCAGGTGGGCGTCACCGCCGACGGCCGGGTGGCCGGGGCCGAGGTGCTGCAGTCCACCGATCCCCGCTTCGAGGCCCCCGCGGTGGACGCGATGCTGGGCTTCCGCTTCTCCCCCGCCATCGACGCCGACGGGCAGGTGACCACCGCCCTGATCCAGTACCGGATGGTCTTCTCGGCCGAAGCCGCCCTGCCGGTGTCGGTCGAGGGCCGGGCGATCGACGCCGACGCCACCATCACCCTCTCTTCGGTCCTGGTCACCGCCATGGGCCCCAGCGGCGAGCTGCTGTACGCCACCACCGACACGAACGGCGCCTTCCGCTTCGTGGGCCTGGCCGAGGGCCCCTGGACGCTCGAGTTCGCCGGCGGCACCCTCTACGACCCCAAGCTCATCGACGTGGTCGTCAGCGCCGGCACGGTCCAGCAGGTCGAGGCCGCGATGGTGCGGCCGGTGGACCGCGAGGACGACGCCAACCTCACCATCCTGGTCGAGGACGAGGCCGCCGCGGACGAGGTCACCGAGCGGGTCATCCGCGCCGACGAGATCGAGTTCCTGCCCGGCACCTCCGGCGACGTGGTCAAGGCGGTCCAGAACCTGCCCGGCGTGGCCCGCGCCCCCTCGGGCATCGGCCAGCTGATCATCCGCGGCACACCCCCCGAGGACTCCGCCTTCGGCCTGGACGGCGCCCCCATCCCCCTGGTCTTCCACTTCTCCGGCCTCACCACGGTGCTCTCCACCGAGAGCGTCTCCGAGGTGGCCTACCTGCCCGGGAACTACGGCGTGCGCTACGGCCGCGCCCTGGGCGGCTACGTGGACCTGCGCCTCGACGAGGAGCTGCCGACGGAGAACCGCTCCATGGTGAGCGTGGACGTCTACCAGGCCCAGCTGTTCCATGAGCGCAGCATCGGCGAGCGCACGGCCATCAGCATCTCCGGCCGCCGCTCCTACATCGACACGGTGCTGACCCCCATCCTGAGCCAAGGGGACTTCACCATCCAGGCCCCCCGCTACTGGGACGGGCAGGCGCGCCTGCAGCACGAGACCCGCCGAGGCGACACCTTCGACGCCATGCTGTTCGTGAGCGACGACCGCTTCCGTTTCCTGGGCGAGGACGCCGACGGCGAGGACGAGACCCTCGCGTCGTTGGCCGACAGCTTCCAGAAGCTGCGGCTGCGCCACAGCGCCACCATCTGGGACGACTGGACCATGGAGAGCTCCCTGCTGGTGGGCCCCGAGAAGCAGAGCTTCGAGTTCGTGCGCGACAGCGAGGCCTACGAGCAGCGCTTCAGCGCCGCCCTGCGCGAAGAGCTGCGCCTCGAGGCCGGCGAGCGGGGCCCCGTCGGCACCCGGGTGGGCCTGGACCTGCTCTGCGGCCGGGACAGCTACCTCTACGACGTGGCCTTCTACCCCGAGCGCGAAGAGGGCGAGGCCTGGTTCTGCGCCCCCGCCCCCTACAGCGAGCTGACCGCCCAGCTCGGCCCTGTGACCATCACCCCGGGCGTGCGCGGCGACATGCTCATCCTGCCGGAGTCCACCCTCGCGGCCTTCGACCCGCGCCTGGGTCTGCGCTGGGTGCTGGGTGAGTCCACGACCCTCGAGGCGGGGTCGGGCCTGTACAGTCAGTTCCCCACCTTCCGGGAGCTGAACCCCGCCAGCGACGGCAACCCCGACCTGGCCCCCGAGCGCTCCTGGCAGAACAGCGTGGGGGTGGAGCGGCAGCTGGGCGAGCGCCTGAGGGGTGAGGTCACCGGCTTCTACAACCAGCTCGACGACCTGGTGGTGGGCCGCGAGGACCGCTTCGAGTTCTTCACCGGGCCGCCCATCCAGCGGGACTTCGACACCGATCCCTACGCCAACGCCGGCAGCGGCCGGACCTACGGCGCCGAGCTGATGCTGCGCTACACCGACGACCTGACGGTCGCCCAGCTGGCCGCCACCTTCAGCCGCTCCGAGCGCACCGGTCGCGACGGAGAGACCGAGCTGTTCACCTACGACCAGCCGGTGATCCTCAACCTGCTCGCCAGCCGGGAGCTGCCCAAGGACTGGCGCATCGGGACCCGCGTCCGCTACGGCTCGGGCAACCCCTACACGCCGGTGGCCAACCGGGTCTACGACCTGACCGAGCGGAGCTACATCCCGGTCTACAGCGACGAGTCGGCGCGCCTGCCGGCCTTCTTCAGCGCGGACGTGCGGGTGGACAAGACCTGGACCTTCTCCCGCTGGGAGCTGACCACCTACCTGGACGTGCAGAACGTCACCTTCCGCAAGAACGTGGAGGTGATGTTCTACAGCTACGACTACAGCGAAGAGCAGCCCATCGAGGGCCTGCCCGTGTTGCCCAGCTTCGGGCTGAAGGGGGAGTTCTGATGCGCACCCTGATCATCACCATCGCCACCATCACCGCCGTGGGCTGCGCCATGGGCCCCAGCGACGAGACCCTCGTGCCCGAGCTGCGGGTGCTGGCCATCCAGGCCGATCCGCCCGAGGCCGCCCCGGGCGAGGACGTCGAGCTCACCGTCACCGTGGCCGACCCCCTCGACAACGGGGCCGAGCTGCTGCTGTGGCACTGCACCGACCTGGGCGAGGGCTGCCTCGAGGGCGGCACCGACCACGTCTGGCGCCTCGAGCTCGACGGCGACCAGGCCTCGGTGACCGCCACCGTCCCTGCGGCCCTGGCCGCCTTCGCCACGGATGAGCCCCTGCGGGCCACCCAGCTGTGGGCCCTGGCCTGCGAGCCCGGGCTCTGCCCCCAGGTGAACGACCCGGACGGCTGGGACCTGAGCGCCCCGACGGACTGGCTGGGGGACCTGCCCATGAGCGGTGTGTCCCTGGGGCTGAACCTGCTGGCCATCTCCACCCGTGACGACCGCCTCGCCAACCCCGAGCTGGCCCTGGCGGACGGCACGGAGCTGGTCGCACAGCCCGGCGAGCACCTGGAGCTGCCCTTCGAGGTCACCCTGGACACCCCGGCCACCGGGGCCACCCTGGCCTTCGGCTACGCCAGCGCCGGCGGCTTCGGCGCCACCGACTACCTCATCGGCGACAGCGGCGAGGTCAGCCTGGACTGGTACGCCCCGGATGAGGCCGGGGACGTGACCCTGTGGGTGGTGGTGAACGACGGCGAAGGCGGCGTCGGCCTGTGGTCCGGCGTGGTCGAGGTGAACTGAGCTACTGCTCGATCAGCCAGTCCACCAGGACCTGGAGCTCTTCGTCCGTACCTTTGAAGTACTGCAGGTGGGTGTAGCCCTCGGCGTTCTTCTTGCGCTCGAGCCAGCGCTTCATGGTCTTGCGCTTGTAGCGGTCACCGAGCGCCTCGAGCCTGGGGGCCGAGACGGTGTCGTCCCCGGCCTTGGCGATCCCCGCGTTGGGGACGGCGTGGCAGCCGTGGCAGCGCTGCTCGAGGAACAGGGCCTGGCCAGCGCTGTCCTCGGCCTGGGCGACGCCCCCCGCGGCTGACAGGAGCAACAGCCCGAGGGCGGCGATGGCGACGATGGGGCGAGAGGACATGACCGGACCTCGGATGGGAGGGAGCCCGGCAGTATAGCCGCGGTCCAGCCGACCCGGCGCAGATGCTACGCTCGTGCTCCGTCTGCAGGAGGTGGTGACGTGGAGCAAGACCCCAAGCTCGGCCTGGTGATCGCCGGTGCGGCCGCGTGCATCGGCCAGGAGTACGCCCTGATCGAGGCCCTGTTCCGGGAGTGTCTGCCCAGCCGCCACCCGGAGCGCCCCCCGCTGCCTCGCCCCGCGGTCATCGCGGGCACCAGCTCCGGCGCGCTGCTGGCGGTCTGCCTCAACGCCATCCTGGACGGGAACTCGGAGTTCCACTGGGCGTCCATGATGGACGACTCCGATCCGGACAACCCGCGAGGCATCCTCGCCACCCTGCGCAACCGGGACATCTACAGCCTGGACCTGCTGGCCCTGTTCCGGGGCTACCTGCTGGGCACCGGAAACTTCGAGAAGCTCCTGAAGACCATCGTGCACGACAAGATGGGCATCCAGCGCTTCGGCGAGCTGAGCACCCCCACGATCATCGCGGTGGTGGAGCGCGCCACCGGGACCCTGCACCGGCTGGACAGCCGCGAGCACGGCGAGCTGGACCTGGTGGAGATCCTGCTCGCGACCACGGCCATGCCCATCGCCCTGCCTCCCCGCACGATCACGGGCTACGCCGACGGCGCCCTGTTCGTGGACGGCGGCACCGGCACCGACGGCGTCCCGGTGCTGTCCCTGTGGGAGGAGCACTGCGACGCGATCTACGTGGTGGGTCCCCAGCGCGACATGGCGAACGTGCCGGTGAAGAGCGCCGGCCACAAGCTCACCTTCCGGGCGGTGTGGGACTCCATCAGGGGCGACCGGGACGCGCTGGTCTCGTCCATCCAGATGCTCCAATCCCTGCAGTGCCTCGACTACCTGATGACCGCCGCGATGATGCTCGAGATCCAGGCCGCGCCGGGCCTGGCCGAGGAAGCCTGGATCTACATGCCGGGGTTGAGCAAGCAGTACAACATCCTGAACTTCGGCGATGAACTGGCCCAGTACCGCGAGGCGAAGACCTGGGCGCAGAGCAACGGCCCCACGCTGCTGGGCCCAACGGGCGACGAGGCGCCACCGAAGGGCTGAATCCGTCGGCCACCTGGTGTAGGATTTCACCGCACCAGGGAGGACACGTGCCAGCTGCAAACCACGACTACGACACCATCGTCATCGGCTCCGGCATCGGGGGATTGACCTGCGGCGCCCTGCTGGCCATGGCCGGCCAGCGGGTGCTGGTGCTGGACAAGAATCCGCAGCTGGGCGGGGCCATGCAGACCCTGTACCCGGACGACGACCCCAACGAGGTCACCACCCCGGAGGCGCACCCCGACCCCACCTGGACCTGGAACCTGGGCATCCAGTACCTGACCTTCCTCACGGCCAAGTTCGGCCCGGTGGAGTTCGTGGAGAAGTTCATGCTGCCCCTGTTCAGCCACCCGCAGATCGAGTGGCGGGAGGTCAAGGAGCACGGCACCGACGCCTACCAGGTGCTGCGCCTGCCGGACTTCCCCGAGCCCAACGAGTACCGGCTGTACAGCGACCGCCCCAAGATGCTGGCGGAGCTCATCCGCTGCTTCCCCAGCTGCGAGGCCGGCCTGCGCGAGTACTTCTCCTGGTACGAGGTGCTCGACGAGCACCTGTACAAGGTGATGATCACCAAGCTGCTGCCCCGGCAGCCGGCCAAGCTCTTCAACCCGCTGATCACCAAGGAGCTGCAGCCGTTCATGAAGAAGCAGTTCGCGGCGACGCTGGACGAGCTCTTCCCCGGCGACAGCGACAGCGACGAGGCCGCGCGCCTCAAGCTGCTGTTCAAGTCCTACTGGAACTTCCTGGGCCTGCCGCCGGAGACCAACCTGTTCTTCTGGCTGGTGGCCCAGAACATCCAGTTCAACGGCGTGGTGGTGCCCCACGGCGGCTCGATCAAGGTGGTCGAAGGGCTGGCCCAGTACATCCGGGACCACGGCGGCAGCACCCGCACGAGCTGCGGGGTCGAGGGGATCCTGCTCGAGGGCCTGTTCACCAAGCGCGCCGTGGGCGTGCGGGTCGAGGGCGGCGAGGAGATCCGGGCGGCCGCTGTGGTCAGCGACGCGGGCCTGGGGAAGACCCGGGGCTTGATGCCCTCGGGCACGCTCCCCCAGCACCTCGAGCGGGCCTTCGCCAAGCGCGTGGCGGTGCCCTCGAACTTCAACGTGCGGGTGGGCTTCGATCCCGAGCTCACCGCCGCCGACATGAAGCGCCTGGGGGCCGACCGCACCACCTACCGCTCCGTGAAGGAGGGCTCCTGGCTGATGGACGACGACCCCAGCGTGGATGGCTGGGAGCCGCCCGACGTCATGTTCCTCTTCCCCAAGCTGTACTGCAGCGACGACGACGAGCCGGTGGCCCAGACCGCCGAGCTGATCGTGCTGACCTCGCTGCAGAAGCACCTGGCCCGCTACACCGACCCGGCGGACCCTGGGCTGGACGCCACCTACGAGCGGGTCACGGCCACGATGCTGGATGAGTTCGGGAGGTGGTTCCCGGAGCTTCGGGAGCACGTGGTCCACACCCAGATCACCTCGCCCCAGTCCCTGATGGTCGAGACCCGCCAGGGCAAGGGCTCCATCTACGGGCTGGACGCCTACAAGATCCTCGATCTGGACATCCTGCCCCGCTCGGGGATCCCCGGGCTCTACCTCACCGGTGAAGACGTGCTCTTCCACGGCATCACCACCTCCAACGGCATCCTGGCCGCCGGCGCGGTGATCCCCGATCTCGCCCTGCCCTTCGCGGCCAAGGCCGCCGCCACCGCGGCCCTGTGGACACCCCGGCTGCTGCTGCTGCGGGTGCTGCCCGCCGACCCGAACCTCGAGATGCCCGACGAGGTCCGCCAGGAGCTGCTGAGCTAGCCCGCAGAGGATTCCGTGAGCACCACCATCCAGGACTACCAGCTCGAGGAGCGGCTGTACCGCAGCCGCGACATCTCGGTCTTCCGGGCCCGGGAGCGCGGCGGGGATCAGCTGCCGGTGGTGATCAAGCGGCTCAACGCCGAGTACCCCGAGCCCGACGTCCAGGAGCGGCTGCACCGGGAGCACCGCCTGCTCGCGGAGCTGTCGTCTCCGCACCTGGTCCGCCCGGTGGGCATGATCGCCGACGGCAACGCCCAGGCGCTGGTGCTCGAGGACCTGGGCGCTCGGTCCCTGGACAAGCTCGAGATCTTCGGGCGCCTGAGCACCGCAGAGTTCCTGGGGGTCGCCGCGGCCCTGGCCCGGGGGCTCGCCCACCTGCACGAACACCGCATCGTGCACCGGGACATCAACCCGTTCAACGTGGTCTGGAACCGCGCCAGCGGCGAGCTGCGCATCATCGACCTGAGCATCGCGGCCAAGCTGGTGGCCACCAGCAACAGCATCCCCAACGCCGGCCTGATGCAGGGCACCCTGGCCTACATGCCCCCGGAGCAGACCGGGCGCACCAACCAGGCCATCGACGCCCGCTCGGACCTCTACGCCCTGGGGGCCACCCTCTACGAGCTGCTCACCAACCGCCTGCCCTTCGAGGGCGCCAGCGTGCTCGAGGTGGTCCACGCCCACATCGCCCGCGCCCCGCAGCCCCCCAGCGAGCTGGACCCGGAGATCCCCGCGCCCATCTCGGCCATCGTCACCAAGCTGCTGTCCAAGGCCGTCGAGGACCGCTACCAGAGCGCCGACGGCCTGCTGGCCGACCTGCAGCAGTGCCTCAGCTCCATCGAGGCCAGCGGGGTCATCGAGCCCTTCGCCCTTGGGCAGCACGAGCGCGACGGCGCGTTCCGCCTCTCCGACCGGCTCTACGGACGGGATCGCGAGCAGGCCCTGCTCGAGGCCTCCCTCACCCGGGCCCGCCAGGGCTCGCGCTGCGAGCTGGTGCTGGTGGCGGGGGACCCCGGCGTGGGCAAGTCCGCCCTGATCCGCGAGCTGTACCTGCCGGTGGTGGGCGCTGGGGCCCGCCTCGTCTCGGGCCGCTTCATCGCCCAGGAGCGCAACGTGCCCTACAGCGCGCTGCTCGAAGCCCTGCGGGAGCTGGTGCAGCAGCTGCTCACCCGCAGCCCCGAGGAGCTCGAGGCCTGGCGCGAGCGCGTGGCGGAGGCCCTGGGCGCCAACCTCGGCGTGATGACCGCCCTGCTGCCCCAGCTCGAGCTGGTGCTCGGAGTCGGCGAGCAGCAGCCGGACCTGCCCCCGGCCGAGCTGCGCAACCGCTTCGACTACACCTTCCTGCGCTTCCTGCGGGAGCTGGCCACCCCCAGCGCCCCCCTGGTTCTGTTCCTGGACGACCTGCAGTGGGCCGATGGGGCCTCCCTGCGCATCCTGGAGCTGATGGTCGAGGACGAGCAGCTGCGCCACTGCATGGTGCTGGGCTCCTACCGCCACAGCGAGGTCGCTGACGACCACCCCCTGACCCGCACCATCGCCCGCCTCGAGGCGGCCCAGCGCCCCGCCACGGCGATCCGGCTGGAGCCGCTCCGGCTCGAGGCCATCCAGGCCTGGCTGGCCGACTCCTTCGCCACCGAACCCGTCGCCTGCCTCGACCTGGCCCAGGTCTGCCTGGAGAAGACCCACGGCAACCCCTTCTTCCTGGATCAGTTCCTCTGTGCCCTGCACGAGCAAGGCACCCTGCGCTTCATCGCCGCCCGACGGAGCTGGGCCTGGGACCTCGACCAGGTGCGCGCCGCGCGCTTCACCGAGAACGTCGTGGACTTCATGTCCCGGCGCATCGATCGCCTCTCGCCCGAGGCCCAGCGCACCATCGAGCTGGCGGCCTGTGTCGGCAGCCGCTTCCTGCCAGCCACCGTGGCCAGGCTGGGGGAGTGGAGCGAGCAGCAGGTGCTGGTCTGGCTCGACGAGGCCACCCAGCTGGGGTTGGTCACCGGCGTGGGCGACTTCCGCGCCGAGCGCTCGCGGACCACCGCGGTCCGGGACGGCTACCGCTTCACCCACGACCGCATCTGGAACGCAGCGAGCTCCCGGCTGAGCCCCGCCGTTCACATGGCTCAGGACCTGCGCCTGGGCCGCCTGATGTGGGCCGAGGACCCCGCCGGCAAGGCCCTGTTCGACACCCTGGGGCACCTCGACGCCGCCATCGCCCTGATCGACGACCCGATCGAGCGGCTGGAGCTGGCGCGGCTCAACCTGGCGGGCGCCCAGCAGGCCCGACGGACGCTGGCCATCGAGACCGCCCTGGCCTACCTCGAGACGGGCATCGGGCTGCTGCCCGACGACGCCTGGGACCGCCACTACGAGCTCACCCTCGACCTGTACGAGCAGGCCGCTGCCTGCGCCCAGCAGGCCGACCGACCCGCCGAGATGGAGCGCTACGGACAACAGGTCCTCGAGCGCGGCACCAGCCTGCTTCACCGGATGCGCTACCTCGAGACCCGCATCGCCCACTTCCAGGCCAACAGCCGCCTGGACGAGGCCGTGGACGCCTGCATCGAGGCCCTGGCGCTGCTGGGGGTGAAGCTACCGCGCAAGCCGAACATGCTGGACATCCTGCTGCAGTTCCTGCGGCTGCAGGGCTTCCTGAGGGGCCGCACCGCCCAGCACCTGGCCGACGGGCCGGACATGACCGACCCGGCCATGCTCACCGCCCTGCGCATCATCCGGGTCGGCTCGGGCCCGGCGTTCTGGATCGAGCCCAACCTCATCCCCATCTTCGCCTTCCGCACCGCCGAGCTCACCCACCGCTTCGGCGTGGCCCTGCAGGCCGCCTGGGGCATCGGCGGCTACGCCTTCGTGCTGATGGAGGTCTTCGGGCGCTTCACCGCGGGCTGGGACTACGGGCAGTTCTCCCTTGGCATCATGCAGCGCTTCGAGTCCCGGGAGCTGTCCGCCAAGGTGCACTTCCTCTACGGCACCCTGGTCTCCCACTGGAAGGAGCCCCTGCACCGCAGCATCGAGATCCTGCAGCGAGCGAGCCAGGAGGGCCTCGAGCACGGCGACCCCGAAGGCGCCATCATGTGCCGCCACAGCCTGGCCTACCACATGCTGCTGCGGGGCGATCCCCTGCCGTCGGTGGCCCGGGCCCTTGACGAGAACATCGCGCTGATGCGCAAGCACCGGCAGGACTGGTACTGCGCCAACAGCGTCTTCCGCCGCCACAGCCTGAACCTGCTGCTGGGCCGCGACGAGCCGGTGCTGGACCAGGCCCGGCAGGTCTTCGACCAGGACGCCTACGTCGCCGCGCTGCGGGACAAGGGCGACGCCACACAGCTGGCCGTCTACAACACCACCATGGGCCTGTTCCGGGTGGTGCTGGGCGAGCCGGAGCAGGCCCTCGAGCACCTGGATGAGGCCGACGGCATGGTCGAGGCCCTCATCGGCAGCCTCTACGTGCCCATGATCCCGTTCTACCAGGCCCTGGCCCTGCTGGAGCTCGGGCGTCACCGCGGCCGGCTCGACGGCAGGGCCCGCCGCCGGGTGAAGAAGGCCCTGCGCCGCCTGGAGGGCTGGGCGGCCAACGCCCCCGACAACTTCCGGGCCAAGCAGCTCATCGTGCAGGGCGGGCTGCTGGCCGACCGCGGCGACAGCTCCGGCGCCCTGGCCGCCTACGAAGAAGCCCTGGCCCTGACCGAGGCCCAGGAGCACCTGCTGGACCGGGCGACCTGCCAGGAAGCCCTGGCCGCCTTGTACCGGGAGCACCCGCGGCTGCACAACGTCTTCCTGCGCGACGCCTGGCACACCTGGCAGCGCTGGGGCGCCGAGTCCAAGCTGCGGCGGCTCGAGGCCGCCCACCCCTGGCTCGAGGAGCTGGCCGCGCCGGGGACCCCCAAGCGCTCCCGGGACTCCACCACCGGATCGAGCGCCGCGGGCGCGCTGGACATCGAAGCGGTGTTCAAGGCCACCCGGGCCATCTCCAGCGAGGTGGTGCTCGACCAGCTGCTGCAGCGCATGCTGGTGGTGGCCCTCGAGGCCGCCGGCGCCGAGCGGGCGTCGTATCTGGTGCGCGAGGACGCCCGCTGGCAGGTGCTGGCCCGCGCCGGCAGCACCGAGGCCCAGGCCACCGAGCTGGTCTCCCTGCCCGTGCACGACCTCGAGACCGGGCGCTTCGAGGTGCCCATGGCGGTGGTCCACTACGTGGCCAACACCGGCGAGGCCCTGGTGCTGGGCGACGCCTCCGCGGCGTCCGAGCTGTCGGGGGATCCCTACGTCCAGCGCCGGGGACCGCGCTCGGTGCTCTGCCACCCCTTGCAGTACCGGGGCAAGCTCACCGGCCTGCTGTACCTCGAGAACAACTCGGTCCAGGACGCCTTCCCCGACGAGCGGGTGGACCTCATCCAGCTGCTCTGCGCCCAGATGGCGATCTCCGTCGAGAACGCCAAGCTCTTCCGCAACCGCAGCGAGCTCATCAAGGCCTACGAGCGCTTCGTGCCCAAGGAGTTCCTCAGCTTCCTGCGCAAGGAGAGCATCGTCGAGGTCGAGCTGGGCGATCAGGTCGAGGCCGAGATGACCGTGCTGTTCTCGGACATCCGGGACTTCACCAGCCTGTCCGAGCGCATGAGCCCCCAGGAGAACTTCGCGTTCATCAACGCGTTCCTGTCGGTGATGGAGCCGGTGATCTCGCGCTACCACGGTTTCATCGACAAGTACATCGGCGACGCCATCATGGCCCTGTTCCCCACCAACGCCGACGACGCCCTGCAGTGCGCGCTGGAGATGGCCCGGGAGCTCGAGCGCCTCAACGCCGAGCGCGTCGAGCAGGGCGAGCCGCCCATCGACATCGGCATCGGGTTGAACACCGGGCGGCTGATGCTGGGCACCGTGGGCGGTCGCAACCGCATGGACAGCACCGTCATCTCCGACGCCGTCAACCTGGCCTCACGCCTGGAGAACCTCACCAAGCGCTTCGGCTCCACGGTGTTGATCAGCGACGCCACCTTCGAGCGCCTCGAGCACCCCGAGCGCTATCAGACCCGGGTGATCGGCAGCATCGAGGTCAAGGGCAAGCGCGAGCCCGTCACCGTGCACGAGGTCTTCCAGGGCGACCCCGACGCCGTGGCCCAGGCCAAGCAGCACAGCCAGGCGCTCTTCCAGTCCGCATTGGCGCGCTACCAGGCCGGAGACCTGCAGGTCGCCGCCTCGATGTTCCAGCAGGTGTGGGATGGCAACCCCCACGACCGGGCCGCGGCCGATTACGCCGAGCGCTGTGCGCGCACTATGAGCGACGCCGACGAGCCCACGCCCAGCCCAGCGCGCCGATGAGCGCGACACCGAGCAGCGCCACGACAGGGAGCCACCACCCCGGGCCGTCCTGAGGCTCGGCCGGGGGCTGGGGAGGCGTCGGCGGTTCGCCGCCGGGATGGGGCGGACCGTGCGGGTGACCACCGGGGGGGCCCGCGTGGGGTCCGGGTGGTCCCCCCGCGGCGGGTCCATGCCCGCCCGGAGGATGGGGCTGCTGGATGGCGAGCCAGTGGGGGGCCTCGAGGCGCATCAGCTGCCCATCGGGGACGGGCTCACCACCGGGCAGATGCCAACCCGCGGGGCTGGTCTGGCCCCCGGAGACCAGCAGGGTGCCCCGCCGCTCCGCCGCCCAGACGCGATCGTCGGCGGTCCAGCCGAGGGCGCGAATGTAGGCCGGGGCGTTCTCGGCCGCGGGGGTGCAACCCGCATCGTCGCAGCCGAGCACCGCGCCGTCCTCGAGGGCGACCAGCACCCGATCCGCCGAACCGCCGATGGCGGCCACGCGCGGGAGCGGGAGCTGAGCGATGCGCTCTCCATCCTTCCACACCACGCCGCCGACCGCGGCCCAGGGCAGGGCCAGGCCGTCGGTGCCCGTGCTGTGCAGCGTGGCGGAGCCAGACCAGGCCTCGCCGGGCTGCTGTTCACAGGCGCCCAGCTCGCGCAGGCCAGTGCGACCCAGCAGCCAGGTCCGCTCCCCGTCGCCGTCCAGCTCGATCGCGCCGGAGGCTGCGCAGCGCCGCCAGGCACCGCTGGCGTGCTGCCAGACGCCGCCGTTGGCGTCGATGGCCCAGGTGCTGCCATCGGGGCCCGGGGCGAGGTCGACCAGCCCCTGGTTCTGACCCGGCTGCAGCTCTCCGGGGTAGGGCCAGCGAGTCCAGACGCCATCGGGGCTCCGGACCGTCAGGCCGTCGAAGTCGAGCACCGCGAAGCGTTCCCCCAGGGCGAGCACCTCGACCGCGTCGGTGACGGGCGCGTCGCCGCCCTCTTCCTGCTGCCAGCTGTCGCCGTCGTCGGGGCTGAGGTAGGAGCCGGTGCCCATCAGCGCCAGCAGCAGCTCCCCGGCGCTGTTCATGGCGGCCCCGCCGGTCATGGTGGCGCGGAAGCCGTCGCGAGCCGCGCGGGCGATCCCGCCGTCGATGTGGATGGGGCCCTCGCGGAAGGTGCCGAGCACCGAGCCGTGTCCGGGCACCGTCCAGGCCCGGGTGGGCGTGAGCATCCCGATGGTGTCCTCGAAGGCGGCCAGATCGACCGGAACCGCGGCGCCGTCCACCAGCCGGACCACCGAGGCCAGCCCCGGCGCGCCGCCGGTGGAGACCAGCAGGGGCGCGCCGCCGTCGTCGGCGATGGCCACGAAGCGGGCACCGGGCATGGCCCCCAGCTCGTCGCCGCTGGCCAGATCCACCACGCGCCCATCGGCCAGGGCCGCCAGGGGGCGGCCGCCGACCACGCCCAGGGCGTCCACAGGGGCGGGGGCGTCGTGCTCGTCGAAGCTGCGGGCAGCGTCGTCGCTCACCCACAGCTCACCATCGACCGTGGCGACCCAGACTCGCTCGGAGGTAGAGGCCGCGGCCCAGGGGTCCCGCTCGCGCAGGCCCCAGACCGCTTCGTGGCCGCCAGCGTCGCGGGGCAACAGCGCCAGCACGCCGCGCTCGTCCCCCCGCACCAGCGCCACCACGCCCCCGTCGGGGGCGGGGACCAGATCGACGACCAGGGAGCCGGAGCCCAGCGCCTGGACCCGCTCCGCGCCGTCGCCCGCGCGCCAGATGGACTGGCCCGGGGAGGCCCAGGGCTGACCATCGACCGCCACCGCGAGCTGCCGCGTGTCCCGGGGGAAGCGCGCGTCGCGCTCCCAGGCATCCATGGCGCCCGCGGCGCGCATCACCCCCGCCCGGGTGCTCACCCAGACGGTGTCGGCAGAGGCCGCCGCGTCGATGACGTGGCCCCGCTCGGGGCCCAGGTCCTGCCAACCGGCCATCGCTGCGTACGGGGCCAGCAACACCCAGGCCATCAGCGTCGAGAGCGGACTGGGCATGCGGGAGACCTCGAGCCAGGGACGTGGTGGTCAGGACTGGCCTGGGACTAGCCCGTTGAGCGAAGGCCGGCATCGCCAGACGATGCTCGCGGGACGACCGTGGCCTCACCAGATGAGGTAAAGTATGTGTCACGGATGCATGTGATGCGCACGAAACTCCACAGGACAGATCCGCCCCGACCCAACGGAACATGCCGTTGTAGCTATACTCTCGTCTTGGCGGGGATCATCGGCACGACGGTGAGCGCGTGCAGCCTCGGAAGCCCGGAGCCCGTCCGCTGCGAGCTCGAGCGCAGCGTCCTGCAGGATGGTCAGGCGCACCGCGGCGCCGCGCCGGTCGTCAGTGTCACGCTGCCTCCAGACGTGAAGCCGACTGGTGAGCTCACCCTGATGCAGGCCGTCGAGGTGGCGCAGGATCACTGGGAGCCCGTCAGCGCACAGCGCTGCAGCCAGGGGACCCTCCTGTCCGCGACCCTGGAGCCCCTCAACCGACCCCAGCACCTGCTGCTGTTGCAGGCCGAGGGCCACGACCTGACCGCCATCGGACGCACAGCCGAGCCGGTCCTGCTCGCCGGCCGGCCCACGGAGCTGACCATCACGAACTGGACCGGCGACGAGCTGCCGATCAGGGGCCTGCTGGACGAGGACATCGACCGGGCCACCGCACTGCGCGAGACCGATCCCGAGCGCTCCCTCGCCCTGCTTCAGGAGACCCTGTACCGAGCCGAAGCCGGCACCGCGGGCGACCTGGCCCAGCCGTGGTTCGATGAGCTGCGGCGGACGATCACCTACAAGATGAGCAAGACCCACTGGGAGGCAGGGCGCCTCGACCAAGCCGAGCACTACCTGCTGTCGTCGGCCCAGGAGTACGCAGCCGCCGACGGTGTCACGAGCAAGGGCTGGTGGTGCCCCTACCAGGCGCTCGGGGAGCTGTACTCCGAGATGGGTCGCACGGAGGAAGCCCAGCGCTTCTACGAGCAGGCCCTTCAGGTGGAGCCCTGGCACACCGCCACCCGCTACGCCGCCGCGCTCGAGCTGTTCGAGACCGGCGAGCCCGCTGCAGCGGGCGAGGTGCTCCGCGAGAGTATGCGGGAGCTCGAGGACTTCGCGGCGCGGAAGGTCGACCACCACATCGACCCCCTGCGGATCCCGGACGATCCCCAGACCGAGCTGCACCGCTTCCTGGTGCTCGACGGCATGGTGGCGCTGCAGCTCGAGCGCTACGACGAGGCGCTGGCCCGCTTCCGGCGGGTGCTGTCCGAAGACGAAGACCACCTGGCCGCGCGGGCTGGCCTGGGGCACCTGGCCATCGTGCGCCGGGACCACGCTGAGGCCCAGCGCTTGCTCACCCGGGTCGCCACCACCGCCCAGCCCCAGCTGGACGCGCTCGCCACCAAGGGTGGCGCCCACATGGCCGAAGACAGCCGCTTCGCCCTGCACACCGCCGCGCTGGGGCTTGGCTGGGCCGCCTCCAACCAGGGCCGCCACGCCGAGGCCCTGGACCACTTCGAGGGCATCATCGACGTGCGGCCGCAGCACTTCTTCGCCCAGCTGGGTCGGGGCAACGCCCTGAACGCCACCGGTGCCTACGACGAGGCCCAGGAGCTGTTCGAGGCTCTCTCCAGTCGCTACCCGGACAACCCCCACGTGATGGCCGAGTGGGCAGCCACCTTCTACAACCAGGGCGATCTCGAGCGCGCCGAACAGCTGCTCATCGCCGCACGGGACCGCAGCGGCGGCGGCTTCAGCTGCCCCTACGAGGGCCTGGGCCTGGTGCACCTGCGCCAGGGCCACCGTCAGCAAGCCAAGGGCGAGTTCCAGCAGGCCATCGAGATCAACCCGGACCACGAGTTCGAGAAGTACGTGGGCCTGGCGCGGATCTACCTGGACGAAGGCCGCGAGGACGAGGCCCGGGCCCTGCTGCACAAGGCCCTCGAGAACCACCCAGGCAACGACGCGGCGACCGCCATGCTGGCACAGCTGGACGGAGACCAGCCCTAGCCCCGAGGCGCGCCCGCCCGGGTGCGGTATCGTAGCCGGCGACCCTTCCCGTTCCGGAGTCAGCGTGGCCGCCGCAGTCCTCATCGCGCTCGCGTTCCTGATGGCCGGGGGCGCCTTCCTCGTCCTGGCCCTCAAGCTGCTGTTCCCCTACCACCGCCGCGCGGCGCTGGTGCTGTATGGCGGCAGCTGGATCCCCTTCCTGGCCGGCGTGTGGAAGCACGAGCAGACCGAGGTGGCCCAGCGGCTGGTGGAGGACGCCATCGGCGGGCGCGTCCTGCTGGTGGTGCTGGCCCTGGCGCTGCTGGGGCTGTGGTACCTGCAGCGGGTGCTCTTCCCCCTGCGGTCCTCGCCCATCACCATTCTCGACGACGCCGAGCTCGACGAGCAGCTGGGCCAGGACGAGGTCTTGATGGCCACCATGGCCGACCTCAACCAGCGCACCCTGCAGCGGCTGCTGGACTCGAAGCTCCTGGCCGGACGCGGGCTGCCCCTGGCCCACGAGGACGAGGACCTGCTGCGAGAGACCTGGCAGCGCTTCGCCGAGCTGTCCTACGAGCTGAACAGCTTCACCCGGCGCTACCAGCAGTTCTTCAGGATCAACCCCCTGCAGCGGCGCGACCTGCACCTGCGGGCGTTCGCCGTGGCCTACGGCGCCTTCCTCGAGCAGTACCAGGCCGCCCTCACCGTCGCGCGCGAGGCCGCCCAGAACGCGGTGGTCCAGGCCATCTTCAACGAGGCCAGCCCCCAGATGGGCGCGGGCGGCTTCGCCAGCATGTGCAAGCACCTGGTCCACCCCGACACCGTGGTGCGCCTCAACGCCGGTCGCGCCTACCTGGCGCTGCTGGGCGACGAGCTGTCGGGGCCTGGGGCCGAGCGCATCCACCAGCGCCTCGAGGCCATCGACCGGACCGCGGGTGAGCGGGTGGACGTGTTCTTCCGCAGCCCCTTGAACTACCTCGAGCGCAAGGCCCTGAGCTTCTGGCTGCCGGTGCAGCAGGAGGTGGCGGTGACCGCCAGCCACCTGCGGGCCACCGACCGCCCCTTCTTCCTGATGCCCGAGCACCTGCAGCCCATCGCGGACCGCATGCAGCCTGGGGACATCATGCTGCAGCGCCGGGAGTGGTGCCTGACCAACCTGGGCATCCCCGGCTACTGGACCCACGCGGCGCTGTTCATCGGCACCCCAGAGCAGCTCGACGCCCACTTCGAGGGGCTGCCGGATCTCGAAGGCGCCAGCGCATCCGACTACCTGCGCGCCCGCCACCCTGGGGCCTGGGCCAGCTTCGTCACACCCGACGAGGACGGCCATCCCCGCGCGATGATCGAGGCGCTGCGGCCCGGGGTGGTCTGCTACTCCTTCGAGCACAGCAACCACGCCGACGCCACCTGCGCCCTGCGGGTCAAGCGGGCGGATCGCGCCCGGCAGCTGGCCGCCGTCGACGAAGCCCTGCGCCACTTCGGCAAGCCCTACGACTACAACTTCGACTTCGCCACCGACGGCGCCGTGGTCTGCTCCGAGCTGATCTACGAGGCCTGGCGGGAGGGGAGCGAGGTGGCGCTGGAGCCCAAGCAGGCCAACGGCCGGCTGCTGCTGTCACCCAACGAGATCGCCATCAAGTACGACCGCGAGTTCGGCGCGGACGCGCCAGAGCTGGAGCTGGTGGTCTTCCTCGACGGGCTGTCCGACGGCAGCATCGTGGAGCGGGACGCCGTGGCGTTCCGCAAGACCTGGGAGCGCCCCAAGTGGCACATCCTGGTGGCCGACCCGGAGGGGTGAGGCGCCCTATTCCTCGACCTGGACGAACATCAGCAGGGTCTGGGTGGTGTCGATGGCGGACATGGTGAGGCCGTCGGCGACCGCCTCGCCCTGGGTCGCCCGCTCGAGGGTCAGCACGTTGAGCATCGCCAGCTCGCCGAGCTTGGCCTCGGCCACCATGTCGGCGGGGATGGTGTGCTCGCCGTCGTCCGAGAGCACGCAGTGGATGGCTCCGGACTCCCCGGTGAACGAGGCACCGGCGAGATCCACCTTCACCACGCCGTCGGAGCTGCCGTTCCAGGCCAGCGCCAGGTCGGTCTCGGGGGTGACCGAGATGCCCATCATGCCCATGCCCACATCGACCATCGGGGGGGTGGTGAGGGCCAGCTGGGGCGGCATGTAGACCTCGCCGCTCAAGGCGCCGAGATCCTGGGCGGCGTCACCGTCGCCGGTGAAGGTGTAGGTCACGTCGTAGGCCAGCGTGCCCGCGTTGAGCGTGCCGTCGCTGCCCGAGGGCGTGTAGGCCCCGCTCTGGCCGGCGTTGTACGCGAAGGTCATGGCGCCGGTGCTGGCCCCCTCGAGGGTGAACGGCCCCACATCGATGGGATCGCGGGGGGTGGAGCAGTGCTCGCTGCCGGCGATCGGGCTGCCCTTGTCGTCGTAGTCGGGGACGCACTCCTGCTCCTCGGCGCAGTCATCGTCGGTGACGCACTCGCCCTCTTCGGCGGTCTCGGGGACCACCTCGCAGGTGTCGATGGGGGTGTCGTCGCCGGAGTCGACGTCGAAGTCTTCGCGGGCCGCGGGCATGAAGCCGCCCAGCGCCAGCTCCATGGGCT
Source organism: uncultured Enterobacterales bacterium (assembly GCA_964481655.1). Taxonomy (GTDB): domain Bacteria; phylum Myxococcota_A; class UBA796; order UBA796; family JAFGLY01; genus CALDOK01. Next base: position 1,319 of record CAYZVO010000114.1, on the reverse strand, counting down.
GGCCCATCATCTCGAAGCCACCGAGGGTGAGGAACATGTAGGTCCCGGGGTTCTCCGGGTCGAAGACGGGGATGTCCTCGTCGGGGGCGGTGTCGTCGGCCGACTTGCCGGTGTCGTCGGGGTTGCAGCCGAGGGCGAGCAGGACGAGAGCGAGGGAGAGAGGGCGCATCATGGGGGTACCTCGTGGCGTTCAGGCCCTTTATGGCGGGAATGTGGGTGTGTCGCGGGCTCCCCCACCCCGAACGATCGCGCCACCCTGAACGGGCCAGGATCGCGTGCTACGCTGCATGTGCACCACCACGAGGTCCCATCACGATGCGCGCGTTGCTCTGGCTCCTGATCATACTCGCGCTGTCAGCCTGCCAGAGCAGCTGGGAGATCATCGACACCATCCCGTTCGGCGAGATCTGCACCGTCTACGCCGACGGGGACGGTGACGGCTTCGGCGACGCGTCCGACGCACAGGAGCTCGACTGCGAGGCCGTCGAAGCAGGCTGGGTCGAAGACGCCACGGACTGCGACGACCGCGACGCCGGGATCAACCCCGGCGCCGATGAAGCCTGCAACGGCGTCGACGACGACTGCGACGATCAGGTGGACGAGGGCCTCGAGGGCACCTGGTACGCCGACGCGGACGGCGACGGCTACGGCGACGCCGAGACCGGCCAGGTGAGCTGCGATCCGGACAGCGGTTGGGTCGAAGACGGCACCGACTGCGACGACGACGACGCCGACGTCAACCCAGGCGCCGACGAGACCTGCAACGAGCTGGACGACGACTGCGACGGTGAGGTCGACGAGGGTCTCGAGGCGACCTGGTACCAGGACGTCGACGGCGACGGCTACGGCGACGCCACCACCGAGCAGGTCTCCTGCGACCCCGGCTCGGGCTGGGTCGCGGACGGGACCGACTGCGACGACAGCGACGACCAGGTGAACCCCGGCGCCAGCGAGATCTGCAACGGCATCGACGACGACTGCGACGACGCCGTGGACGACGCCGATCCGGACATCGCCGACGCCTCCGTCTGGTACCAGGACGACGACGACGATGGCTACGGTCAGGACGACGCGGTCCTGGACGCCTGCGAGCAGCCCATCGGCTACGCCGCGTACGGCGGCGACTGCGACGACGCCGACCCACAGTACAACCCGGGCGCCACCGAAGACGACTGCGACGACCCCAACGACTACAACTGCGATGGCTCGGTGGCCTACGCCGACGGCGACGGCGACGGCTGGGCGGCGTGCAGGGAGTGCGACGACAGCGACGCCGCGGTCAACCCCGACGCCACCGAGCTGTGCAACGGCGTGGACGA
>CAYZVO010000113.1:0-28131 GCA_964481655.1 uncultured Enterobacterales bacterium | reverse complement strand
GTCGAGGGCGGAGTTGGTGACACCTGATAGCGGGCCCATGTCAGGAGGTCTGGACACTCTCCGGCGATGAGTGGGCGGTTCTCCCCCTCCAACGGTATGTTGGGTGGGCCACCCTCCGGAGCACGACCATGCGCGCCCACACCATCGCCCTGCTCGCCCTCACCATCAGCGGCTGCACCGAGTACGACCTCGGCCGCGACCAGGACCTCGATCAGAAGATCGAAGAAGACACCGCTGTCCCGCCCGACACCGACGCCCCCGACATCCGCGTCAACCCCAGCGAGCTGGACTTCGGCGCGATCATGAAGGACTGCCCGTCGGCGCCACAGGAGATCACCGTCCGCAACGTGGGCGGTGAGCTGCTGCAGGTCACCGACATCGACGTCGGCGGCGAGAACGCAGGCGGCTTCTCCCACGACGGCGAGCCCGTCAACCTGTCCCCGGACGAGACCTACACCTTCGAGGTGGTCTTCACCCCCACCGCGTGGATCCAGTACGCCGCCGAGGTCGAGATCACGTCCAACGATCCCGACGAGGCCATGGTGGGCGTCTTCACCGAAGGCACCGGCTCGGAGGACGCCTACTACGAGGACGTCTTCCAGCAGGGCGACGGCGGGCGGCCCGTGGACATCCTGTGGGTCGTGGACAACTCCGGCTCCATGTCCGAGGAGATCCAGCGGGTCAAGGACGAGTTCGACAGCTTCCTGGGCGACTTCATCGACCTGGGCCTGGACTTCCACATGGGCGTCACCACCACCGACATGGACAACCCGTCGGAGTCCGGGCGCCTGCAGGGCAACCCCACCTACATCGACCACGACACCCCGAACCCCTACGACAAGTTCGGCGCGGCCATCGACGACATCTACAGCCACAAGGGCTCGGCCAACGAAGCCGGCTTGGACGCCGCCAAGGCCGCCCTGACCGACCCGCTGCTCACCGGCGACAACGCCGGCTTCCTGCGCACCCGCAACGACGACGGCGACGAGGTCGCGACCCACATCATCGTGGTCAGCGACGAGGACGACTACTCGAGCGTCAGCCCCGGCGCCTTCACCGGCTGGCTCGAGGGCCTCGAGTCCGACCCGGACCTGGCCGCCCTGTCGGCCATCTGCGGCGACCCCGGCACCACCATGTTCGACGGCGGCTGCACCGAGTGGGACGGCATGACCATGTACTCGGCCATGGCCGGCACCGACTACTACAACGTGGCCATGGACACCGGCGGCCACTGGTCCAGCATCTGCACCGCCAGCTTCGCCGAGGAGCTCGAGTACCTGAGCCTGGTGTCCCAGGGCCTCACCGCCGTGTACTACCTGACCCACGAGCCCAGCTCCATCGCCCTGACCACGGTGGACGTCAACGGCACCGAGGTCGGCTACAGCGCCATCGACGGCTGGACCTGGTCCTCCACGACCAACGCCATCACCTTCCACGGCGACACCATCCCCGACCCCTCCGCGAACATCCGGGTGACCTACCCGTTCGACGGGGAGTGCGACTAGCGTAGGGCGTGCCGCTGGCGCGACCGTAGAACCGGCGATATCCGGGGCGGGACTTGACCATCCCCCTGGAGTTCCCATGCGTCCCATCGCCCTCGTCCCCGTGATCGCCGTCGCCCTCATCGGCTGCAAGCCCCCCGTCGAGGCCCCCGCCGACCTCGATGAGCTCGCCGCCTACATGTACGCGAACTTCGCCAACGAGACGACCGACGAGCTCGCCGCGGCCAGCCTCAACCTCGAGGCCATCCTGGCCCCCCTGGACTACGAGGCCAACACCGACGACCGCTCCTGGAGCCTCTCGGTGCTCAACGAGGCCGACATGGGCGGCATCACGCCGACCCCCGAGGCCGTCATCGACGAGCAGATCCCCGTGGCCGTGGCCGGCATGTACCAGGGCAGCCTCGAGGACGCCGTGGGCCTCATCCTGGACCCCAACCAGGTCTGCATCGGCGGCGACGGCTACGTCTACTACGAGCGCCGCTTCGACGCGGGCGACGACTGCTTCGACGGCGCCGGCTGCGAGCTGCTCGAGGTCACCAACGTGGCCCGCTACGAGAGCATCCTGGCCAGCGTGTGGCTCCGGGAGCGCATGGAGTCCCGCTGGGTCGAGCTCGAGGACGGCCGCTCCGCCGTGGTCGAGATCGGCTGGATGGAGGAGCGCTTCACCAGCGACTCCGGCAACGCCACCTGGGACCAGCGCTACGGCCTGGACTTCTACCTGCCCGCCACCGACGGCGGCGACGAGGTCTACCGCTTCTTCGCCTTCTGGTCCTCCGCCGACATCCCCGGCGTGGGCGAAGACACCTACGCCAACCTGGCCGTCAGCGGCATCGACGAGGGCTTCGCCAACGAGAGCGCCTTCACCGCGGGTGAAGAGTGCTCCAACGACCGCGACGGCGACTACGAGCCGCCGTTCTAGCCGCGTGGTAAGAGACGGGCCCACCCGGGAGACCCTCCCCCGTGCCCTGGCCCAGCTCGAACACACAGCCCCGCTTCCAGCGCCGCCCGCCCCTGCGGGACTGCCTGAAGACCGTGTTCCTGCCTGAGCTGTACCGCAACTTCGCCGTCCACGCCTTCATCATGGCCCCCGCGGGCACGGCGATGGCCTACATCGCCTCCCGCATCGACCGGGTGCTGGACTGGACCCCGCTGCTGCCCACGCCCCTGGGGATCCTGGGGGGCCTGGGCCTGATCGGCATGGGCGGGCTGTGGGTCTGGTACGTCTACGGCTACCTCTTCCTGGCCGGCCGTGGGTCTCCGGGCTCCCACGTCGACGGCGGCCCCACCGTGCTGGTGGACACCGGCCCCTACACCATGGTCCGCCACCCCTCGGTGCTGGGCAAGCTGGCCGGGGTGCTGGGCCTGGGCCTCATCTTCGGCTCCAAGATCTTCCTGCTGGCCTTCCTGCCACTGCTGGTGACCTACTCCCTGCTCACCAACCGCTTCCTGCAGGAGCGCTACTGCGACGTTCGCTTCGGCGCCGCCTACCAGCGCTATCGGGAGCGGGTGCCCATGCTCATGCCCCGCCCATCGGGGATCCGCCGCTGGCTGAACGACGAGGCCGCGCTGGGCGACGGCGACGATCCGGCCTCCGGCGCCTCCCCCCCCGGAGCCTTCCAGGAGCTGCGCTGGTATCTGGTGGGGCTGGGGGGCCTGATCGCCTTCTTCGCCGTGCTGCTGGGGGCCGTTGTGGCCTTGTCGAGCACCGGGATGTAGCGACCTGTAGTGACCCTCGCTTGCGTCACCATGCGCAGACCTGTATGACCCGGCCGAGCCCTGTCCTCCCCGGCTCGAAGGAACGCTATGACCCGTCGCTACAAGAAGATCGTCTGCGCCTACTCCGGCGGCCTGGACACCTCCGTCATGATCCCCTGGCTCAAGGAGCGCTACGACGCCGAGATCATCGCCTACACCGGCGACCTCGGCCAGGGCGAAGACCTGGCGGCCATCCGCCGCAAGGCCATCGACACCGGCGCCGCCCACGCCGAGGTGGACGATCTGCGGGAGCGCTTCGTGCGCGAGTTCATCTGGCCGGCGGTCAAGGCCTCCGCCCTGTACGAAGGGCTCTACCCCCTGCACACCGCCCTGGGCCGCCCCCTGCTGGCCCAGCGCCTGGTCGAGGTGGCCCTCCAGCACGGCGCCGACGCCATCGCCCACGGCTGCACCGGCAAGGGCAACGACCAGGTGCGCTTCGAGGTCACCGCCCGCGCCCTGGCCCCCCAGCTCGGCATCATCGCCCCCCTGCGGGAGTGGGAGCTGCTGACCCGCGAGGCCGAGGTGGACTACGCCATCGAGCGGGGCATCCCCATCCCCATCACCCGCGAGAAGCCCTACTCCATCGACCAGAACCTCTGGGGCTGCGCCATCGAGTGCGGCGAGATGGAGGATCTGTGGACCGAGCCCCCCGCCGACGCCTGGCAGATGACCAAGGACCCCTCCACCGCCCCCCGGGGCTCGGTGGAGCTGGTGATGCACTTCGAGCGCGGCGTGCCCGTGGCCATCGACGGTCGCCCCATGAGCGGCGTCGAGCTCATCGAGTACCTCAACGACATCGCCGGCAGCTTCGGCGTGGGCCGCATCGACATGGTCGAGAACCGGGTGGTCGGGCTCAAGAGCCGCGAGGTCTACGAGGCCCCGGGTGCTGGCCTCATCCACATGGCCCACACCGAGCTCGAGCGCATCTGCCTGGACCGCCCGACCTTCAACTACAAGCGCAAGCTGTCCCAGGACTACGCGAACATCATCTACGACGGGACCTGGTTCGGTCCCCTGCGCGACTGCCTGCAGGCCTTCCTGGACAAGAGCCAGGAGGTCATCACCGGCGAGGTGCGCATCCGCATCAGCGCCGGGCTGGCCCGCATCACCGGACGCCGTTCCCCCTACTCCCTGTACGACGAAGGCCTGGCCACCTACAGCGAGGGCGACACCTTCAACCGTGAAGCTGCCGCTGGCTTCATGGAGCTGTACGGCCTGTCCTACCGCACCGTGGCCGAGGTCCGGCGCCGGCTCGCCGCACAGGAGGACTAGCCATGGCCCTGTGGGACGGACGCTTCGCCGACGGCCCCGCGGCCGAGATGCAGGCCTTCAGTGAGTCGCTGGATGACGACCTGCGCCTGTGGCGCGAAGACATCCAGGGCAGCCGGGCCCACGCCACCATGCTCGCGGAGGTGGGCCTGCTGACCGCCGCCGAGCGCGACGCCCTGCTCGAGGGCCTGGACGTCGTGGCCGGCGAGCTCGAGGCCGGCTGGACCCCGGGCGTCGAGGACGAGGACATCCACATGGCGGTGGAGCGCCGCCTGCTGGCCCACGTCGGCGCGGTGGCTGGCAAGCTGCACACCGCCCGCAGCCGCAACGACCAGGTCGCCACCGACGTGCGCCTGTGGCTGCGCGCGGCGCTCGATCGCCTGGACGAGGCCGTCTCACGCTTGATCACCGCACTGCTGGACCGGGTCGAGGCCGACGGACGCACCCTGCTGCCAGGCTACACCCACCTGCAGCGGGCCCAGCCCATCTGGCTCGGCCACCAGCTGCTGGCCCACGCATCAGCCCTCTCCCGCGACCGGGAGCGCATCGCTGATACACGTCGACGTGTCAACCGCTCCCCCCTGGGCGCGGCGGCCCTGGCGGGCACCCCCCACCCCGTGGACCGCGCCATGAGTGCCGAGCTGCTGGGCTTCGACGGCCTGGTGGACAACGCCATGGACGCCGTGGCCGCCCGGGACCACCTGCTGGAGGCCGTGGCCACCTGCGCCATCTGCGCGACACATGCGAGCCGCATGGCCCAGGAGCTGGTCACCTGGTCCAGCACCGAGTTCGCCTTCGTGCGCCTGGGCGAAGCCTGGAGCACCGGCTCCAGCATCATGCCCCAGAAGCGCAACCCCGACGCCGCGGAGCTGGTGCGGGGCAAGACCGGCCGCGTCCACGGTGCGCTCATCAGCCTGCTGACCCTGACCAAGGCCCTGCCCCTGGCCTACAACCGGGACCTGCAAGAAGACAAGCACGCCCTGTTCCAGGCCCTGGACACCACCACCGCCTGCGCCTCGGTGCTCGCTGGCTGCTACGGCAGCCTCAGCGTCCGCGGTGGCCCCGACCTGCGCGGCGACTTCCTGCTGGCCACCGAGCTGGCCGATCACCTGGCCAGCCGCGGCGTGCCCTTCCGCGAGGCCCACCGGGTGGTGGGTGAGCTGGTGGCCCGCTGCGAGGGCCGCGGCGAAGACCTGTCCTCCCTGACCCTCGCCGAGCTGCAGGCGACACATCCTGGCTTCGGCGACGATGTGTTGGCCTGGTTGGAGCCCGAAGCGGCGGTCGAGCGTCGCACGTCCACCGGCGGGACCGCCTGGTGCGAGGTGGAGCGGCAGGTCGAGGCGCTGCGGGGGACGCTGACCGGGTGAGGGTGTGGCAGCGGGCGCCAGCCTGCACGATGGCGCGTTCGATACGGTTAGGTCCCTCGGCCCCGAAGACGGAGCCCAGCATGGCCGACCTGCCCTCCATGGACGATGCCGCCTGGCTCGAGGCCTTGCGCGGCGCCCACGCCGCCCGCGCCGAGCTGCTGTGGCGGGTGTTCGACGCCATCCGTCAGGCCCACGGGGCCGACGAGGCCGAGCGCCTGGTGGGTGGGGTCTGCCGGGCCATGGGCCTGGCCAAGCGGGATCGCTACGTCGCCTACGGCGCGGACGCCTCGGCCGGGGCCTTCTGCACGGCGCTGGTGGAGCACTCCGCGGTGGCGGCCGCGCTGTTCGACATGGAGCGAGGGCCCGACGACGGCCCGGAGTCCACCGCCATCCTCGGCCGCTGCGTGCTGGTGGACGGCTGGCGCGCCCTCGGCCTGCCCCCGGAGAAGATCGCCCAGCTGTGCCGCGTAGCCCGCGAGATCGACCACGGCACTCTCGAGGGCCTGGGGCTCGAGGGCCGCTTCGACGAGCTGATCTCCGAAGGGGGCTGCTGCTGCCGGCTGGTGGTCTGGCAGGCCTGAGCGGGCAGGCCGCGGCGGCCTACTTCTTGCGACGCTTCTTCTTGGACGCCTTGCTGCGCTTGTTCGACGCGCTGCGGAAGCCGGGCTTGGCCGCGAAGTCGCTTCCGCGGGAGGCCACGTCGGCGCCGCGGCCGGTGGGGGCCATGAACCCGGGCCTGCTGGCGGACTTGGTGGCCGGCTGCTCGGTGGCCGCTGCTTCGGTCTTCTCTTCGTTCTCTTCGCTGGACATCTGGGTCTCCGTGTCGGTGCAGCGGCCTATCGCGCTGGCGCCCATCGCGGCAGGGGTGTCTCCAGGCCAGCCGCGAACCGCGCCGCGGCCACGACGCCCGCTCAGTCCTCGTCCCCCGGCCACCGAAGCAGGTGATCCCAGCTCTGTCCGCCCGCTCCACGACGGGCCAGCAACACCACCGGCTCGTCGGGATCGATGACCACACGCCCCACCCAGAGCCCACGCTTGCGGGGCTGGAGCTGCTGCCAGCGGGCTCCCGGGGTATCCACCGCCACCGCGCGGGCGCCTTGCACCCGGACGACGATCCGGACGGTGCCCGCCTCGTCGGGCAGACTCCAGGGCGTCACCAGGCTGGCCCGATCCGCCTCGTAGGGGCGGTAGGCGGTGGGGAAGCTGTCGTCCGCGCCCTCGCTCGCCATGAAGCCGAGCTCGGCCACCCGCCAGGTGTTCTGCTGGTCCAGCGGCGCGGTGAAGATCAGGAGCTGGTGAGGGCCGGGGGCCGGGAAGCGAACCCGAATCGTCAGCTCATCACCGTCCCACAGCTGGAGTGTGGCCCCGGGGATCCTCGTCCCATCCGCGGCCTCGAGCTCACAGGTCAGCCACAGCCCCGCCGGGACCGAGAGCCGCACGGTGGCCTCGGCGCCGACCTGCTGCAGCCGAGGGGCTTCACCCACGAACGCCAGCCCCTGCCGGTGGAACCCGCTGGTGGTGAACGCCTGGGCCTGGAAGGCCCCAGCCTCGATGGGGGCCTCCAGCAGCTGCCAGGCCGGGTCGAGCGGCAGATGGGTGGTGACGAACTGCGCCGGGTCGAGGAACAGATCGTCGGTGGTGTAGTCGTGCCGCCAGCGGCCCTCGAGACGATTCCCGGCATTCCAGGTGGTGTCCATGAGGTACCAGGCGCCCTCGATCTCCACCGCGGTCCAGGCGTGGTTGCTGCGATCGACCTGCTCATCCACGAGGGTGGAGAAGCCGCTACCCCGCGCGTAGCCGGTGATGGTGTGCGCCTCGAAGCCCGCGGTCTCCAGCAACAACTCCTGCACCCCCGCGAAGCCGGAGCACACCGCCCGGCCGCTGGTCAGCGCGCCGTAGGCGCCCCCCGCCGGCGCGCGGTCCGGCTGCAGCAGCCCCTCGAGATCGTAGCGGAGGTTGACCGCCACCCAGTCGTGGAGCCGCTTGACCTGCAGGAAGGGATCGTCGGTGCCCTCGACCAGGAAGCTCACCAGCTCGGGGACCGCGCCCGAGGGATCGCTGCGCACACGCTCGAGCACGGTGTCGGGCACGGCGAAGACGCGGGGATCGGGTTCCTCGGTGAGGTAGCGACCGAGGCCCGCGGTGTCGCCCGCCACCGGGTGGGCGGGATCTCCCGCGCGGGCGGGCCCGGTGAGCGCGAGGGCGAGGAAGAGGATGGAGGGCATGATCCAGCTGGCCAGGGGTGGCGTGGTGACGGGCGGAGCCCCCATCCATTCACCGCGGCGGCGGCGACAGCCCTCGGCCATCGGCTTGCCGCGCCTACTCCTGGGCCCCGTTCAGCACCGCCTCGCCGCTGTGGCTCCGGCCATAGGGCTCATCACCCCAGGAATACCGGAACGAGGCCTGCGCCTCGCAGTCCTCCGAGATCACGAGCTCCCCCGATCCCCAATCGACCAGGTCGCCCCCCTGCACAGCTCCTGCTTTCCCCACGAGCACGCCGGCCGCGCAGGGCACCTCACCGTGTACAGGGCCCTCGTCGAGGACGAAGCCGAGGGTCAGCTGCGTGTAGGTGCAGTCGTAGTCCCCGAAGCTCCAGGAGCTGGTCTCGGTCAGCTCGAGCACAAACGCCAGGTCGCAGCTCGGGCAGGCTGACGGGCCAGGCACCCCGAGCGAGGCGTGAGACGCGCTGCAGAGGTCTTCGCTCGCGTTGCTCTGCCAGTGATGGTGGACGCCCTGCAACTCGGTGAGCGTGAGCAGGTCGAAGCTCCCCGCGCACGAAGCCAGGGTCGAACCGAACAGTGCCAACTGCAGGGACTTCATGATCTCCCACTCCCGGGTCGAGAACCAGCTCCTATCCTACCCGGGTCGCGCGCCTGTGTACGGCGCAAAGTCGTAGAGATCCTCGAGGAAGACCGCCCGGCCCAGCATGGGCCCGCCGGGCCAGCGCAGGTGCCAGACGACATCACAGTCCGGGGTGTACTCCCGGACGATGCCGCCGTCGCCGTAGTTCAGCAGGGTGTTGCCGTTGGCCAGCCGGTGGGCCTCGCCGGCGTAGCGGCCGATGTCGCCGGTGCCAGTGCCGCAGCTCCAGACCTCGACCAGCTGCTGGTTCTCCTCGTCCAGGGCGTACTCCCGGGCCACGATCTCCTGCCGGTCGGCGGCGACCCAGGTGGAGACCAGCAGGGTGCCGTCGTCGGTGTAGCTGGGGCTGTGCTGCTTCCACCAGGCGTTCGAGCCCTCGGAGAACCCCCAGGCGCCCTCGAGCTGGCCGAAGTAGCGCAGCACCTCGCCGCTCTGACGGTCGAGCTCGACCACGGTGTTCTCGTTGTCCGAGGAGAACAGCAAGGTGTCGTTCGCCTCGTCGAAGAACAGCGCGTTGCCGTCGCAGGCCCGGCTCGCCCCGTGGTCGGCCCAGAAGGCGTCGCAGTTCCAGACCAGGCGCACCTCGCCGTCCGCGTCCCGCTCCCGCAGGATCTCCTCGGTGTCCTCGATCCCACCCCAGGCGATGTGGCCCTCCCCCAGGTCGAGGAAGGTGTGGTGCAGGCCCGGCAGGGAGATGCTCTCGAGGACCGTCCCTTCCAGGGTCATGCGGTGCACCCGGGAGCCCGCGCCCTTGTCGAAGTCGGTCCAGAAGGTGGACTCGTCCCAGACGATGTGGGAGCCATCCCGCGACGGCTGCGTGTAGAACGAGCGGTAGCCGTTGGGCGTCTCGTGGGCCCAGACCACCTCGCCGTCCCGGTTCAGGATCAGCTTCCAGAAGGCCTCGGCCTCCCAGCCCTCGCCCTCGTTGCTCATCCCGATCAGCAGCCAGCGATCGCCCTCGTCCCAGCCCCCCTCGACGGCCTCGGCGAGCGCGGGGACCGGGGCCTCCTCGGGGATCGGGCCGTTGCTGGCGGTCTCGCCCTCGGTGTAGACCGCGCCGGAGCCTGTGTCGGTGGCGACGCGGAAGCCGAAGCTCGAGTCGTAGGGCACGCCGAGGATCAGATCGTCGTGCGCGCCGGCGTCGCGGGTCCGCTCCGGGCTGCGCTGCCAGGTCTCGCCGTCGGTGGAGAACTCGATCCAGGACGACGCCGCGCCGTCCTGCTGCCACGAGACGTGCACCACCGAGCCGATGGTCTCGTTGACCCACCACGAGACGTCGGAGACCGCCACCGGCACCGTGTCCGGCGAGCTGTCCTGGGTGTCGCGGGGGATGGAGCCTGCGCTGTCGACAGGGATCGCCGAGTCGGTGGGCTCGCAGCTGCCGCCGCAGGCGACGAGCAAGATGGGCAGCAGTCGGGTCACGGTGGGCTCCGGGGTCGTGCCCAGAGCCTATCCACGAACGCGGCCTCGGACGCCCCTCAGCTGGGGTGGTGTGGCAGGGCGTACACGGCAGGCCGCCGCCGAGAGCGCCGTGGTTCCACGTGGAACATGGCCCTCACGGGCAGCGTTCGATCTCGAGCCGAGCCCACACGGGGCGGTGATCGCTCCAGGCTGCATCGACCCCGTGGGCGTCGCCCAGCACGGCGTACTCGCTGGCCGACACACACCATGTCTCACCATGCTTCAGGTAGATGCGATCGAAGCGCTCGTCGAAGATCCGGTGGGTGGGGCCGCCGTCGGCGCCCGCGTCCCGCCAGCCGGCCTCGGCGAAGCGACGCTCGATGTCAAGATCGCGGGGGTCCTCGCTGAGGTTGAAGTCCCCCAGGACCACCACGGGGCCGTCGGCCGCGTCGACCGCCGCGAGCAGGCGCCTCGCCGCGCGCTGGCGACGCTCGTAGGCCAAGCCCGCCTCCATGTGGGTCACGAAGACCTCGAGCTCCACACCGTTGTCCAGGGTCACCGCCGCGTGCACGAAGCCCTTGCGGGTCATGACATCCCCGCGCCGCTCGGGGGCGAAGAGCTCCTGGCCTCGCGGCTGGATGGGCAGGGTGCTCAGCACGGCCAGGCCGGTCTCGACCTGGTCATCGGCCAGCAGGGTGGTGCCGTCGCCAGGCTCGAGGAAGGAGCGGGAGCGCCCGAAGACCTCCTGCAGTCCCACGACCTCCGCCCGGTGTTGTGCCAGCCAGCCGCTCGCCCCACTCAGCCGCCCGCGCCGGGCGCCCCGGGAGAAGGGGAAAGGCACCCCCCAGGTGTTGTAGCTGATGACCTCGAGCTCCACCGGTGCCTCGGCGCGCGCGACCCCGGACCACAGCCCCAGGCCCACCGCCACCGCGGCCAACCGGCTCAACCGCTCAGCCACTGCCAACCCAGCTTCAGCACGGACCGGCGCCAGATCCGCACCGCCCACGGGCTCCGATCCACCTCCTCGGCGGTCACGCGCTCACAGGCCTCGAGGTCGGCGTCAACCATGGCGTCGAAGTCGCTCCGCAGCTCGGGGTCGTAGATCAGAACCACGGACTCGGTGTTGTGTTCCGAGCTCAGCCCGTCGAGGTTGGCGGAGCCCACGATCACCGGCCCGCAGCGACCGAAGCTGGCCACCTTGGCGTGCAGGGTGTGCAGCCCGGGCTGGGGCTGCCACTCGTACAAGGCAGCGCTGGGATCGGCGTCCAGCAGCAGATCGTAGGCCCCGCGGCTGGCCACGGCCACCAGGCCGATGTCGCTGCTGGCGGTGGAGTTGGTGACCACAGCCAGGCGGGTGCCCTGGCGCAGCGCCCACTCGAGGGGCAGGCGGATGCGCCAGCTGGGGGTGAAGTAGGCCGACTCGAGCCGGATCACGGAGTCCGGGGGCGTGGCCCGGATCAGGTTGCGGTACAGGCGCTCGATCTTGCGCTGCTTCCCGATGGCCGGCTGGTTCCACACGAAGCGCACCCGGGCCTCACCAGCGGGGGGCTGGGGTGCCCGCAGATCCACCATGGGGATCTCCAGCTCCAGGCTGGGTCGGTTCATGAACGCCACCTGGAAGAAGCGCTCCACGATGTCGTCCACCACCGGCCCCCGCAGGGCCACGTCCGTGTCCCGCCAGCCACCCCGCCCGCTGCCAGCGTCCACCGTGTCGGTGCCGCCGTAGGCGTACTCGCTGGCGATGTTCATGCCCCCCATGATGGCCTCGTAGATCAGGCTCCCGTCCGGATCCAGGCGCCCGGTGATCCAGTACTTCTCGTGGTCGAAGTGCAGGCGCCCGCCGATGAAGCGGAAGCGCGCCAGGCTGCGGAAGTCGTCGTCCACCTCGGCGCTCTCGCTGCGGGACCGCATCCAGCGCCGCATGCGTCGCTTGCTGCCCGGCGCGTTGGTGGGGATCACGATGCCGCCGGCGTCCACCAGGGGCTGCAGGAACGGCTTGATGGAGGGCTCCGCCCCGTCGTCCATGGCGTCGAGGATCTCGGCGCCGTCGGCCATGCTGCCCACCAGATCGTACTGCAGCACCACCAGGGCCCCGTCGCGGGCGCGCTCGGTGAGCATGGCCGCCAGCTCCCGTCCCACCACGTCGTCGGAAAAGATGAAGGTCTTGACCAGGATGACGTCGGCCTCGCGGGCGTTCTCCACCCTGCGGGCGAAGCCCGCCTCACCGTTGACCAGCAGCGTGGCGGCGTTGCCGTCGCGCAGCTCGCTGCGGGTGCGCCGCTTCAGGGTCTTGTGCAGGCGCACGTTGTCGAACGCGTCGCAGTCCACCACGCCCCCCAGCGCGGCGTCGTGGGGTCCGATGGGCGCCTGCGGCGGGCGCCGGGTGGCGCAGCCGAGGGTCAGGGCGAGGCAGAGCAGCGGGAGCCAGGGCTTCATGGAGGCCCTGTATTCACTCCGCCCCGTAGGCCGCCTCCCAGCTGTTCGCGAGCAGGGCGAGCTCGGCGCGCCCCTCGGCGAGCCGCTGGGCCTCGGGCCCTGTGCTGTCCTCGGCGAGCAGCCCGTCGATGACCTCCACACAGGCCTTCGCGGCGACGATGCTGCCGTAGTCCAACGCCGGGTGGGTCATGCGCAGCAGGTTCGCCGGGTACTGCTGGGCGAAGAGCTGCCGGGCCCGGGCCGGATCGTGGATCAGCGCGTCGAGCACGATGAGGTGCAGCTCCGCCTCGGCGAGGACGGCGGCCTCCACAGCCGCAGACTCCTGCGGGCCGATGTGGTCCGGCCCCGCGCCGCCGCCGAGCACCAGCCGAACCCGAGCGTCGGCGGCCAACAGCTGCTCGGCGCTGTAGGTGCTGTAGGCCCGATGGGCGGGGACCGGCGCGCTGGCCCGCGTCAGGAACACACGTCCCGACACACGCACCCCGACTCGGCCGTCGCAGGCGCTGGTCAGGGGCTCGATGCTGTGCCCGTCGGGGGCCAGCGGCCCCTGCAGCGCCGGCATCAGAGGATGGCTGAAGTCGGGATCCAGGGACAGCCCCGCGGGCCCCCCGTACCAGACGTGGACGATGTGCACGCCCCGCATGGAGGAGACGACGACCAGGTCGTCCAACCCGTCGGCGTTGAGGTCCGGCACGACGCGCAGCCCAGTGACGCCGTTCCAGATGGCCTTCCTGGCCTCGGGGACCTCCAGCCGGGCGCTGGGTTCGCCCGGCAGGCCGTCGGGCCCCGCCAGGTAGACCTCGACGAGGAACTCCTCGGGGCCCATACGGACAGCGTCCGCGCGACCGTCTCCGTCGAGATCGGGGATGTCCACCGCGGCAGAGGCGGTCAGGACCAGGGAGAGAACGGCGGCTGTGATGGAGATGCTCATGCCCCTGCGACGCCCTGCCCCGGGGATTTCTTTCGCCGAGGGAGCTGCGCGAGCCGATGGTTACGCAAGGTTTACCCAGCGTCCCGGCGCTCACCGCGCCCTGCGCCGGGATCGGCATGTCATGGTTCGCGGGAGCGGACACGGTCGAACCAGGGCTTTCCGCAGGCATCGTTCTTGCAACGACCGGGGCTGGAGGATCCAATGCGTCGTCGTCTCGCTTCCGTGGCCTTTCTCGCAGCGACCTGCGGGCTGTACCTGGCCTCCCTGCCCCCAGGCGCCGGCCAGAGCATCACCACCGAGGTGGACCTGCCCGGCCTGCACGTGGGGCCCGACCAACCCCTGCAGGTCCTGCGCATCCCCATCGAGCTGAAGCTCCCCGTTGACGCCGATCCCGACACCGTGTGGGTCGAGGCGGGGATCTCGTTCGAGGTCTTCCAGGGCCGCGAAGACCTGGGGCTTCACATCGGAGCCTGCGGCGACGCGCCCAACTCGAGCTGGTTGACCGCTGACAGCGACTACGCCACCTCCGACCTTCCGCTGACGGTCTGCCGGGACCTGACCTGCTCCACCTCTCTGTGCCTCGCCGCCCAGAGCACAGGCGACGGCGACGTGCTGCTCGACGCCGATCCCCGCCTGACGGTGCGCTTCGACGGTCCCCTCGACATGGACAGAGACACCAGCGAGGCATGGATCGAAGCCGGACACTGGACCCTGGACACCAGCTGGCCCTTCGAAGGGGAGGCCCCATGATCGCCCTGATGACCATCCTGCTCATCGGCTGCCACGAGCAAGAGTGGGGCTGGGACGACAACATCGAGCTGCACAGGCAGTTCGGGCCGGCGCCCAGCAGCTGGGTCTGGGAGTGGGAGCTGACCGCCAACGAGGCGGCCACCTCGGGCCCCTACCAGATGGTCCACCCCCACCTCGACCTGCAGCTGCACAGCTTCCTGGATGGCGACATCGAGGCCGAGCTGGACGTGACGATCACCATCGAGACCCCCAACGGAACAGTCAGTGAAGAGCTGTTCCTGCTGGCTGGCGAAGACGACAGCGTCCACCTGATGGCCGACCTCTTCCCGGACTGCCCGGAGGCCACCACCTGCACTGAGACCATGCGCCTCGAGATCCAGGGCGAGGGCGACGCGGTGTGGTTCGGCGTTGTGCCCAACCTCGTCCTCAGGGCCGACGTGCCAGGCTCCCTCTACCCCGAGGTCGAGGTCGAGGTGGTGGTGCTGCAAGAACCCCTGTAGGCTCGCGACAGCCCGGAGACCCCATGAACCGCACCACACTGACTCTCACCCTCGCCGCCGGCGTCGTCGCCCTGGCGGCCTCCAGCTCCATCGCCTGGGCCTGCTTCTGTCCCGGGGAGGTGAGCGAGGAGCGTTTCTACCGCGTCGCCTCCATCACCCAGCTCGAGGGCGCGGGCGACCAGGTCGCCGGCGAGCAGGCGCGCTGGGACGGCGTGACCCGGATGACCGTCGGCACCGGGAGCTCCGACAGCGCCGAGCTCTGGCTGCGGGTGCACCTGTCGGACGAGCAGGTCCGCAACGTCCGCATCGAAGCCACCGCGTCCTCGGGCTCCGATGACACAGGCGCCTTCGACGGGGGAGGTGCGCGATGACCCGCGCCTGCATCCTGGCCGTGGCCATGCTGGCCTCCTCGCTCACCGCGACGGGCTGCTTCGGGCTGCCCTGCGAGTGCGACTCGGACACGATCCCCATCCCCGAGGAGGGGAGCTGGGAGATCACCGACATCCGGGTCGACGACGACTACGACGGCGGCGCCAGCGACCGCTGGGAGTGGGACAGCAGCTCCCCCTGGGGTGACGTGATCGAGGGCGAGCTCGACCTGGACGGCGACACGCTGATCGTGGAGTACACCACCGACCAGGGCACCTTCCGCGTGGAGCTCGAGGAGAGCACGTCAGAGGGCTGGTAGGCTCAGCCCCCCGCCACCTCGCGACACACCAACACATACACCGCGTTGCTCAGGCGGTTGAGCCCGTGCAGCAGGGCCTCCTGGTCGCCGGCCGACACGTGGTCGGCGGCGGCCATGGCGTCCAGCGCCGCGATCTCCACGTCGCGACAGGCGGCCCGCAGCAGGTTGAGCTTGCTCACCAGCGGGCCCATCTTCGACGAGGGCATCACCCATCCCACGCCCAGGTAGCCGGTGGTGTCATGGGACACCCTGTGGAGCTCCTCGGCGCTCAGCCCCGACACGGACAGCTCCGGGATCGGCCGCTGGGTGACCTCGGCGCTCAGCAGCGCCCGCAGGAAGGCCAACACATCATCCAACGCATCAGCGGTGCCACCGCGGCTGTGCTCGCGGGCCAGGACCCCGGCCTCGAGGCACAGGGCCTGGAGCATGTCCAGCTTGCCCCGCAGGCGGATGACCGGGTGGGTCTTGGGCACCAGGCTGTGGTTCGAGAACAGGTGGGTGAAGCCCGAGGGCTTGTCGGCCACGGGCATCCCCGAGCCGTGGAGCCGGTAGGGCAGCTGGGCGGCGGCGGCGTCCTGGCGGGCGGCGCGGCCGAAGGACTCGGCCAGGGTCTCCACCTCGGGCAGGGGCGAGAGGCTGTGGGGCCGCGCGGCCAGGTCGAGCACGGTCTCCTGGAAGGCCTCCGCCGCGGCCTGCACGTCGTGCAGCTCGCCGGTGAGCAGCCCGCCGGAGAAGTTGGTCTCGCTCGGCGGCGGGAAGAACAGCTTCAGCTCCACCGGGGCCACCTTGAGCGCAGCGTCCAGCGCCAGGATGGCCTCGATGGGAGGCGCGATGAGGTAGGCCATCGGCGTGTCGATGGGGCAGCCGGCCATGTCGGCGAGGTAGGCCCCGACCCGGGGGATGACGTGGGGGTAGAAGGTGCAGCCGCAGTCGTCGTCCGCGCTGTAGAACCAGGCCTCGTCGCGCAGGTAGCGCAGGGCGGCCTGCATCGCCGAGCTGACGGACTCGGGCTCGGTCCCGGCGAAGATGCCGATGATCTCGCCGGAGAAGGGCCCGGAGGGATAGCCGGAGCCGGCGTAGAAGCTCTTGGCGTAGACCACATCCACCGGGGCGTGCTTGGTGCCCTCGTCCAGGGCCGTGTAGAGGCAGTCGTCGATGGTGGCGGTGAGCATCCCGATGGAGCGGTGGTGGGGCTGCAGCTCGAGGTCCCGGGCGAGCTGAGGGTGCACGTTCGGGATGATGCGGTAGGCCAGGACGTCTGGCTTGACGGGCTCGAGGATCATGGCGCTACATCACCACGCCCGTGCGCTTCTCGCGCAGGGCCTGCAGGATGAGGTCGGCGGCCTGGTTCGCGCCGTCGACGGGGGGAAGGCCGCCGGCGTGGACGTTCGAGATCAGGTAGCGCATGGCCTCGGAGAAGTTCTGCACCTTCATGTAGGTGATGTAGATGCCCATGGAGTCGGCGGTGTTCAGCCCCGGGCGCTCACCCACCAGCAGGCAGAGCACGTCGGCCTCGGTGCTGCGGGCCAGGTGATCCCCGGCGGCCACGCGGCCGCGGCTGATGGCGCAGGGGGTGCCGAGTGACACACCGGCGGCCTTCATGCGCTCGACGATGACCGGGAAGACCTTGGGCAGGTTGATGTTGATGGCGGTGGCCGAGAGCCCATCCACCGCGGCCAGCTGCACCTTGGCGCCCCGGACGCAGCGCTGCTGCACGGTCGCCAGGGCCTCGTCGGACAGGGTGCGGCCCAGATCCGGACGCACCAGGAACTCCTGGCGGTCCCGGGTGGCGCTGTGGAGGTGCACCAGGCCCTGAGCGGCCATCATGGCCTGATCGAGGTCCGAGGCCACGGCGTCGCGGGCGGCGGCGTGGTCCGCCTGGAAGGAGAGGATGGTGTCGGTGCGGTAGCGCACGCCAGCGCGACCCACGCCCAGGCGAGCCGGGGTCTGGGCCAGGTAGTCGCCGCGAGCGCCTGCCGGAGCCCAGGTGCCCGTGGCCGGGGTGGGGGCCAGGGGCAGGCCCGCCCAGCGGGAGACCTTCTTGCCCAGGTTCACCCGGGCCGGGTCGCCGGTGGGCTCCGCCGGAGGCAGGGCCGGGGCGGCGGGTTCCAGCGGTGCCGCGACCGGAGCGGCGGCGCCAGGCCGCAGCTCGGCCATCACGACCTCGCGGATCAGATCTTCGAGACGCTTCTGACTCATCGTACGAAGACCCCCATGTCACCGGCCAGGCCGGTGAGCTTGCCGTCCTGCATCAAGCCGAGCCGCTCCATCCAGGCCTCGAACTCGGGCGTGGGGCGCAGGCCCAGCAGCTCACGCACGGCGGCGTTGTCGTGGTAGCTGGTGGACTGGTAGTTGAGCATGACGTCGTCGCCCATGGGCAGGCCCATGAAGAAGTTGGCGCCCGCGGAGGCCATCAGCACGGCCATGTTCTCGAGGTCGTTCTGGTCCGCTTCCATGTGGTTGGTGTAGCAGACGTCGATGCCCATGGGCAGGCCGTGCAGCTTGCCCATGAAGTGGTCCTCGAGGCCGGCCCGGGTGACCTGCTTGCCGTCGTAGAGGTACTCGGGGCCGATGAAGCCCACGACCGTGTTGACCATGAAGGGATCGTAGTGACGGGCCAGCCCGTAACAGCGGGCCTCCATGGTGAGCTGGTCCCAGCCGTTGTGGCCCACCGATGACAGCTCCGAGCCCTGGCCGGTCTCGAAGTACATCTGCTGGGGGCCCTTGGAGGTGCCCAGCTCGCGGATCATCTGCCAGGCCTCGGCGAGCATGGCGTTGTTCACGCCAAAGGCCCGACATGAGACCTCCGAGCCCGCCAGGCTCTGGAAGAGCACGTCCATGGGGGAGCCGCCGGCCAAGGCCTTCATCTGGGTGGTGATGTGGGCCAGACAGCAGTGCTGGGTGGGCACACCCCAGGAGCGGGTGAACTCGTGCAGCAGCGACAGCACGGCGGTGACCGACTCGGCGGTGTCGATCACGGGGTTCACGCCGATGAGGGCGTCGCCGATGCCGAAGGACAGGCCCTCCATGGTGGAGGCCAGGATGCCGTGGGGGTCATCGGTGGTGTGGTTGGGCTGCAGCCGCACCGAGAAGCGCCCATCGAGTCCGATGGTGGAGTTGGCGTGGGTGACGACCCGCATCTTCTTCGCGGCGATCATCAGATCCATGTTGGTCATGAGCTTGGCCACCGCAGCGATGCACTCGCTGCTCAGGCCCCGGCCCATGGCGATCATGTCGGCCCCGGTGGTGGTGGGCGCCAGGAGCCACTCCCGCAGCTGGGCCACGGACCAGTCGCGGACCCGCGCGAAGCGGGCCTCGTCGACGTCGTCCTGGATCAGCCGCGTGACCTCGTCGTCCTCGTAGGGGACCGCGGGGTGCTCACGGACGGCGGACAGGGGCAGCGCCCCCAGGACCCGGCGGGCGGCGACGCGCTCGGTGGCCGATCGGGCGGCCACGCCTGCCAGCACGTCGCCGGACTTCGGCTCGTTGGCACAGCCCATGAGCCTGCGGAGGTCCGGGAACTCGAACTGCTCGTTGCGAACGGTGGTGGAGAGCTTCATGACGGGAAGCTATGCCGCCGGATTCCCTCAGGCCAAAGGGGGCCGCGGGTCCCGGCGCCCCGCCAGCGGCAGCCAGGCGAGGGCCAGGAGCCAGGCCAGCCCCACGCCCGGAGAGGCGCCGCGGCAACCGCAGCCCTCGGGCTCGGTCTCGCCGGCGCCGCTGTCGCCGGTCTCGCTGGGTGCGTCCCCGGTGTCGAGCGTGGCGTCGGCGCCGTCGCAGTCCTGATCCACGCCGTCTCCGGGGAGGTCCTCCGCGCCGGGGTGGGACTCGGGATCCCCGTCGTCACAGTCGGCCTCGGCGCTGGCCTCGCTGTAGCCCGAGGGGGGCGCGCAGCTGGTCACGCCCGCGGCGTCCGCGGTGTAGCCGTCCCCGTCGGCGTCCGGGTACCAGGTCGCCGCGTCCTCGGCGTCCTCGTCCACCTCGCCGTCGCAGTCCTGGTCCCGCCCGTCGCAGGTCTCGGCGGCGCCTGGGAGGATGGCCGCGTCGCTGTCGTTGCAGTCCTCGTCGCTCCAGACCCCGTCTTCGTCGTAGTCCTCGAGGATGGCGTCCGGACCGCCGGTGGCCCCGATGTCGCTGCGCCCACCGTCCAGGTCCAGCCGCTCCGGGTCACCTGCGTCCCGCAGGGCTGAGTCGCCCTCGAGGTGCAGGTCGTCGTTGTCGCAGTCGCCGTCGAGGCTCAGGTCCACGAAGCCCGGGTCCACCACGATGTTGCCGTCCTGCTCGTCCTCGACCCAGAAGTACCCGCCCCCGTGCAGGGCGAGGTTGTCCCAGAAGGCGTCGTAGCCCACAGGGCTGTTGACGTAGGTGGAGGCGTCATCGGCGTAGATGCCGGTGCCGTGATCGCCGTGGGCGAACACAGAGCTGGTGACCTCTCCGTAGGCCCAGCTGGCGAAGTAGTGGGCGCCCCAGTCGGTGACCCGGTTGCCCGCGAAGCTGTTGTTCACCAGCTCGCCGCCGTAGGAGGCGTAGCGGTAGGCGCCGCCGCCGCTGGTCGCCTCGTTCTGCACGAAGACGTTGTTGCGCCAGCTGTCGGCGTCGGCCCACTCCACGCTGGCCCCGCCGCCGTAGCCGGCCTGGTTGCCGCAGAAGCGGTTGCGGAGCAGCTCGACGCTGGCGACCACATAGGCCTCCACGCCGCCGCCGGCGCTGGCCTGGTTGCCGACGAAGGTGGCGTCCGAGATGGTGGCATCGCGCACCCAGCCCAGCCACAGCCCGCCGCCGGAGCTGCTGGCTGTGTTGCCCTCGAAGCGCCCACCCGAGATCGTCAGGTCCCAGGCGCTGCTGTCCGCCGGGTAGTGGAAGACGCCGCCGCCCTGGGCCCCGGAGCAGTTGCCCTCGAAGTCGCACTCCACCATCGACACATGGGCCTGATACCAGGAGGCGAGGCCCCCGCCGTAGCTGAGGGCGGCGTTGTTCACGAAGCTGGTGTCCGTCAGCTCCAGGGCGCCGTACCACTCGTGCTGGAGTCCTCCTCCTCCGCCCAGGGCGACGTTGCCTCCGAAGTGGCTGCCGCTGATGGAGATGGTCTCGTCCGCCACATACACGTACAGCCCGCCGCCGGAGTTGCCAGCCTGGTTGCCGGTGAGTGAGGTGTCCTCCATGGTCAGCGAGCTGTACCACTGCAGGTTGATGGCGCCGCCACTTCCCCGATCGGCCGCGTTCTCCGTGAAGCTGGAGCCCGAGATGGTCACCGTGGCGTCGCCCGTGGCGAACAGCGCGCCGCCGTCGTCACGCGCGATGTTGTTGGCGAAGCTGCAGTCCACGATGGTGACCAGCGCGGCGTTGTCGGCGTGGATGGCGCCGCCGACATCCGCCTGGTTCCCGCCGAGATCGCAGCCCTCGAGCGTGGCGCTGCCGCCGGCGAGCCGCAGCGCAGAGCCGCTGACCTCGGGGTGCCCGGAGCCGGTGAGCACCATCGAGCGCAACGTGAGGGCACTCCCCGCAGCGTCGATGGCGCGGCCGAGGACGTTGGTCATGGTGAGACCCTCGAGGGCCACGGTCTCGCCCGCGGTCACCGACAGCAGGTCGGCACAGTCCGGATCGCCCTGGAGCGTCGTGCTCGCGGCGCCGTCGACGCCCACAAAGGTGAGATCGAGCCCCCCGCTGTCGAGGCACTCGGTGTAGCTCCCCGCCGCGATCTCGATCCGGTCACCGCTCGCGGCGGCGGCCACGGCGGCGGCCACGGTAGCGTGGGCGTCGGAGTCGGCTGGGTCCACCACGAGGGTGTCTGCCCAAGCGGACGCCACCACCAGCAACGCGAGCGCGCTCAACGGGTCTCCCTGCGCCGGCGCACCGCCGCGCCCGCGACCACTGTGAGCAACGCGACACCACTCACCGGCCCGGCCGGCGCGACACAGCCGCAGCGCCCACTGGGCTCCACCGGCTCGACGGGATCGGGGTCTTCGTCGTCGGGGTCGTCCGGCGCCTCGGTGTCTTCGGGCGGATCGCTGTCCTCGGGCTCGTCGCAGGGCGTGTCCACCCCGTCGCAGTCGTTGTCGATGCCGTCGCCGCAGATCTCCTCGGCCTCCGGAGAGACCGCGGGGTCGTGGTCGTCGCAGTCCAGCTCGCAGTCCACGCCGTCCCCGTCGTAGTCCTGCACCGGGTAGCAGCCCTCGTGGTCCGGATCCAGCTGGTAGTCCCAGATGCCGCGGCCGTAGGTGCCGAACCGCACGGTGTTCTCGTGCCAGAGGGTCTCGCAGGACCAGTAGGTGGTCAGGGGGGCGTCCGCCCCGGTGACGTCGTACCAGGCGTCGCCCTCGGCGTCCCTTCGATACACCGAGCTCTCGGTGCCCACGAGCAATGTGTCACTGCCGTCGGGGGCCTGGCAGAGGCAGTAGCCCATGGTGTCGGGCAGGCCGTCACCCCAGGGCTCCCAGCTCACCCCGCCGTCCCGGGTGCGGTAGACCGCGGGCACCCCACCGTAGCCGGAGCCGGCCACCCAGGCGGTGTCCACGTCCACGATGGAGGGGGTCAGGCCCTGGCCGTAGTACCAGTTCTCGTCCGGCCCACGGCTGTGGGACTGGGTCCAGGACACCCCGTGGTCGCCGGAGACGTACATGCGGCCGCTGCTGGTCGCGAGCCAGGCGCGCTCGGGGTCGATGGGGGAGAACGCCAGGGCGCTGACGTACTCGCCCGAGCTCAGCGCCAGGCTGTCGTCGGACCACTGCTGGGTGTGCCAGCCGCCGTCCTCGAGCAGCGTGTACTTGTACAGCTTGCTGGCGGCGAAGAACATCGACCAGTTGTCGTAGGGATCGGCCACCACCGGGGGCAGCCAGGGCACATAGCTCTCCCCCGGTGGGAAGTCGCCGTAGGCCAGCCAGGGGTCCTCTTCGCCCACCTGGGCCAGGATGAAGCCGGGGTAGACCGAGTAGACGACCTCGTGGGTGCCGTCACCCGAGCTCAGGTGGCCGTAGTCGCCGGAGATGATCTGCTCGAACCAGGACAGCTCGCCGCCGGGCTGCTCCATGGTGGCGGTGATCTGGTAGCCCTGGTCCTGGCTGCCGGCGGCGATGTGGGTCGGATCGGCGACCGAGGTGTGGATGTCGTAGTACTGCCCGACCCGCAGGCCCTCGAGGGACAGGTTCTCGACGCTCTGGAGGCCGTCGAGGGAGCGATACAACCCGCCGTCGGTGCAGATGTACCAGATCTCCTGGCCCGTCTCGTCCACCACCAGGTCGAGCCCGGGGATGTCGGCATGCAGCAGATTGGCGGGGTCGCCGTAGTACTCCCACCAGGCGTTGACGACCTCGAACACCACGCCGCCGTCGGCGCTGCGGTAGACCTCCACCCCGCCCCACGCGAACAGATCGGGGTCGAGCTGGGAGGCGTTCAGCGAGCCCCAGTAGTCGGACACCGCGGTCATGAAGCGCCAGCTGGCGCCGGCGTCGTCGGAGCGGAACAGCTGCCCTCCGTCACCCCCGACGATGGCGTAGAGCCGAGGCGCCCCCGCCTCGGAGCCCGTGAGCTCGGCGCGGGTGCCGTCGGGGTGGATGACGCCGCGCTCCGTCCAGCTGTCGCCCATGTCATCGCTGAACCACAGGCTGCGCCCGTCGGCCAGGTACAGCTCGGAGGCGCCGTCGCGGGGGGTCCACAGATCGCCCTGGGCGTCCCCGAGGTCGAGGATCGTCGCGAAGCTGGCGCCGCGATCCTCGCTGCGCTGCAGAGCGCAGCCCTCGCTGTTGCACGCCAGCAGCAAGAGGGTGTCGCTGCCGTCGGAGCTCATCAGCAGCCGGCGGTTGCTGTGGGCGTCCTCGAGCAGCCCGGCGGGCTCGCCCCAGCTGGCCCCGTCGTCCACGCTGCGGTGGATGAGCCCGCTGTCGTTGGCCGCGAGCATGATGGCGGGATCGTCCGGGTCTTCGGCCGCCAGCACCTCGAGCCAGTGCACGCCGCCGTAGAGGTTGTCGCCCAGGGGCTCCCCTCGCCGTCGCCGAGCTCCCGACGCCACAGGCCACCCTTGGAGGACCCGGAGTACAGCGTGGTGCCGTCGGGCCCGTGCCGAGCGACGTGCATCCGTCCTGCCTGGTTGGCGCTGCCGCGCTCGACCCAGGCGGGGTCGCTGGGCGGGCTCGGAGAGCGTGCGATGGCGCGACGCTTGGCGATCTGCTCGAGCCCGTTGCGCCGTTCGACCGCCTCGGGGTCGACCCCCGGGGGTGCCTTGTGCATGAAGCGCATCCAGGCCTTGCGCTTGTGCTTGTTCTCCTGCTCGGCCCCGTCGTGGAGCCAGTGCTCGGTGGGCGCGGGGGTGCGGAAGCGCTCGGCACGCTCCGCGAGCTGGGCGGCCAGCTGCTCGGGGCTCTCGGCGGGGGCGAGGGGCGCCGGGGCGGCCTCGCCGGGGGGCGCGTCGGTGACGTTGGGCAGGATCACGGTGACGCCCACGCCGATCACGAGGGCGGCGCTGATGGCGACCGCGGTGCGGGTC
Organism: uncultured Enterobacterales bacterium; assembly: GCA_964481655.1. Taxonomy (GTDB): domain Bacteria; phylum Myxococcota_A; class UBA796; order UBA796; family JAFGLY01; genus CALDOK01. The sequence goes on along the minus strand of CAYZVO010000113.1, from coordinate 4,191 downwards.
TGTCGGTCCACGGTCACTCCCAGGGTGCGGGCTGCCCGGTGTTCCTAACCGCCATCCCCGGTGCTCGGCCCCGGGACGCGGAGGGGGATAGACGGGTGTCGTGCCTCCGTTCGTCCCACCGCTGCTCGCCGTCATCGCCACCCTGCTGGGTGTGGTCGGCATGTGGACCGGGGTGGAGCCCCTGGCCCACAGCGCGGCCTGGCTCATCGGGCTGGGTGGGCTGGCCCTGGTGCTGATGGCCCCCACGGCCGGCTTCCTCCCCAGCGCGGCTCGTTGGGCCCGGGGGGGCACCGAGCCCCGCCCCCTGACGCTGGGACCGGGCCAGCTGGCGAAGGCCCCGCTGATGTGGCTGCACGCCTTCCGGCGCAGCTACGCCGTCGAGCCGGGGCTGTACTACACGGGCGGGGCCTGGGACCCCGACACCCCCCTGCTGGTCACCGGCAACTACCTGCTGTCCGTCCTGGCCGTGCTCCGGGCGGTGGAAGGCCGATCCGTCGGGCTGCTGGTGGTGGACACCGACGGCATCAACGTCTGGTGCGCCGCGGGCAAGGGCCGCTTCTCCGCCGACGCCATCCTGCTCGAGCTCGACCGCTACGACGACGCCCTGCTCGGGGACAGCCCCCGGCTGATCCTGCCCAAGCTTGGCCTGGCCGGGGTGAAGCTGAAGGTCCTCCGGGCCATGGGCCTGCGGCCCGTGGTCGGCCCCGTCCACGCCCGGGATCTCCCCGCGTTCCTGGATGACACACCCCTGAAACATCGGAAGACCGACCGCGTGTTGTTCGGCTGGCGAGCCCGGGCGTTCTGCTGGATGCCCGGGCTGCTGCAGTACCTGGGCTACGCCGGCGCCGCGCTGCTGGCCCTGCTGGGGATCGAGGCCCTGGGCGGGCCCGCCGCTCCCATCAGGCTGCTGGGGATCGTGGCCTGGCTGGGCACAGCCTATCCCCTGCTGTTCCCGTTCATCCCCGGGCGTCGCTTCGCGGTGAAGGGGCTGTGGCTGGGCGGCGCCACCGCGGCGCTGCTGGTGGCCGCGGGTCTACTGGCTGGCGCCGGGTCACTGCTGGTGGCATCGGCGGCCCTGTTCAGCGTGGCCGCGTCCGTGTTCGTGGGCTTGAGCTTCACGGGCAACTCGGCGGTGAGCAACTACAGCGAGGTGCGCACGGAGATCGCGCGCTTCCTGCCCGTGGATGTCATCCTGTTCCTGGCCGCCTTCATCACCTTCCTGTTCTCCGGAGCCCCGGCATGATCCGCATCGAGACCGAGCGCTGCAACGGCTGCGGCACCTGCGTGCTGGTCTGCCCCCACGGCGTGCTCGAGCTCGTCGACCGCAAGGCCACCCTCAGCCACCGCGATCGCTGCATCGAGTGCGGCGCCTGTCAGCTGAACTGCGCCCCTGGGGCCATGTACGTCACCAAGGGCACCGGCTGCCTGGTGGCCATCATCAAGGAAGACATCCTGCGGCTGCAGCCGCAGGGCTGTGGCTGAGACAGCGGCTGCTGACCGCGGCGTGACCGCGGCGAGAATCCCCCACGGAGACCCACCATGCCCTACGACGAGCAGCTCGCGGCGCGGATCCGCACCTTCTTCACCGACACCTCCGGGCTCACCGAGAAGAAGATGTTCGGCGGCATCGGCTGGATGATCGGCGGCCACCTGGCCGCGGGCGCCCACAAGGACGGCACCCTGATGATCCGCTGCGCCAAGGACGACTGGGCGGACTGGGTCGAGGCCCCCGGGGCCGGGCCCATGGTCCAGCGGGGCCGCTCCATGTCCGGCTGGATCCTGGTCCAGGCCGACTCCGTGGCCACCCGGGATGCCCTCGAGTCCTGGCTGGAGCGCGGGCGCGCCTACGCGGCGGGGCTCCCGCCCAAGACCTGACCGTTGCGGTAGGCTGGTGGGGTCCCCCTGCCGGAGGGCGTCGTGCGCTTCCTACCACTGCTTCTGCTGACCGCCTGTCCACCGGACCCACAGGACAGCGATCCTGCGGGCGAGCCCAGCTGCGCCCTGGGCGAGCGTCAGCAGGCGTGGCAGCACTTCTGCCCCGAGGGCCGGGCGCTGCTCGCCTGGGTCGATCCCATGATCGGCACCGCGGGCAGCGGCAACGCCGTGCCAGGGCCCCTGGTCCCCCACGGCTTCGTGAAGCTGTCCCCCGACAGTCAGGTCGAGGCCGGCTCGGTGGACGCCTACGAGTACGACGCAGAGCGTCTGGAGGGCTTCAGCCACACCCACCTCGAGGGCCCCGGAGGCGGCTCCAACGGCTACAGCAACCTGCTGGTGATGCCCTGGCTGGGCACGCTGCCCACCCAGAGCGCCGATCTGTCCTCGGGCTTCTCCCACGACGACGAGGTGGCGGAGGTCGGCTACTACGCCGTGACCCTGGATGACCCGGGCGTCCGCGCAGAGCTGACCGCCGCAGCCTGGACCGGCGTGCACCGCTACACCTTCCCCGCCAGCGACGACGCCCGCATCCTCTTCGACGCCGGCTACAGCCGGGGCGGCGCCATCGAGGCCTCGATCACCAGCGACGGGGACCGCTTCGAGGGCTGGGCCCGCTACACCATGCACCCGCTGCTCACCTACAGCCTGGACGACGCACCGGGCGACACAGGGGTGCTGACCCTCTACGTCCACGGCCTCTTCTCGCGGGCCTGGGACGATCAGGGCGTGTTCGAGCGCGACGGCACCACCATCGACAGCGCCAGCGGCGTCCAGGTCGACGGCGAGGACGTCGGCGCCTGGTTCTCCTGGGAGACGGCCGAGGGTGAGAGCATCGAGCTGCGCCTGGGGGTGAGCCTGCAGAGCACGGAGCAGGCCCGGGCCAACATGGAGGCCGAGGCCGACGGTCGGAGCTTCGAGGAGGTCCGGGCGGCCGCCGAGGACGCCTGGGCCTGCCGCCTGGGGCGGGTCCTGGTGGAGGGGGGCAGCGACGCGGAGCGCACCCTGCTCTACACGGGGCTGTACCGCTCGATGATGCAGCCCTCGGGCCTGGTGGAGCACAACGGCGCCTTCGTCAGCGGCACCGCGGGGGAGCCTCGCCTCCACGACGCATGTGACACACGGACCTTCTACGCCGACGACTGGTGCCTGTGGGACACCTTCCGCACCACCCACCCGCTGGCCACCATGATCGAGCCGGAGACCATGGACGATCGGGTCGCGAGCTTCCTGCACCAGCACCAGGAGGGTGGCTGGCTGCCCAAGTGCACCTGGGCGGCCACCGGATACTCCCGCGTCATGATCGGCAACCACGCCGTGCCGGTGCTGGCCGACGCGGTGGTCAAGGGCTTCGCCGACTTCGATCCGGAGCTGCTGTGGGAGGCCGTGGACCACACCGGCAGCGCCGACGACGAGGCCTTCCTGGTGGACGGTGTGTGCGGCTACTTCAACCTGGGCACGGCGCCCGAGTACATCGAGCAGGGCTTCGTGAGCCACGAGTGCGACACCACCCAGTCGGCCTCCATGACCCTGGAGTATGCCTACAACGACTGGACCACCGCCCGCATCGCGGAGACCCTGGGGCTGACCGAGCAGGCCACCGCCTACGACGCCCGCGCCGAGGGCTGGCGCAACCACTGGGATCCGGAGGAGGGCTTCATGCGCGGGCGGCACCGTGACGGCGCCTGGGTCGAGCCCTTCGACCCCGCGGACGGCGACGACTTCTGCGAGTCCAACAGCCACGTCTACAGCTTCTTCGTGCCCCACCAGCCCGAGGAGCTGATGGAGACCATGGGCGGCGACGCGGCCTTCGTGGCGCGGCTGGACGGCTTCTTCGACGATGGCTGGTTCGAGCCCAGCAACGAGCCCAGCTTCCACGTGCCCTGGCTCTACGGCCGCACCAGCCAGCCCCATGAAGCCACCGCGCGGGTCCACGCCCTGCTGGGGGACCACTTCGCGGCGGACCCGGGCGGGCTGCCTGGGAACGACGACGCGGGGGCCACCAGCGCCCTGTACGTCCTGGGAGCCATCGGCCTGTTCCCGATGGCGCCAGGGGACGGGGTGTACGAGCTGACCACGCCCCTGTTCGATCGGGTGGAGCTGCTGCTGCACCCCGACCGCTCCGACAGCGAGCGCTTCGTCATCGAGACCACCGGGCGCGACGAGGGCGTGTTCATCCAGGACGCCAGCCTCGACGGAAGCGCGCTGGAGGTGCGCCAGCTCACCCACGCCCGGATCGAGCAGGGGGGGACGCTCAAC
>CAYZVO010000112.1:0-28825 GCA_964481655.1 uncultured Enterobacterales bacterium | reverse complement strand
CCCTACGATGCCGACAGCAAGCGCCGTGCCAGATCCGGGCCGACGATTATGGGCTTGGCGAGACTACCACGTTCCCCGTCGTCCTGTGGTCCGCGCGCGAGTGGGCCATCGCCGTCCGGACACCCTCTGAACCGGCTGCTGGGGACGGCCAGGAGACGGGCCGACCGATCCGCCAACCCAGGGGGCGCAGACGGTGCCCATCGTGCCAGGCACGGCAGCCGTGGAGAAGACAGAACCGGCCGACACCAGGCCCGGGACCGAGTTGGAACCCCGTGCGTCCCGAGATATGGCTCTGCACTCGGACTCTGCAGGAACGGGCATCCAGTGGAATGATGAGCCGAAGCCATGGTCAAAAGCTCCTCGCGTTCGCAGCGGGGACGATCCTGACGCTGCTCCTGCTGGAGGCGGGCCTCTGGGTCCTGGGCGAGGCCTACTGGCAGGAGGGAGGACACCGCGAGGTCGAGCACACCGCGCTGGTGGATCAGCTCGCCGTCGAGTGCCCTGGCTGCCGCGTCGTGCTCTGCCTCGGGGACTCGTACACCTACGGGATGGGTGCCTCCGAGGGCATGGACTACCCCTCGCAGCTCGAGCGCCTGCTGAACGACGGCGCAGACCCACCCCACACCATCGTGATCAACGCCGGCCGAGGTTCGGCGAACAGCACCATGGTTCGCGAGATCCTCGAGAAATACCTCCAACACATCCGGCCTGACATGGTCACCGTGATGGTGGGTGGGGCGAACTACTGGGACTACTACGGGCTGGGTAGCTTCCGGGGCGACACCAGCAGGCGTCGGCGTGTGCTGTCGCTGCTGCAGACCTCGCGCGTCGTGCGCCTGGTGAGCCACGCGCTCCACAGTATGGAGGGCGCGTTCACCAGCGAGCTCGGTCCAGAGGTCATGGCTGACTCCTATCCCTTGACGATGCGCTGGATGAGCCGCCAGGGCCTCGATCTCGACGAGCTGGAGCACAGCGCTCCGGATCTGCACCTCGGCCTCACGATGCTGGACCTCGGCCTCCCCTCGAGGGCTGTCCAGGCGCTCGAGCGGGCGGTGGAGCAGTCCCCAGACGAGGTCGTCGCACACTGGGCCCTCGCGGTGGCGCTGCGCCGCTGCAAGCGCGAACGGGAAGCCTGGGAGACCTACCTACAGGCGATCGAGGTCGACCCCGAGCACCCCGCCGCCTACTTCGGCCTCGGGGAGATGTGCTACGACCTGACCATCTTCGGAGAGGAACGGCACCGCTGGTTCCGCCAGGCCATCGCCATCGCGCCGGACTACGGTCCACCCTACTGCCGGCTGGGAGACTCGCTGCTAGGCCCGTCGATGGACGTAATACCGGGCGCTCCAGCACCCGTCATCGCCGACGCTGACGCCGACGCCGCCGCGGCGATGCTCTGGAAGGGATTCGAGCTCGAGCCCAACGATCTGAACTGCGTCCTCGGCCTGGGGATGTACTACGGCTCCAGGGGCGGTGCGGAGACCATGGCGCGAGATATGCGCCGCCACGACGTGGACGGCCTGCTCGCGGATGAGTTCATCGCCGGCGCTGTTCGGTCTGCCGGAACGGACGAGCGCGAGGCCTGGGTGCGCCATGACCTCGAGCTGATGGCCACACAGCTGGACGAGCTCGGCGTGCCGCTGGTCATGCTGCAGTACATGAGTGAGGTCCCTCAGAATCGGGTCTTGGCCGACGTCGCGGCCGAGCGGGGCTCGCCACTGGTGTCCACCTGGCCGGAAGCCCGCGAGTACATGGGGCCCGATCAAGGACGCGCCGACCTGTACCTCCCCGACAACCACTGGACCGACCTGGGCAACGGCATCGTCGCGGAGTTGCTGGCCAAGGAGCTTCGAGTACTCCTGGGGCTACCCGGCCTCCAGATCACGGACACAGGCACGCAGCCATGAGCGAGACCCACCGTCCCCGTTCTTTCGGCCGTCGGGCGTTGGTTCAGGGTGGACAGGCATTGGTGAAGAATGGCACCCGGCCGTCTCCACCGCGCTCCTGCCAGCCCTGGCGTGGCAACGCGTCGCCCCCCGTGCTCGTCGCCTGACAGGGCTTCAGGCTGGGTGAGCCCATCACCGTCGTCTGCGCCGGCGTCCGATCCCCAGCAGCAGCGGCAGGCCGAGCAGCCAGCCGCTCGCCGCGGCCGGGCTCCCGCAGCCGCAGCCGCCCTGGCGTTCACCCCATTGCTGGGTCGGGGTGTCGAAGCCGGTGTCTGCGGTGTCCTGGACGTCGACGGGGGCGCCCACGCTGATCCGGTAGCGCGCCGTCGGCTCCGAGGCGCCCACGATGCCGACCACGTCCCCGAACTCCACCTGGACGCTGGCGCCGTGGCCGTGAGGCCCCGAGGCGAGCACGACCCCGCCGGCGTCCAGGGCCTCCACGCTGACGGTCACGCGCTCGGTGACCGAGAAGTAGTCCGTGCCCAGCATGGCGACCTCACCCTCGAGGCCGTCGCTCACCGGGCCGTCGATGAGCACGGGCTCGTAGATGGCGCTCTCCCGCAGCTGCCCGTTGGCCATCGCGCCGGAGAAGCCCCCCCAGATCTCCGCGGCCTCGATCCCGATGGACTCGGCCAGGATGAGGTCCCAGCCCACCCCGGTGCGCTGCTCGGAGAGCTCCCAGGTCGACCGCAGGCTGTCGCCGTCGCCGAGGACCTCCTCGATATAGGCGTTGACCACGGACATCCCGTATTGGTGCTGGTTGTCGGTGGAGTCGAAGCGGAACCAGGGCTGGGTGCTGTAGTAGTAGACGGACCAGGCGTAGACGTTCAGCTCGGGGCGGGCCTGCTCGGACATCCACTCGGCGCTTGCCTCCCAGTACCAGCTGTCCGCGTCGCTGCCGTCCCAGTCCCGCAGGGCGTACTGGATGGCGTGGGCGAGCTCGTGGGTGCAGAGGCTGTCGAAGAAGGCGCTGTGGTGGGCGTAGCCGGGGTTGAGGAAGATCACCGGGTAGCCGTCGGGGAAGTCCCCGGAGCTGTACTCGGTGGTCAGGCCGGTGCCGCTCAGGCCCGGGTCCAGCAGCACCCACAGCATGTACTGGTCGCTGCTGACGGGCTGGCGCCAGCCCTGATCGTCGATGAACACCTGCCAGGCGGCCTCCATGGCCTCGGAGGCCTGCTCGGCGACGGCGACGCTGCCGTCACCGTCGCGCCAGGCGACGGTGAAGTTCTCCGAGTCCACGTGGTTGTCCATGCGGGTCCCGTACAGGAGCTTGTCCGGGGAAGGCGTCGCGGGGGAGGCGAGGGGAGGGCCCAGCTCCGGCGGGGCCTGGAGGACGCGCAGATCCGGCGCGGGTGCCCGGCCGTCGAGGGCGGCGTGCACGGCGTGGACAGGGATGCCCACCGCCGGCTGCGGGGGGGCGGCCATGGACAGCGCCGCGGCGGTCAGGATCAGGGGCGTCATGCTCTCTCCCGGGTGCTGTGATCCCGTAGCCCCAGGCCCCGGCCATGACGAGCGACCCGCGCCCAACGAGGTATGTGAGCACCATGCAGCTGTTCACCGTCGGACCCGAACACCACGCCAGCCAGGACGCCGGCAGCGAGGATGGCCTGCGCGCCATCGCGGCGTTCGTGCGCATCAACGCCATGTCCTGCATCATGAGCGCCCAGCACGGCTGGCTCGGCGCCAGCTTCTCCGCCGCCGAGATCCTCACGACCCTGTACTTCGGGCTCGGCGAGCGGCAGGTGGTCCTGAGCAAGGGCCACGCCGCCGCGGCCCAGTACGCCTGCCTCCACGGGCTGGGGGAGCTGAGCCGGGAGGCGCTGCTGGCCTACAAGGATGGACCGGAGGCCCCCCAGGCCCACAGCAGCCGGGGCACACCGGGCATCCTGCTCAGCTCCGGCTCCCTCGGGCAGGCGCTCTCCCAGGTCGCCGGCCTGGTGGTCGGGGGCGCCCGCGGGCGCTTCTCGGTGGTGCTGGGCGACGGCGAGCTGCAGGAGGGCCAGGTCTGGGAGGCCCTGCAGACGGTGGGGCACCGCCGCCTGCGGCAGATCGATGTGCTCATCGACCTCAACGGCTGGCAGAGCGCTCAGCGGGTGTCGGCGGTCAAGGGGATCCCCGATCCGGGTCGCGCCCTGCAGGGGCTGGGCTTCCAGGTCTTCGAGCTCGACGGCCACGACCCCATGTCCCTGCTGCAGTGCCTCGAGCCCGAACCGGGCCTGCGCCCGCGGGCCGTGATCTGTCGGACCCTGAAGGGCGGCGGCAGCCGCTTCACTGTCCCCGAGGGTGATCGGCAGCCCTGGCATGGGCGGGTCCCCAGCTGGGACGTCTACACGGGGATCCTGGGCGAGCAGGCGGCGCTGGCCAGCGACCTGGGCCTGTCCCGCGCCGCGCGCCGCTTCCTGGACGACGCGCGCAGGCCGCCGCGCCGAACGCCAGCGCGGGCGGGTCGCTCGACCCGCGACGCCGCGGCCGAGCGCCTCGAGGCGCTGCTCGGCGACCACCCCTCGCTGTGTGTGCTGGACGCCGATCTGGCCGACAGCTGCAGGCTGGGGCGGCTCGCGGACCCCGACGGCCCCTGGGTGCGGCGGGGGCAGTTCCAGCAGCTGGGGATCAGCGAGCAGGACATGGTCTCCTTCGCCGGTGGGCTGGCCCTCGAGGGCAGGCTCCCCTACGTCTCCACCTACGCGGCCTTCATGACCCGCGCGGTGGAGCAGGTGCGGGCGAACCTCGCCATGGACGCGCGGGCGATCTACGCCGGCAACTACGCCGGGCTCTGCTACTTCAGCGACGGGCGCAGCCACCAGAGCCTGGACGATGCCCTGCACTTCCAGGCGCTGCCCGGGCTCACCGTGCTCGAGCCCGCCACCCCCGATCAGGCCGAGGCCCAGCTGCGCTGGGCGGTGGAGCGCGCCGGGGGCTCGGTCTACCTGCGCCTGCACCGCACGGCGCAGGCCCTCGGGGGGCTGCCGTCGGTCGATCCAGCGGATCCCATCGCGCCCCTCGTGCGCGGTGGTGGCGCCGCCAGGATGCTGGTCTCGACCGGGCCCGTGGCCACCCAGCTCGCCCTGGACTGCCTCGCCCAGCCCGACTTCGCTGGCTGGGGCCTGGTGGTGGTCTCCTGCTTCGACCCACCCACCGAGCCCGAAGCGTGGAGGCCGGTCCTCGCGGCGGCCGAGCAACTCGTGGTGCTCGAGGACAGCTGGGCCCCGGGCCTGCTGCGCCCATGGATCGACGCCCTGCTGCTCGAGCTGGGGCTGGCTCCCCGTCGCGAGGTGCTCCAGCCCGCCGGCTGGGGCAGCAGCTTCCGCAGCCTCGAGGCCTGCCTGGAGCACTTCGGCTTCACCGTCGCCGGTGTGCGCGCCGCGCTGGCGGATCGCGGCTGACGGTGGCTACCATCACCCGGATGCCTCGAACTCGCCGCGCCACAGCGCTCATCGGCGTCCTCGCCCTCGCCGCCTGCCAGCGCAGCGACCGCATGGACGGCACCGCCATCGTGCTGGTGCTCGACGGCGTGCGTCTCGAGGACTCCCTGGGTGACGGCATCTCGGGCGCCACCGGCGCCCCCGCCGCCGAGCTCATGCCGGCCACCTGGGACGCCCTGCTGCCCGCGGGTACCCGCGCCAGCCAGGCCTGGAGCCTGGGACCCACCACCACCACCCCGGCCCACGCCGCCATCGTCAGCGGGCGGCGCCAGCCCCTGGCCACGGCCTCGGCGGACGACGCGGCGGGGCTGTATCGCCCTCAGCTGCCCGGGCTCTTCGACGCGCTGCGCAGCGGGCGGGGCGAGGGCGAAGACGCGGTGGTGCTGGTGGCCAACACGGGCCTGGTGCGCCCGGTGGAGCGTTCGCTGTGGCCCGGGGCCGAGGGGGCGAGCTGGCTGTGGGTCGTGGGGGAGGACGGCGAGCCCGCCAGCGACGATCGCCTCGTGCTGGCCGCGCTGCAGGAGCACCTGGACGAGGTCCCCACCGCGCTGGCGGTGGTCAACCTCCACCAGCTGGACCGGGCGGGCCACTACGGCGACGACGACGACCACATCGAGGGGATCGAGCGGGTCGATGCCCCCATCGCGGAGCAGTGGGGCTGGCTGCAGGACCACCGGGACTACCGCGACGACACCACGCTGGTGATCGTCGCCGACCACGGGCGGCACAGCGACAGCGACGACGAGCCTCCCTGGCGTCACCACGGGGACAGCTGCGATGGCTGCCGGCGGCTGCCTGCGCTGGCCCTGGGCCCGGGGATCGAGGCCGGGATCGACCTCGACGATCCCCTGCTGCTGACCGATCTGGCGCCCACCCTGGCGGCGGCGCTGGACGTCCCGCTGCCCTGGGCGGACGGGCTGGTGCGGGGGGATCTCATCGGCTCGGCGGATGGCTCCCGCGGGCGAGGAGGGCTGGCGGACGCCGCGGTCGCCGACGGGCTCGTGGCCGAGCTTCGCTACCAGGACGACCCTGCCCGACGCAGCGCCCTGTGGGTCGCGGGTGTGCAGCTGTCGGACCCGGACGCCCTGCAGGTCGAGGCGCTGGCCCTGGTCAGCCACGGTGCCCGCGCCTGGGCCTGCTTCCGGGAGCTGAGGTTGGATCCCTCCCAGGACTCGACACCCTGGCGGGCGCGCTGCGCCGTGAGCGAGGACGGCGGGTCCAGCTGGGAGGACCTCGACAGCCCCGTGGATCGTGTCGGGCCCCTCTGGAGGCCTGCGCTGGCCGTGGACGACAGCGGCGCGCTGCTGTCGGCCTGGGTGGACAACCGGGCGGGCACCGCAGAGGGCGGGGCTGTCGGTGAGACCGGCGAGCTGCACCTGGTGGTCTCTCGCTACGACGACGGCTGGTCCTCGGCCTGGCTCGCCCCCGGCCTTCGCTTCCCCACAGAGCTCGACGCGGCGGTGCTCGAGCAGAGCATGGTCGTGGCCGTCGGCGCCGGCCCCGACGAGGCGGGCAGCCAGCATGAGCGGGACATCTGGACCGCGCGGGCCACCATCGGCGACGGTGAGCCCCGCTGGGGGCGCGCCCGGGCGGTGGGGCTGCGGGAGCTGCTCGGGGTGGACGGCAGCTGGCGCTTCGAGCTGCCGGCCCTGCGGGTAGACCCCGATGGCGGCTTGCAGCTGGCGGCGGTGGCGAGCTCGGAGTCGGGCACTCAGGGCGTGCTGGCCTGGAGCGCGGACGGCGGGCGGAGCTGGGAACGCGCCGCGCTGGTGGAGCTCGAGCACCCGGTCGCGCCCCACGCCGCGCCGGTCTGGATGGGGGACGAGGCCGTGTGGATCACCGTGGACGCCGCAGCCGACGACAGCCAGCTGTGTGCCAGCGACGGTAGCGCGTCAGCCCGCTGCGCGTCGGTCCACAGCCCCCGGGTGCTGCGCCTGGTGCCCGGGGACCAGCCGCAGGCGCTGGTCGACATCGATCAGGGGACCTGGGAGCTCGAGCCCGTGGGCCTGTAGGCCTCAGCGCGCCTTCTTGCCCGGGCGGCCTTGCTTGCCGCCCTTGCCGCCGCCTTGACGCCCGCCGCCGCCCTGTCGCGCGCCGCGGGGGGGCTTGCCGCCACCCTCGCCGTCGCTCATGACGTGGTCCCGGGCCGGCGGGGTCTTCCCGTCGATGACCAGGAACATGTCCTCGATGTAGTCGGGGTACCAGGAGTACAGCGTCATGAAGCCCACGTCTGGGCGCTCGGCGCCCTCGACCTCGGTCGTGGCGATGTTCGGATCGAGGGTGTTCAGCCGCACCCAGGGGCAGGGGCCCTCCAGCGCCTCGCGGTACAGGGCGAAGGCGTTGCTCGCGTCGTCGGCCAGCACGTGGTCCACCTTGCGCTGGATGCGCTGGTAGGGGATCTCCATGGTGGACATGGCCACGGTGGCGCGGCGGTCCTTCCAGAAGGCCTCGTCGTCGCAGTCCATCCAGCTGGGCCAGGTGCGGGCGTGGATGTCGCCCGATCCGTCGCAGCCCACCGCGTACCAGCCGTCCTTCGAGCCCTCGTAGTCGATGAGGAAGCGGGCCCCGGTGTCGTTGCCCGCCAGGGCTCCGGTGGACATCAGGATGCCCATGGAGTTGGAGAACACGCCGACCTGGTCGTCAGCGACGTCGTCTCGTGCGATCACCGAGGCGATCACGGCCTTCAGGCCGGCCTGCTGCTTCTTGCCGCCGAGGTCTTCGTCGCCGGCGCTGTTGCCGCGGCCGTCGGGATCGAAGCGGAAGACGGCAACGCCACGGTCGGTGATGGCCTCGCGGAGCTTGTCGTGGGTGAAGGCGCCGGAGGCGTCGCGGGTGCCGCCGGGCACCACCACCACGGCCTTGTAGGGGGGAGGGGAGCTGGGCAGATCGGCGTAGACGGCCAGCTCCACCCCGGTGACCGGGTTGGTCACCCGGAAGTCCACGTCCGAGGCTGGCAGGCCCTGGGCGCCGGGGCGGCCACCACCGCCGCCACCGCCTGCACCCGCGACGGGGCGGGCGTCGCCCATACCCGGCGCTGCGGCCACGGCGCCCACGGTGGGCGCGTTGGGGGTCGCCACCGGCGGCGGCGCGGCCTCCTCCGGGCTGGTGTCGGTGTCGAAGCAGGCGAGGGCGCCGAGGGCCAGGCTGGCGCTGGCGAGGACGAGCAGGCGAGACGTCATGGAACGCTCCACGGGGTGCGGGTCTGAGTCAGCGCATTCTACACCACGGCCTGGATCAATCCCGGCAGCAGAGCACCCCGCCCTTGTCGGAGTTCCCGACCGGGTTGCCGTCGTAGCTGCAGGAGCTGTGGGGGCAGCCCACCTTCGTGACCAGCTCACCCTCGTGGTAGTGGCTGTCGCTGCCGCCGTCGCACTCCCAGGGGCCGTGGCTGGGCTCGGCCTCGTTGTAGCCGCAGGAGCCGGCGTTCATGCTCGCCAGCACCTTGTTCAGGATGCCGCAGCCCTTGTCCGAGGATAGGTCGGTGCCCAGGTTGCCGCAGCCGAAGACGTCGTTGCCGTTGCTCGAGCCGTCGTCGCAGACCGAGTCGTTGTCGCTGCCTTGCTGCACGGCGAAGAACAGGGCCTTGTCGGGGGTGCCGTGGGGCACGGCGGCGTCGCAGGAGCTGGTGTTCGAGGCGACCTCGGTCTTGCCGTCGCAGACGTGCCAGCCCGCGGCGCACAGGTCGGCGGCGCTGCAGCCCCAGCCTTCGCTGTTGCCCGAGTCGTCGCCGCCGGCGTTGCCGCAGGTCGGGGCCAGGTCGGCGCGGGTGACGCCCTCGACCTCCCAGGCCCCCGAGCAGGCGGCGATGCGCGGATAGGCCGACCAGTCCTCGAAGCCCTCGCGCTGCCCGTCGGCGCAGCCGGCCTGCAGATCCGTGTCGGCGTCGCTGTCGGCATCCGCGTCGGCGTCGGCGTCGGTGTCGCTGTCGGCGTCGGCGTCCGTGTCAGCGTCGGCCTCGGGCGTGTCGGAGTCGATGCCCGTGTGCACGTGGAGGGGCGGGTCCTTCTGCTTGCCGACGGTCCACTCGGAGCAGGCCGAGGCAGCGAGCAACAGCAGGGCAGACACGGCGACGATCGACGGGCGCATGGGTGACCTCCGAGGACGCCGAAGTATAGCGCCTCCCAGGGGCGATCGGGGCTGGTCGAGCAGCGGGGGTCCTCAGAGCTCGTGACGATACTGTGAAACAACACGTCGCATTTTGTCTTGACGGGGCGCCTGGCGAGTGTAATCTCACTCACACCACAGATGAGAATGATTCTCAAAATCAACAGGAGTAGCCATGCTTCACCCCCTCGCCCTCGCCTTCTTCCTCGTCCCAGCCTTCGCCGACGACGCGGACGACGAGACCACGGTCCGCAGCTCCGACGCCGGTGACGAGACCACGGTCCGCAGCTCCGAGCCCGACGCCGAGCCCCCTCCCGAGGCCGTCACCAAGCCGGCCAAGCCCGCCAAGCCCGCCCCGCCTCCGCCCCCGGCTGGGCCCAGCAACGCCGAGCTCGAGCGCCGCATGGACGTGCTGGCTGGCGAGGTCGAGCGGCTGCGCATCGGCGACGCGGCCCTGCTGGCCGACGAGAGCGTCCACGGCATGGGCCCCGCGGCGTCCAAGGTCTACCGCTCCGACGGCGGCGTCACCATCGGTGGCTACGGCGAGGTCAAGTACAAGAACTACGCCGCCGAGGACCAGAGCGGCGACGACTCCGGCGCGGTGGACGGTGTGGACGTGCACCGGGTCATCCTCTACGCCGGCTACCGCTTCAACGACAAGCTGGTGCTCAACACCGAGATCGAGTTCGAGCACGTCAAGGAGGTCTACGTCGAGTTCGCCTACCTCGACTACGAGTTCGCCGACGCCTTCGGCGCCCGCGCCGGTCTGCTGCTGGTCCCCATGGGCATCAGCAACGAGCTGCACGAGCCCACCACCTACTTCTCGGTGAACCGGCCCCAGGTCGAGAAGTACATCCTGCCCACCACCTGGCGCGAGATCGGCGCGGGGGTCTACGGCGACGCGGGCCCCATCAGCTATCGGGCCTACCTGCTCGACGGGATGCACGCGGGCGGCTTCTCGAGCTCCGGCCTGCGCGGCGGACGCCAGAAGGGCGCCGAGGCGGTGGCAGAGGACTTCGCCGGCGTGGCCCGGCTCGACTTCACCGGCGTCGAGGGCCTGGTGGTCGGCGGCTCGGCCTACTACGGCAACTCCGGCCAGGACCTGATGAACGCCGACACCGGCGCGGAGCCCGACGTGGGCACCATCATCTACGAGGGGCACGCGACGGTGGAGTTGGCGGGCGTGAAGCTGCGCGCCCTGTACGCCGGCGCCCGGCTGGACGACGTCAAGGCCCTGAACGAGGCCCTGGCCCTCGAGGGCTCCGACAGCGTCGGTGAGACCATGCACGGCTACTACGTGGACCTTGGCTACGACGTGCTGCGGCCCTTCGGCGTGCAGGGCATGTCCCTGGTGCCCCACCTGCGCTACGAGGCGCTGAACACGCAGCTGAGCGTGCCGAACGGGTTCGACAGCTCAGACAGCAAGGACCGCTCGAACATCACCGCGGGCCTGGCCTTCCAGCCCCACGAGCAGGTCACCGTCAAGGCCGACTACCAGGTCCACATGAACGCGGCCGAGTCCGGGGTGAACCAGCTCAACGCCGGCATCGGCTTCATCTTCTAGTTCTAGGACCCGCCCCGTGCTCTCGACCCTCATCGCGCTCCACCTGCTGACCCCGCTGCACGCGGAGGAGGCAGTGGAGCGCCAGCTGCTGGCCATGGGCACGGTCCTGGCCGTGCGGGTGGAGGCGCCGGACCGCGCCACGGCGCTGGCGGCCTCCGAGGCCGCGGTCCGGGCCATCGGGCGGGTCGAGGCCCGGCTGACCAGCAGGGGAGGCACCAGCGAGCTGGCGCGGCTGTCCGCGGGCCCCGTCGGCGCCTGGCGGCCCCTCAGCCCCGAGCTCGCCGCGGACCTGGCCCTCGCCGAGCGGTGTCGCGCCTGGACCCGGGGCGGCTTCGATCTCACCCTCGGTGCTCCCGAGGCCCTGGAGCTGGATGGTGCGCGGGCTCGCGCTCTGTCGCCCATCGCGCTCGACGCCGGCGGGATCGGCAAAGGCATCGGCCTCGACGCGGGCCTGGCCGCGGCCACCGAGGCGGGCGCCACCGTGGTCACCCTCGATCTGGGGGGCCAGATCGCGACGGCCGGCGCCACCATCGAGGTGGACCTGGCCCACCCGGCCCAGCGGGGCCTCGCGGTCACCACGATCACCCTCGAGGATGGGTCGGTCGCGACCTCCGGTCAGGGAGTCCAGCCCGGCCACATCGTCGATCCCCGCGGTCCGGGGGCGGTGCCCCCCTGGGGCAGCGTGACCGTGGTGGCCCCCAGCGCCGCGCAGGCGGACTGCCTGGCCACGGGCCTGTTCGTGCTCGGACCCCAGCGCGCCGCCGACCTGGCCACCGCCATCCCAGGGGTGGAGGTGGTGGTGCAGCGGCTCGTCCCAGATGGAGACCTGCCATGATCCCGTCGCTGCTCGCGATCCTCCTGTCCCTCCCCGCCCAGGCCGAGGTGCTGGTCACCATGGACGAGGCCCTGGCCCTGGCCTTCCCGGGCTGCGAGCTGCGGGAGCGGACCCACTATCTGTCCTACGAGCAGCGTCAGGCCGCGGCCGAGCGGGCGGGGGTGCCCGTGGAGAGTGGGCTGCTGCGGGAGTACCAGGGGGTGTGCGACGGCGCCGTGGCGGGCTCGGCCTACTTCGACACCCACCCGGTGCGGGAGCTGCCGTCCACCATGATGGTGGTCGTGGGGCCCGACGGCGTGGTCACCCGGGTGGAGCTGCTGAGCTTCGAGGGTGACGAGCAGCATCGTCCACCAGCGAGCTTCTACGCCCAGATCCAGGGCCTGGGACTGAACCGTGAGCTCACGGCCCGGCGCTCTGCGGTGCGCCCGGTGAGCGGCGCGACCCTGTCGAGCCGGGCAGCGGTGGAGGCCACCCGGCGCATCCTGGCGCTCCACGAGGTTATCCAGGGCTCGCCATGAGCCGGACCGACACCATCCAGCGGCAGCTGCAGAGACATCTGAACGCCCGGGGCCTCAAGCGCACCCGCCAGCGGGAGCGGATCCTCACGGCGCTGTTGGAGCTGCCGGGGCATGTCACGATGGAACAGCTCGCTCGTCACGTCGCCCTGGAGCGCCCCGGCATCGGCCAAGCCACGGTCTACCGCACGGTCAAGCTCTTCGAGGACGCCGGCATCCTCGAACGGCACGCCCTGCAGGGCGCCCAGGTCCACTACGAGCTGGTCACCCCCCAGGGTGAGCACCACGACCACCTGGTGTGCGTCACCTGCGGCCGGATCTTCGAGTTCAGCGATCCGGTCATCGAGGCTCGCCAGGAGGCCCTCGCGGCCCAGCACGGCCTGCGCATCCTGTCCCACAGCCACGTGATCCGGGGGGAGTGTGCCCAGCCCGGGCGCTGCGAGGACTGCGCCTGCTGTCACCCCGACGAGGGGTCGAAGCCCTCCAGCTGATACATCCGGTGGTGACACAGGCGTGTCTCACCGCGTGTCGGGTCCCACAGGTGCATGTCGTTGCCCTGGCACAGGCCCCACTCGGCGCAGCCATCGCACTGGGGGCTGCGGGTCAGGCTGCGGTCGCGGAAGGGGCGGAAGCCATCGCGCCAGGTCTGCACGAAGGAATCCCGCAGCACGTTCCCCTGGGCCAGGGCCCGGTCGTTGTTGGGGCAGGCCAGGATGTCGCCGTTCACCATCACCCCGGCGACGCGCACGCCGGCGAGGCAGACGTAGTCGGCGTCGCGCACGGCCCGGTTGGTCTCGTAGCCCAGGTGTCCGCCGCAGCCGAAGTTGACCTTCATGGGGCTGTGGGTCCGCAGCCGGGCGATGACCGTCAACAGCTCCTGCATGCCCGCGGCGTCGAGCTGAAGCGCGGGGTCGGCGCCACGGCCGATGGGGTCGATGGTGAACAGCCGCCAGGCGGGGACGTTGTGCGCCGCCAGTTGGTCGTGGACCGCGTCGAGCTCGCCGAGGTTGCCCGGGTGCACGCAGGTCACCACGTCCATCACCGGAGGACCGCCGGGTCCGAGCAGCAGGTCGATGGCGCCGAGGGCGCGGACGTGGCTGCCGGGCCGGCCCCGCAGGGCGTCGTGGCTGGCCTCGAGGCCGTCGAGGCTGACGCAGACCGAGCGCATCCGCGCGGCCCGGGACGCGGCGAGGGTCTCGGGGGTCCACAGCCAGCCGTTGGTGACCATGCCCCAGGGGAAGCCCCGGGCGTCCAGCCCGGCCCCCAGCGCGAACACGCCGGGGTGACACAGGGGCTCGCCGCCGGTGATGACCGCCGTGACGCGGGCGGGGTCCATCGCGCCGGCGATCTCTCCGGCCACACTCAGGGCCACATCCACCGGGAGGTCGGGGTGCTCCGACGACGCGGCGCAGTCGCTGCCGCAGTGCCTGCAGGCCAGGTTGCAGCGCTGGGTGATCTCGAAGAACAGGTAGCGCAGGTCGGGCGAGCGCCGGACGGCGTGGTGGTACCCTGGCAGCAGGCGCCGCCGGGCGCGGTCGCGGAGGCCCAAGCTCAGTCGCCGGCGGGCGCGTCGATGGGCAGGGTCGGTCGGTCGACCGCCAGGGGCTCGGTCCCGGGGTCGAGTTCGGTGGCGACCCACTCGGTCTCGCCGGTGTCTTCGTAGTCACCGGTCTCGATGCCGTACTTGGTGCGCACGGGGCAGCCCGCGGCCAGCAGGGCACCCATCACGATCGAAACAGAGCGCCAGAAGCGGTCCATGGGAGGTCTCCTCGTCCGTGAAGCGGAGTATACCCGCTCACTCGAGGGCCGCCAGCTCTCGATCCATGGCGTCGATCAGACGCTCCGCCGCCTCGGGTGCCAGCGAGGGGTCCGAGAACGCGACGGTGAAGTCCAGCGCCCCGGCGCAGCCCGTGATCGCCGTGATCATCGTAGGGGAGGGCGCCAGGGGACTGATCACCATCGCTGCGGTGCAGGGGCCATCGCCGAAGTCCAGCGCGCTGGCGTCGATGGGGCCGATGTTGGTCAGCCCGGTGCAGGCGCCCTCGGGGGTCACAAGGCGCCCCAGGAAGGCCCGCAGCCCCGCCCGGATGATGGCGTGGGGCAGCACGGAGATGGCCGCCATGATGAAGATGCCGGGCAGCATGCTGGTCCAGCCCCGCTTCCACAGCCGGGTCTTGGCCACGACCCTGGCGAGGTTCTCCCTGGGGGCCTGCAGGGGCAGGCGGCCGAAGACCAGGGGCCGCAGCGAGCTGTAGTTGCAGACGTCCCGCAGGGGCGGGAGGTACTGCCGCAGGTCCGCGGTGGCCACCAGCGCCGCGTGGCTGCGCTGGGCGTTGGCCTCGGGGAAGCAGAGCACCAGCGCGCGGGTGAAGGCGGCGATGGCCAGGTCGTTCAGCGTCACGCCACGGCCACGCCAGCGCTCCGCCAGGCGGGTGACCCGCTCGGCGGGCAGGTGCAGATGGCGGAAGCGCGCGACGCCGGCGCTCGCGGGACCCATGGGGACCGCCATGGGGCGCATGGGTCGGTTGTCCCACAGCTCGTCGAGGCCGCCCCGGAGCATGGGCAGGATGTGGCGCGGCCGGAAGCTCGACAGCAGCCGCCAGAGCGGATGCGGGTGGGGCACCGGCCTGGGGAACCAGTCGGGCTCATCGCCCACCATGCGGTAGCAGTGGGCGACGCGGTAGCAGAGGTTCTTGGTGCCGCCCCCGTCGGCCAGCAGGTGGCTGACCCGCAGCAGCAGCCGGTCGTGTTGCTCCATGTGCAGCAGCACCAGCTCCACCGGCAGCACCCCCCGCGGGCGGAAGGGCTCGGCGTACAGCGCCGCCTCCAGCTCTTCGGCGGAGGCGGGGGTGACATCATCGTGTTCGTCGATGCGCCAGGTGGGCGCGGGGTCCAGCAGCCAGCGGGAGCGCCACCAGCGGCGCTCGAAGCGGGCCCCCAGCTCCGGCACGGCGCGGGCGAGGGCACTCAGGGCCCGGCCCAGGCGGGCCGCGTCGAGCCGCCCGGGCACGTCGATGCGCACGTGCAGGTGTGTGTCGATGGCGTCGCCCATGCCGTCGACGGCGGCGGCGAAGGGGTCGGCGTTGACGTGGGAGTGAGGGATCAGTCGTCCAGGGTCATGATCACCGGCGCGTGGTCGCTGGGCTTCTCGCCTCGACGCTCGTCGCGATCGACGGTGACGGCGCTGCAGCGGGGCACCAGGTCGGCGGAGATGAGGAAGTGATCGATGCGCAGCCCCATCTTGCGACGGAAGGACGCGCGGCGGTAGTCCCACCAGGTGAAGACCCCGGCGTCCTGGTTGTGCAGGCGGAAGGCGTCGGTGAGGCCCCAGTCGATCAGGGCGCCCAGCCGCTCTCGCTCGGGGGTGGAGTGGAAGACCGTCTCGTGGTGACCCTCGGGGTCCCACATGTCCCGCGTATCGAAGGTGATGTTGAAGTCCCCGGTGAGCACGGTGGGCACGCCGGGGTCCCAGCTGCCGCGGGTCTCGGCGATCAGGGCGTCGAGCCAGGCCTTCTTGTACTCGTACTTGTCCGAGGGGATCTCCTTGCCGTTGGGCACGTACAGGTTGCGCACCCGGATCCCGGCGGTGGTGGCCGCGAGGCTGCGGGCCTGGGGATCGTCGAAGTCGGCGATCCCGGCCACCACATCCTCGAGGGGGGTCTTCGAGAGGATGGCCACGCCGTTGTAGGTCTTCTGGCCGTGCACCGCGAGGTGGTACCCCAGGGCCTCGAGGGGCTCCCGGGGGAAGAGATCGTCGGTGACCTTGATCTCCTGCAGGCAGACCACGTCGGGCTGGACCCGCTCGAGCCAGGCGGTGACGCGGGCCATGCGGGCCCGCAGGGAGTTCACGTTGTGGGTGGCGATGAGCATGGAGTCTCCAGCGCGGTGGCCCCGGTGGTGTGGCCGCCGTCGGTCGTAGGGGAGGGGTCTACCCCCTCCCGCCACGCCGAGCGGGGCGTTCCTCCGAGGTCGTGCTAGCCCTCACGCCGGCGCCAGCCCAGCATCATCATGCCGAGCAGGCCCAGGCCCAGCCAGGCCAGCCCGCGGGGCTGGGTGCTGCTGCAGCCCGCGCAGCCGCCCTCTTCCTCGCCCAGGACCGTGAAGGCGGCCGGCAGGTAGGCGTTGTCGGCGTCCAGCACCACCTCGACGTCGTGGGTGCCAGCGGGCAGGGAGCTGGGGGTGCGGCCCTGCAGCGTCTCGGCGTTGACCACCTCGGTGCCGGTCAGCGCGATGCCGCCGATGCGGGCCTC
The DNA here is from genome assembly GCA_964481655.1 of uncultured Enterobacterales bacterium. GTDB lineage: Bacteria > Myxococcota_A > UBA796 > UBA796 > JAFGLY01 > CALDOK01. The sequence goes on along the minus strand of CAYZVO010000112.1, from coordinate 12,189 downwards.
CATGCCTCCGTCGAAGCCGGAGCCGAGCAGCACCACGTCGATGGGCTCGCCCAGGTTCATCTCGGCGGGGGTGATGCTGATGAGGGACAGCTCGCCGGGCTCGGTGGTGTCCCAGGCGGTGTCGGTGTCCGCGTCGGTGTCGCTGTCGGCGTCGGCGTCCCCGTCGGCGTCGGTGTCGGTGTCCGTGTCGGCGTCGGTGTCGGCGTCCACGTCGCACTCGTCACCGCTGACGTTGTCGGTCTCGACGCACAGGCGCTGGATCCAGTCGCCGTAGACAAGAAGAAGATTGGCCTGCCACCAGGTGCCGTGGGCGTAGATCCAGTTTCGGTCTGCGTAGTCCAAGCCCCCTACGTCCCGGGCGATGGCGGGGTAGCCGCCGTTGTCGGTGCAGATGGACACGATGATGTTGCCCGAGTCGATGGTCGGGAGGGTCATCTTCAGCTTGGGGTCGGTCAGGTCGATCCGGTTGAAGCTGGTGTTCGAGCCTGTGATGTAGAGGTAGGACCCGTCGATGTGGCTCGCCTGATTGGGGTTGGTGCTCGAGCCCTCGTAGAAGTCGACGGTGAACAGCCCGTGGCCCCCGGTCCCGCCGATTAGGGTGTCGACGTGCCTCAGCTGGAGCGGATAGTCTCCAGCGTCGGGTACGTAGGACACCCCCCAGCACTCGCCAGCCCCGAAGCCACCCTGGAAGGCAGCGGTGTCACCGCTCTCGAAGTCGTCGTTGATGAGCAGCTTGTAGCCAGCCAGGGCGGTGCCGGGCAGGAGCAGCAGGGCGAAGGTGGCGAGCCAGGGCCTCATGGGGACCTCCGGGAGGTGGGGGAGGGGAAGGCACCCCGGCGGCGTATGAACAGCGCCAGGGGAAGCAGGGAGATGAGCAGAGGGGTGGCTGGGGAGCCCGCCGCGCAGCCGCCGCAGCCCTCGGGCTCACCCTCGTCGGTGTCGTCCGGTGGGGCGGGGCTGTCCATGGCGGTGTCTCCGGCGTCCAGGCCCGTGTCGGGAGGGTCGGGCACGCAGACGGCGCCGGGCTCGAGGGGCAGGGTGTAGGGGGCGTCCTCGCAGGTGTAGCCGGGCTCGCAGCTTCCATCGGGGCAGGTCAGCACGCACTCGCCCTGGGTGTACCAGGCGCCGTCGAACATGCAGACCTCGGCGCAGTTGATGTCGTCGATGAAGCAGTCGGTGCCGACGGGGTCACGCACTTCGTCGCAGACCTTCACGCCGTCCAGTTCGTCGCAGAAGCGCTCGCTCGCGTCCAGCCCAGCGCAGTCTCCGTCCACGCTGCAGGCGTCCGTGCCGCTGGGGTAGTTCTCGCACAGCCCGCGCATGTCGTCGCCGGAGAGGGTCTCCATCCACGAGCCGCCGAAGTAGGCCAGGTACATGGTGGAGGTGACCAGTTCGTACTCGTGGTCCATGCCGGTGGAGTGCCCCAGCTCGTGGGCCAGCACCGAGCCGAGGTGCAGGACGGGGTTGGCCCCCACGGCGGCGCCGGTCTCGGCGTCCCAGTCGAAGTCCACACCATTGAAGAGGATGTCGGTCTCGCGCACGGTTGGCGGGTGGCTGCTCATGTCGAAGCGCACCAGCGACATGGCCGCAGCCTGATCGTGCCACTCCCAGGTGTCGTTCTCCCAGGCGACGACGTTGACACCGTCGTCCTCGACCAGCAGCTCGGTGCGGCCCTGGTAGGCGAACGCGAAGGTCGAGCAGCCCACGGTGGACCACTGCTCCAAGGCGGCCTCGAAGGCGGTCTCGGTGGCGTCGGCGCCGATTGCTCCGGCTCCCAGTTCGTTCAGCAGGTACGGCCAGGGTTGGAGCTCATCGGGTAGGTGGCCTCCGTTGAGGTTCCAGACCGGCAGGGGATCGAGGGAGCGCATCCCGGCGCCGTGGCCCCGGGGGACCACGCCCACCGCGGCTTGGTCGAGCTCGATCTGCCAGCGCTGGCCGGGCTGGACCACGGGCACGCCGCGCACGGCGGCCGGGGGGCCCCCGTTGGCCCCTGGCAGCAGGAAGCTGTGTTGCTGGCCCCGGTCGTCCTGGAGCAGGATCTCGGTGTGGGGAAGCCAGCTGGGGCCCTGGACGACCTGGACGCTCAGGATCGTGCCGGTGACGAGGCTGGAGATGGCGGACAAGCTGCACTCCCGGGCGAGGTGCGAGGATAGCACGCGCGGGGTAGCCAAGGGCACCAATCGTGCGCATGCGCCTGTGCGCGCCCGCCCCCGTAGTTAGATCATACAACTGCCCTTCACCGAATATCGGGAAAATACTATGTCGATTGAAGACGTCCGCTCAGGACACCGACAGGTCACGGGGCTGCTCGTCCCCCTGATCGTCGCGGTGATCCTGGGCCTCCACGTCGCCGCGGGACTGCTGCTGGGATCGGCGGTGTCCCTCACCGCCTCCCCGTTCTGGCTGCTGGCCCTGGTGATGTTGCTGGGCGCCCGTCGCAGCCTCGGCTTGGCCGGTCGCGCGCCCGCCCAGGGCCCCGCCCCGCGGGTGTGGTCGCTGCCGTTGCTGCGGCTGATGGGATCCGCCCTGGTGATCGCCGCCGCGGTGCTGGTCTGGATCTACGGCGCCCCCGAGCGGGTGGAGACCACCTCGGTGCACGCCGGCCTCTCCGTGGGGATGCTGGTCATCGCCTTCGCGGCCGCTGTGCTGGCCCGCTACTACCAGGCCACCGACGAGGCCGAGCTCCCCGACGCGCCGGGGCTGGCCTCCATGGCGCGCATCGGGACCTGGAGCTCGCTCATCGCCTCGGCCTCCGCCCTGCTCTGTGCCCTCGGGCGCACCGTCCAGGAAGAGCAGCTCGCGCTGGTGGTGCTGGTCATCGGCGCTGCCCTGGCGGTGGAGCTGCTCGCCCACGGCGTGGGTGGGCTCGTCTTCCGACCCCGCATGGGCGCGCCCTTCGGCGCCGATCTGCTCATCAGCCGCTTCCTGGGGTCGTCGTTCAACCCCGTCCAGAGCATCTTCACCGGCGTGGAGCGCACCTTCGGTGTCGACGTGCGCAGCTCCTGGGCCCTGGTCTTCGTGCGCCGGGCGGCCCTGCCGGTGCTGTTGGCCCTGGGCCTGGTGGCCTGGGTGATGTCCACGGTGGTGGTCGTCGATCCCGCCCAGCAGGCCATGCGCGAGCGCTTCGGCCGGGTGGACCGCGACAAGGTGCTCGAGCCCGGCCTGCACGTCGGCCTGCCCTATCCCTTCGATCGGGTGCGCCGGGTGGACGTCCAGCGCGTGCGGGAGATGCCCATCGGCTTCCAGGACGCAAAGGTCGGCGCCGAGGCCCTGTGGACCCAGTACCACGCCGCCGAGGAGTACAACCTGCTGCTCGGCGACGGCCGGGACCTGGTCACCGTCAACGCCGAGCTGCACTACCGGATCGGCGACATCCACGCCTGGCTGTACGGCACCCAGAACCCCGAGGACGGCCTCGAGACCCTGGCCTACCGCGTGCTGATGGACGCCACCGTGGACAAGACCCTGGACCAGGTGCTCTCCGAGGACATCGGCGACTTCTCGGCCCGCATCGGCACCGCCATCCAGGACGAGGCCGATCATCACCAGCTGGGGGTCGAGGTGGTCGCCTTCGTGCTCCGCGGCCTGCACCCGCCGGTCGCCGTGGCCAACGACTACCAGGCCGTGGTGGCTGCCCAGATCGACCGCGGGACCTACGCCATGGAGGCCCAGGCCTACCGCTACGGCGCCCTGCCCAAGGCCGAGGCCGCCGCCACCCGCGCCACCCGCCGCGCCCAGGCGGACGAGGCCGAGCGCCTCTCCAAGGCCCGCGGCGAAGCCATCGCCTTCCAGACCCTCGAGGCGCAGTACAGCGCCAACCCCAGCCTCTACCGCTTCCGGCGCCGCCTCGAGACCGTCGAGGTGGTGCTCCAGGACAACCCTCACTACGTCATCGACGCTCGCATCGAGCGTGACGGCGGCGCCCTCTGGGTGCTCGAGTAGCCCCGGGGAGAGTGAACCATGCGTGACAACATCATCCGCTACGGCATCGGCACGGCCATCCTGCTCGGCCTCGCCTTCTTCGCCTTCACCTGGCAGCTCCGCGAGGGGCAGGTGGCCATCCGCCTGCGCCTGGGCCGCGCCGTCGACGTCGTCGAGGACGCGGGCCTGCACGGCAAGCTGCCCTGGCCCGTGGAGCGGGTCGTGCTGCTCGACGGCCGGGCCCGGGTCCTCAACACCCGCCACACCGAGATGCTCACCCGGGACAAGAAGAACGTCATCCTGCTGAGCTACGTGGTCTGGAGCATCCAGGAGCCCCTGCGCTTCTACCAGAGCCTCGGCTCGGTGGAGGCCGCCGACGCCAAGCTCGACGGCCTGGTCACCAACGCCAAGATCAGCGTGCTGGGTGGCTACGACCTGAGCGCCCTGGTCTCCACCACGACCGATGACCTGCGGGTCACGGAGATCGAGCAGGCCATCCTGGCCGACGTGGCCACCAAGGCCGGCGAGAAGTACGGCGTGGCCATCGACGAGATCGGCTTCAAGCGGCTGTCGCTGCCCGAGGGCAATACCCGCTACGTCTTCGAGCAGATGCGCGCCGAGCGTAAGCAGTACGCCGCCCGCTTCCGGGCCGAGGGCGAGCGCGAGGCCGCCACCATCCGTGCCGACACGGACCTCGAGGTGGCCCAGATCCGCGCCCAGGCCAACGAAGAGGCCGCCCGCATCCGCGGCGAGGCCGAGGCCGAGGCGGCCCGCATCTACGCCGAGGCCCACAGCCTCGATCCCGAGTTCTACCGCTTCATGCGCTCCCTCGAGTCCATGGACAAGATCCTGGGCAAGAAGTCCACCGTGGTCCTGCGCACCGACAGCCCGCCCTTCCAGCTGCTGCAGGAGGGCGCGCGGTGATGACTCGGATGAACCCACACGGAGGTGCGCCATGAGCGCGCAGTCCTCCCAAGGCTCCAGCGAGCTGCGCCGCTTCGGCGGGCCCCTGCTGCGCTCCTTCGAGTTCGGCCTGAACTATCTGCGCTGGGGCGCGCTGGCGCTGTGCTTGGCCTACCTGTTCTCGGGCCTCGTCGTGGTGCGCTCGGACGAGGTGGCCGTCGTGCTGCGCTTCGGCGCCCTCGCCGGCGGCACCCCGGCCACCGCCCTGCGCCACGCGGGCATGCACTACACCCTGCCTCGCCCCATCGACGAGGTGGTGCGGGTGAAGGTGAAGAAGGTCTACGAGCTCGAGATCTACGACCTGCACTACCGCCGCCCCGGCGACAAGAAGCAGAACCGCTCCCGCCGCAAGACCATCGACCCGGCCCTCGAGGGCTACGCCCTGACCGGCGACCACAACGTGGTCCAGGTGGACATGGTCGCCCGCTACCAGATCGAGGACCCCGTCGCCTTCGCGCTGCTCCAGGCCATGCCGGAGGAGCTGCTGCGGGACGCCATCATGGCCGCCACCGTGCGCACCATGGGCGAGGTCGAGGTCGACAGTGTGCTCTCCGAGGGCCGCTCCCAGTTCCAGCTCACGGTGGTCCAGCGCGCTCAGGACCGCCTCGATCAGGCGGCCTGCGGCCTGTCGTTGGTCTCCCTGGAGGTCACCGAGTTGGCCCCGCCGCGCCAGGTCCAGGCCGAGTTCGAGCAGGTCCAGAACGCCTTCATCGACATGGAGACCCAGGTCAAGGAGGCCCGCAAGCTGCGCGAGGAAGAGGTCCCCCTGGCCCAGGCCGCCCGGGACCAGGCCCTGCGCGAGGCCGAGGGCTACGCCGCCGAGCTGCTGGCCCTGGCCCGCGGTGACGCCGGCATGTGGCGCGACCTGTATGCCGAGTACCGCAAGAACCCCCGGGTCGTGCGCGAACGGGTCTACCTCGAGGCCATCGAGGCCTCCCTGCCCAACTCCGGCCGCCTGCGCTGGGTCCCGCCGCCCCCCGACGGCGTGCGCTACGAACCCGAGGGCTTCCGGCTCTCCATCCCGGCGGGGGACTAGATGAGCACCCACGACACCCCCCTGCACGACACGCAGACCCCGGCCGTCGGCGCCACCGGCGTGCCCCGCGTGGGCCACGTGGCCACCATGGCCGCCGCCCGCCAGGTCGAGCTGGACGACGACGAGCAGCGCGAGATGGCCACCCGGCTGGTCTCGGTGCTCATCGGCGGAGGCCTGCTGGCCCTGGGCTGGATCTGGGGCCGCGCCCAGCCCGACCAGGCCGCCATCGCCGACGCTGTCCAGCTCGTCGCCGTGGTCATCGTGGCCTGGCCCGTGTTCAAGATGGCCGCCGAGGGCTTCTTCTCCGACGATCCCGGCAGCTACACCGAGCAGCTGGTGGCCCTGGCCATCCTGGCCGCCGTCGTCATCGGCGACTTCACCACCGCGGGCATGGTGCCCCTGCTGATGGAGGTCGGGCACCTGCTCGAGGACCGCTCGGTCATGGGCGCCCGGGCTGCCATCGAGGGCATCCAGAAGCTCCACGCTCGATCCGGCACCCTGCTCGAGGGCGGGGTCGAGCGCACCGTGGCCTCTGAGGACCTGCGGGTGGGCGACACCATCGTCGTCCGGCCCGGCGAGACCATCCCCGCGGACGCGGTGGTGACCCAGGGCCACTCATCGGTGGACCAGTCCACCGTGACCGGCGAGTCGATGCACGAAGACGTCGGCCCCGGCAGCCCCATCTTCGCCGGCACCGTGAACCTCGACGGGCTCATCAACGCCGAGGTGCGCGGCGTGGGCAGCGACACCGCCCTGGGCCGGGTCATCAAGCTGCTGCTCGAGGCCGAGGAGAGCAAGGCGCCCATCACCCGCATGCTCGAGCGCTACGCCACCGCCTACCTGCCCATCGTGCTGGTGATCGCGGGCGTGGTGCTCTTCGCCACCGGCGAGGTCGACCGCGCCATCGCGGTGCTCGTGGTGGCTTGCCCCTGCGCCCTGGTCCTCTCCGGCCCGGTGGCCATGGTGGCCGCGCTGGCCGTGGCTGGTCGCTGGAGCATCCTGATCAAGGGCTCGAGCTTCCTCGAGCGGGTCAGCGAGGTCGACACGGTCGTGCTGGACAAGACCGGCACCGTGACCCTGGGCACCCTCACCATGGTCGATGTGCACCCGGTGATGGGGGTCTCCGAGGACGATCTGCTGCGCCTCGCCGGCCGCTGCGGGCACGGCTCCCTGCACCCGGTCTCCCGCTCCGCCTTCCAGGCCGCGCGGGAGCGGGGCCTGGAGATCCTGCCCCCCGACGAGCTGCACGAAGAGGCCGGCCAGGGCGTGGTCGCCGAGACGGACGAGGGCACCCTGCGCCTGGGCCGCGCCAGCTGGCTGGCCGAGCTGGGCATGCGCTTCGAGAAGGTCACCCCGGCCCGCGGCATCGCGGTCTACGTCTCCCGCGGCGACAGCGTGCTGGGCTGGCTCGAGCTGGCCGACACCCCCCGCCCCGAGGCCCGCGAAGCCTTGGAGGGTCTGCGGGCCCTGGGCGCCAAGCGCCTGGTGCTGCTGACCGGTGACCGCGAAGGCGTGGCCGTCCAGGTGGCCGAGGAGCTGGGCTTCGACGACTACGAGGCCGAGGTCCTGCCCGAGCGCAAGGCCGAGCTCATCGCCGAGGAGCAAGCCGCAGGCCGCCGCGTGATGATGGTGGGCGATGGCGTCAACGACGCCCTGGCCCTGCACAGCGCGGACGTGGGCGTGGCCGTGGGCGCGGTGATCAACGAGGTGGCCCTGGGCGGCGCGGACATCGCGCTGATGGGCAACAACCTGGCGCGGCTGCCGCAGATGGTCGATCTGGCCAACCGCACCCGACGCACCATCAACGTCAACGTCATGGTGGGCGTGGGCTTCTCGGTGCTGATGCTCACCCTGGCCGCTGTGGGCCTGATCCCGCCGCTGGTGGGCGCGCTGCTGCACAACGGCGGCGCCATCTTCGTGGTGGTCAACTCCGCGCGGCTGCTGACCCTGAACAAGGACGACGAGGACCAGCGCTAGGGTGCGGTCACCCGGGGCCTGCCCTCGAGGGCCGCGCTCCAGGCGACCAGGGCGGGGGCGGTGCCTTCGCCCCACAGGCGCTGTCCGGACGCGTCCAGGTGCTGGGCCACCAGCTCGCTGTCACCGGCGTGCTCGCCGTCCCGGGCCACCGCCTCGAAGACGGCCACCACGCCGCCGTGCCCGTCGGCCATGATGGCGGGGTTGCGCTCGAGGTGGGTGGTGGCGCTCAACACCGCGCTCTTGGCGCCGGCGTGCCACAACAGCGTGCCGTCGGGTCCGATGCGCTGGGCGCCGATGTCCTGGTCCTGGCTCAGGTGGGCGGCCGGGGGGGCCTGGGCGAAGACCGCGATGGCGCCGCCGGCCCCGTCGCTCACCAGCAGGGGGCTGTCCTCGCTCCAGTCGGAGCTGGCCAGGGGGACGGGGGCACCCTCGTTCCACAGGCCGGCGCCATCGGCGTCGATGCGCTGGGCGAACAGGTCCAGCTGACCCACCCGAGGACCGTCGCGCCAGGCCGCCTGGTAGGCCACGATGGCACCACCCGCTCCGTCGCTCACGATGGCGGGGGGGCCTTCGGCCAGGGTCGTGGCGGAGACCACCTTGAAGGCCTCCGGGGTCCCACCCCAGGGCAGGGAGCCATCGGCGGCGATGCGCTGGGACATCAGGTCGAAGTCACCGGCCAGCTCGCCCTCGACGACCTCCTCGCGGAACACCACCAGCGCCCCGCCCGCGCCGTCGGGTAGCACGGCGGCGTCGCTGATGGAACCCTTCGCCACCGCCACGGCCAGGGGGCGTCCACCGCTGCCCCAGACGGGCTTGCTGTCCGGGGCGATGCGGTGGGCCCACAGCTCGTGGGAGCCTGCGCTGGGCCCCCCGGTGGGCTCGAGCTCGAAGACCACGATCAGGCCGCCCTGGCCGTCCGCCACGGCGACCGCACCGGAGACCAGGCCGGGCCCAGCCACGATGGGCAGGCCGTCCAGGGAGCCCTCGGCCCACTGGAGGCTGCCGTCGGCGGCCACCCGCTGGGCCGCCAGATCGCTGTCCAGTGCCCCGGCATCGTCGTGCCCGAGACGCTCGAAGACCACGAAGGCGCCACCTTCGCCGTCGGACACCAGCACCGGCGCGCGCGCCACGACGGTGGTCGCGGCGAGGGGGAGGCTGCCTTGGCCTCCACCCCAGGCCAGGGCGCCGCTGGCGTCGACCCGCTGCATCAACAGGTCGAGGTCGCCCTTCAGCTCACCCTCGGGCACCTCGGCCTCGAAGGCCACGATGACGCCACCGGCGCCGTCTGCGACGGTGGTGGGCGAGCGCTCGTGGTAGCCGCTGGCGGCCACGATCACCATGTGGTCGGTGGACCACTGGCCGCTGCCGTCGGCGGCGCTGATGCGCTGAGCGCCGATGTCGCTGGCGGGCAGGCCCCCGGGGGCCCCGAGCTCGAAGACGGCGGTGAAGCTCTCGGGGGGCGGGGGAGGGGGCGCGGGCTCGACCACCGGGGTCGCCTCGGGCTCCGGCTGGATCACGAAGGACGGCGGGCCGTCGGAGTCCGAAGAGCAGGCGAGCAGGAGCAGGGCGATGGGCAGGGTCATGGTCATCTCCTGCCGGGAGCGTATCAGGCTGATAGCTCAGGGCTACCCGGACATCCCATGCTCACCGCCGCCATCATCTCCTCCGCCCTGTTCCTCGCCATCGCGGTCCCCGCGGCCGCCATCGTGTGGTTGCTGCGCGTCCACCGGGAGCTGGTGCTGCTGGCCTACGCGGTGCATCGTGCGGAGCAGGCCGGTGAACCCGAGACGATCGCGCTGGCCGAGGACGCGTTGAGTCAGCGGCTGATGAGCGTGCCGGCAGGGCTGGTGGGGCGCTTCATGGGGATCAGCGCTCCCCGATCACCCGACACACCGACACAGGCTCGCTGAAGCCCTTGACCCGCTCCTGGTGGGCCTCCTCGAAGCGCAGGGCGCTCGCGAGGGGGTGGACGGTCTCCAGTGACGAGAGCACCTCGCCGGGCCCGGCCAGGTCGCACAGGCGGCTGGCCAGGTTCACGCAGGGGCCGATGGCGGTGTAGTCCAGGCGCATGGGGGCGCCGATGCCGCCGACCACGGCTTCGCCGATGTGAACCCCGATGCCCACCTGCTGGGCGGGGAGCCCGCGCTCGAGCCGCGCCTCGCCCAGCCTGGCCATGCGGCGCTGCATGCGCAGGGCGCAGCGCAGGGCGCGCAGGGCGTCGTCGTCCCGCTGGACGGGGGCCCCCCAGATGGCCATCAGGGCGTCCCCCAGGAACTTGTCGAGCACACCACCGAAGCGGAAGACCTCGTCCACCAGGTGCTCGAAGTGCTCGTTGAGCATGCGCACGGTGTCCTCGGGTCCCAGCTGCTCGGCGGTGCGGGTGAAGCCCCGCAGGTCGGCGAAGAGCACCGCCACGCGGCGCAGCTCGCCCTGCTGCTGCAGGTCCACCCGGTCGCTCTGCACCTCGTCCACCAGCGCGGGGGAGAGGAAGCGGGTGAGGAACACCCGGCGCTCGGTCTCGGCCTCGACCTGACGCAGCAGCTCCGCGCGCTCGAGGCCCAGGGCGGCCTGGGCGGCCATGCCTGTGACCAGGTGCAGGTCCTTGTCGTCGAAGGCGTCGGCCCGGCTGCAGTTGGCCAGGAACAGCACCCCCTGGGGACCCTCGCGGGTCTGCAGGGGCACGGCCATGACAGAGCGGATGTCGCCTTCGTGGATCGAGTCGGAGTGGTCCATGCCCTCCCGCTGGGCGTCGGCCAGGAGTTGGCCTTCGCCCGTGGTGACCACCCGCTCGACCAGGGAGCGGGACAGCCGGAAGGACTCACCGGGGATGGCGGTGCGGGCGACCCGGACCTCGAGGCCGCGGCCGGAGTCCTTGCGCAGCAGGGCCGCGCCGTGCTCCACCGGCAGGACCTGGAAGCAGAAGGACAGGACCCGGGCCAGCAGGCGGTCGGGATCTCGCTCGTTGCCCAGCTCGAGGCTCAGTTCGTGGGCCAGGCGGAGCTTGTCGTAGTCCCGCCGCAGGGCATCTTCGTCGGCGATGGCCGAGGCCTCGGGGAAGATGCCGGGCTCGAGCACCAGGGAGGAACGGATGTGCTGATGTCCGCCCTCGATGAACTCCAGGTCGGCGATGCTGGGCTCGGCCAGGGCCATGGTGCGCACCATGATGCGCGCGGAGCCCAGGGCGATGACGTCGCCGTCGCGGAGCACCTGGGCGACCACCCGGGTGCCGTTGACGGTGGTGCCGTTGCGGGACCCCAGGTCGCGGACCCGCCAGCCCTCGCCGGCGTCGTCGCGCTCGATGGCCAGGTGGGCGCCCGAGACCATGCGGTCGTGGAGCACCAGATCGTTGCTGGACAGGCGCCCCACCCGCAGCGCGCCGCGGGGAAACAGCACCCGCGGGGCCTCGTCGCGGACGCGCAGCTCCAGCCTCAGCACCTTCATGCCTGGGATGGTAGTCCTCCGCGGGCGCGCTGTCTACGCGCGCGGGGGTCACTTGCTGCGGCAGCGGCGGAAGTCGGGATCGCACTCGAGGTGGACGGTCTGGCCGGCGCTGAGGGTGAGCTCGCCGGCGGACACGGGATCCGCGCCGCCGAAGCCGGCCAGGATCTTGTAGCGGCCGGGGGGGACCTCGCCAGGGGAGAAGCGGTGGCGGAAGTCGACCTCTTCGAGCTTCAGGGAGTCGGCCCCCGTGAAGCTGACCGTCGCGTGGGTGGGGGCTGGTGTGGGTTCGGGAGCTGGGTCGGGCTCCGGGGAGGCCGCCGGGCGCGCCAGGGGGGCCGGCGCCGTGACGGGTTCCGGGGCGACGATGGGCTCCGGGGTGGTGGCGGGTGCCGGGCTGGGATCGTTGGCGGGCTCGGGCTCGTTCACGGGTTCCGGCTCTGGGAGCTCGGGGATCGGGGGATCGGGATCGGGGATCGGAGGGTCGGCGATCGGGGGCTCGCCGATCGGGGGCTCGCCGATCGGGACGGTGGAGGGGTCGCCCCGGTCCATCATCACGAACACCCCGGCGCTCAGGGCCACGCCCACGGCGAGGGCGGCGATGATCCTGGGGAGGATGGCGCGCGGTGGTGGAGGCGGGGGATGCGCAACGGCGCCCATGGAGCCCATGGGCGGGACGGGGCCCGGCGGGTAGTGGCTGTGGCCCGGCGGCGGCACGCTGTGGCCGTGGGGGGGCTGGCTGTGGGCCGGCGGCTGGCTGTGGGCCGGTGGCTGGCTGTGTTGGGGCGGGACGGGGGGGGCCAGCGAGGCGCCCGAGTGGCCGGACGGGCCGGCGCAGCTGCCGGGCAGGGGCG
>CAYZVO010000111.1:0-28937 GCA_964481655.1 uncultured Enterobacterales bacterium | reverse complement strand
TGTCGGCGCAGGCCACCCGCAGAGGCTGGCTCCCGGTTCTGTCGCCTGCTCCTGGTGTGTGCAATGGCCCTCCGCTCCGCCGTCACAGCCGCCGCGCCGCTGCTCTTGATCGCCTGCCATCCCGTCAGCTCCGGGATGGGCATCAGCGAGCTCGAGGCCACCCTCTCCGACAAGGTGGAGACCGTGGTGGATCTGTCCTGGGAGAGCGCCGGGGAAGGGGACTCCTGGGTCGAGTTCGGGATCACCGAGGATCGGCTCCGGAGCACGCCGGTGATCGAGGCCGGCGCCACCCACCACGAAGCCCAGCTGCTGGGCCTGCCCCCCTCGAGCACGGTCTTCTACGAGGTCTTCACCGACGAGGGTGACGTGCTCCGCTCCCAGAAGGGAGAGATCGTGACCGGCGGCCTGCCCGCCGGGATGCCCGAGCTGGATCTGATCATCCACGATCGCGCCGACATGTCCCCCGAGCCCTACATGCTGGTCACCCTGATCGGGGCCGAGAGCTACGTGGTGGTGCTGGACCGCGACGCCACCGTGCTGTGGTGCTTGACCGTCCCCCAGCAGGTGCACCGCAAGCTGCCGACCACCGTGGCCTTCGACCAGCGCAGCGGCGGCCTCGTCATCGGCGACTTCTTCATGGACTACCTGTCGCTGGCCACCCTGGACTCGCCGCCAGAGAGCGACGCGTTCTACTTCGACATGGCGGGCAACCTGACCGATCAGCTCAACCTGGGGGTCGCCCACCACGAGCTGGTCCAGCTCCCCGACGGCACCATCGCGACTCTCGGCACCGACGTGCGCGAGTGGTACGACGAGGAGCTGGGCACGGACGTGCGCGTGATGGGGGACACCCTCGTGCTGGTCGCCCCCGACGGTGAGCGCAAGGAGATCTTCTCCACCTGGGACTGGGCCGAGCCCGAAGTGCACGAGCGCTTCTACCAGATGAGCGAGCTGGCCGGAGACTGGACCCACGGCAACGGGCTGAGCTACGACGTCGCCACCGACAGCTTCCTGTTCTCGCTGGGGCTGATGAACACCGTCCTGCAGATCGACCGCGACAGCGGTGATGTGCTGCGGGAGTTCGGCCCCGGGGGCTGGGAGGTCGAAGACGGTCGCCCGTTCGTGTTCCAGCACGATCCCCACTGGCTGGACAACGGCAACCTGCTGATGTCCTCCTGGGTCGGGAACGAGAGCCGGGTCATGGCCATCGAGTACGCCGTCAACGAGGACAAGCAGGCCCTCGAGCAGACCTGGTCCTTCGGGGAGAACGACGGCTTCACGAGCATCGCCGGCGGTCAGGCCATCCGCATGGCCAACGGCAACACCGTCCTGAACACCGGCTACATGGGCCTGCTCGTGGAAGCCCGCCCGGACAACTCTCCCGTCTGGGAGCTGGCGAGCTCGATGGGTCACGTCTTCATCAGCCTCAGCTTCTTCGACGACTTCTACGGCGAGCGCTGACAGGGCGGAGACCCGCAGTTAGTTTCTGCAACTCAGTTGCAGGAAGGTGAGGCATGGACAGCGCCGCCCGTCTGGCCGCCGCCGGGCTCCGCGCGACCCGTCCCAGGGAGCGGGTCCTGGCGTTGCTGCTCGGCGCGGATCACCCGCTCACACCAGCGGAGCTGTCGACCCACCCCGACGCGCGAGACATCGATCGCGTCACCGTGTATCGCTCCCTCGCGGCCCTGCACGGGGCCGGGCTGGTGCACGTGGTCTGCGGCGTGGACGGCGTGTCCCGCTACCGCGCCCACGAACCAGCGGAGGGCGGCTGCCCCGGCGGACACCCCCACTTCCTCTGCACCCGCTGCGGTGGCATGTGGTGCCTGCCCGAACAGGGGCTCCCAAGGGTGGAGGTGCCCGTCGGCGCGTCGGTCGAGGGCAAGCAGTTGGTGGTGCACGGCGCCTGCGCGCGCTGCGCTGAGGCCGGCGGGTGAGGCTCTCCGCCTGCGCTGTGCTGGCCGCCGTCGGGATCGCCTGCGGTGGTGAGCCCGCGTCCGAGCGCCTGCTGGTGTTCTGCGGCGCGGCGAGCAAGCCGCCCATGGAGCGCATCGCCAGGGAGTACGAGGCCGACACCGGGGTCGCCGTCGAGCTGGTCTTCGGAGGGTCCGGGACCCTGCTGTCCCAGATGGCCCTCGCCGAGCGTGGCGACGTCTACCTCCCCGGTTCGCCGGACTTCATGGAGCTCGCCGTCGAGCGCGGTCAGGTCATCCCGGGGAGCGAGCGGGTGGTGGCCTACCTGGTGCCGGCCCTGATCGTGCCCGAGGGCAACCCCGCGGGCGTCGCGGGCCTCGACGACCTGGGTCGCGCCGGCCTGCGCGTGGGCATCGGCAACCCCGAGACGGTCTGCCTCGGGCTGTACGGTGTGGAGCTGCTGGCCCACAACGGGCTGCTGGAGGCGGCGCTGCCCAATGTCGTGACCTTCGGCGCCAGCTGCTCGCGGACCGCGGACCTGGCCGCCATGGGGAGCGTGGATGTCATCCTGGGCTGGCGGGTTTTCGAGGCCTGGAACCCAGCGCGCATGGACGCCCTGGCCCTCGAGCCCAGCCAGGTGCCGCGCATCGCCACCATCCCGGTGGGCATCTCGACCCACGCCCGCGACCCCGAGGCTGCCCGCCGCTTCATCGCGTTCGTGGCCTCCGAGGCCGGCCAGGCCGCCTACCGCGACGCCGGCTATCTCACGGATCGCGAGGCGGCGCTGGCCCTGGCGCCCGACGCCAGCATCGGGGGGCGCTACGCGCTGCCCGACGACTACCTCCAGCGCCTCGCCGGGGGGGCGCCGTGAACCGGCTCTTCCAGGCTGTGGTGGTGGGCACCACCGCCCTGCTGGCGCTGGCCATGCTGGCGCTGGTGGGTGGGCTCGTGGTGGAGCTGGCGCGCCACAGCGCCGTGCAGCCGCCGGACCTGCGCGAGGTGCTGTTCGCGGTGAAGCTGTCCCTGGGCACGGCCACCGCCTCGAGCCTGCTGGCGACGGTGATCGCGCTGCCGGTGGCCTACCTGCTGTCCCGCCACCAGTTCCGGGGCAAGGTGCTGCTGGACACCCTGCTGGACCTGCCCATCGTGCTCTCACCCATCGCCCTGGGCGCCTTGTTGCTGGTCTTCTTCAGGACCGCGCCCGGCCAGGCCATCGAGGCGCTGGTGGGGCCCATCGTGTTCGACGTCCGGGGCATCGTGCTGGCCCAGTTCGTGGTGGTGGTGGGCCTGGCCATCCGCCTGCTGGTCGCGACCTTCGACGGCATCGATCCCGAGTACGAGCAGCTCGCGCGCACCCTGGGCTACGACCGGGTCCGGGTCTTCCAGCGGGTGCTGCTGCCCATGGCCGGCCCCGGCGTGGTGGCGACGCTCATGTTGGTGTGGGGCCGCGCCATCGGGGAGTTCGGCGCGACCATGATGCTGGCGGGCGCCACCACCATGAAGACCGAGACCCTGCCGGTGGCCATCCACCTCAACTTCGAGGCCGCCGACATCACCAGCGCGATGATCTTCATCGCCGTGCTGCTGGTGCTGTCCTTCGGTGTGCTCGTGGCGGTCCGGAGGCTGCATGGTCGCGGCCTCTGAGCGCGGCCGCCTCGAGGTCCGTGGGCTGAGCCTGCGGCTGGGGGCCTTCGCCCTCGAGGGCGTGGACCTGTCCTGTGAGCCCGGCGAGTACCATGTGCTCATCGGCCCCACCGGCTGCGGAAAGACGACCGCGGTCAAGGCGCTGCTGGGCCTGCACAGCGGCGTCCAAGGCAGCATCCAGCTCGGCGGGGAGCAGCTCGCGGACCAGCCCCCCGAGCGCCGTCGCATGGGCTACGTGCCCCAGCGCCAGCGGCTCTTCCCACACCTCGACGTCGAGGGAAACCTGCGCTTCGGCATCGCGGGGCGAGGAGGTGAGGATGCCGGTGAGCTGCTCCATCGCCTGGTGGACCTGCTGGACATCAGGCACCTGCTGCGCCGGCGGGTCGGGCAGCTGTCCGGCGGCGAGCGCCAGAAGGTCGCCTTGGCCCGCGCCCTGGGCTCCCAGCCCGATCTGGTGCTGCTGGACGAACCCTTCTCGGCGCTGGACGAGGGCAGCCGCCGCCGCTTGTGGCTCGAGCTCCGGGCGGTCTTCTCGGAGCTGGGCACCACGGTCATCCACATCACCCACAGCCTCGAGGAGGCCAGCGCGATGGGCGACAGCCTGTCGGTGATGCTGGAGGGGCGCATCGCCCAGCAGGGCCCGGTCCGCGCGGTGCTCGATCGACCCGCCAGCCCCGCGGTGGCCGCGTTCCTGGGCTACCGCAACCTCTACCAGGGGCGGGCGCTGGGAGGCGCTGACGGAGCCCGCATCGAGCTGGAGGGCCTGACGGTCGGCCTGGCGGAGCCGCTCTCCGTGCGAGGACCGGTCACCCTCTGCGTGCGGCCCCAGGACGTGCGCATCGTCGAGGAGGGCCGTCCCCTGCAGCCGGCCATCGCCCGCAACGTGTTCCCCGGCACCCTGACCCAGCTGCTGACCCTCTCCGAGAGCTGCGTGGCCCTGGTGCGCCTGGGGACCCGCGAGCAGCCCCTGGACCTCGAGCTGCGCTTCCCCGTGCACCTGCAGCGCCGCTTTGGGCTGCGCGAGGGCCAGGCCATCCGGTTGGGGCTGTGGGAGCCGGGGTTGATCGTGTACCCGGCTGACGCCAGCGGGAGCACGTGAAGTGCTCCCCGAGCTCAATCCGTCCCGTCCTCGACCCTCGGCTCCGCGTTCTTCACGTAGCGGTCGAACCAGCTGATCTGCTCCCAGAGCACGTGCTCGACGCTCTCGCGGGCCCGGTATCCGTGGCCCTCGAAGGGCAACATGACCAGCCGGGTGGTGCCGCCGGAGCCGCGCACGGCCTCGAAGAGCCGATCGCTCTGGTAGGGGATGGTGCCGGGGTTCTCGTCGATGGCGCCGTGGATGATCAGCAGGGGCTCGTCGATCTGTGGGGCCACGAAGACCGGTGAGGCCTGGATGTAGGTGTCCAGGGCGTCCCACATGGTGCGGCGCTCGTGCTGGAAGCCGAAGGGCCGGATGGTCTGGTTGTAGCCGCCGCTGCGGGCGATGCCGGCCCGGAACAGGTCGCTGTGGGCCAGCAGCTGGGCGGTCATCAGGCCGCCGTGGCTGTGGCCGGTGATGCCGATACGCTCGGGGTCCGCGACGCCGATCTCCACGGCCTTGGCCACCGCGGCCTCGGCGTCGAGCACCAGCTGCTCCACGAAGCTGTCGTAGGCGGTCTCGGGGTCGCCGACCACGGGCATCGCCGTGCTGTTGAGCACCGCGTAGCCCTGCAGCAGGAAGAAGTTGTGCGAAGAGCCCCAGAAGCGGGTGAAGCGCTGCTCGGAGCCCCGCACCTGACCCGCCGTGCTCGGGTCGTTGTACTCGAGGGGGTAGGCGTAGAGCACCGTGGGCAGGCGGGTGCCTTCCTGGTAGTCCGGCGGCAGGTAGAGGTGGAAGGACAGGGGCACGCCGTCTTCGCGCTCGTAGGTGACGATGCGCTTCTCGATCTTCCGAAGCTGGGGGGCGGGATCCACGAAGCGTGTCACCGGTGTGTCGGTGCGTGTCCGGGTGGCTTCGCCCTCGGGGGCCTCGACGGCATCGCCCAAGGTGACCAGGTGGTAGTTGGGCACCTCGGTCGGCGACTCGCGGCGGATGAGCAGGTGCTCGGTGTCGCCGGCGAAGGCCACGAAGCGCTCGTAGTAGTCGGCGGAGCAGCGGAAGACGCGCTCGGCGCTGTCGTCGCTCATGAAGCGCAGGTCCAGGAAGGGACGATCGCCGTCCGGCGACCCGCCGCTGCCGCTGAACCAGACCCTCTCGCCCTCTTGGCGCAGCACCCAGCGGCCGTTGTCCAGGGGCCGCATCAGGGGCCCGCCGGGGTTGGCGTAGCGCTCCTTCTCGGACAGATCGAACCAGGGCCGGGCGGTGCCTTCGTCCACGTCCAGCAGCCACTCGTGGCGCCAGCGCTTCATGCGCTCCCGCTGGGACACCATCAGGGTGCCGCCCTCGGCCCCCCAGCGCCAGGCGCGGACCCGGTGCTCGGCCCGGAAGACCTCGCGGGGCTCGTCCGGGACGGGGGGGGCGCCCATCAGGCGCTGGGCGCGGTGCGGGGCGGGGGCGGGGGGAGCCCCGCCGTCCAGGGCCTCGAGCCAGATCAGGGAGGCGGGCGCGGTGGCGCGCCATGAGGTGCTCCGGACACCGAGGGTCACGCCGTGGACCGGCACCGAGTCGCTCAGGGGCAGGGTGGCGAGGGTGTGGACGTGCTTGCCCTTCTTGGCCTTCCACAGCTCGACTGTGTGCCCGAAGCGCCACCAGCCCGTCTCGTGGGACCAGGGGGGCGCCAGCCGCTCCACCAGCAGCCACTTGCCGTCGGGGGAGGCGGACAGCTCGGAGTACACGCCGGGCTCGCCGATGGGGGTCACCGAGTCGTCCCGTGGGTCCACCACGGCGATCTGGCTGGTGGTGTAGTGGACGAACAGGGCCTCGTCGTGGGCCGTCTGCAGCAGGTTGCGGGCCTCGTAGGTGGAGCGGGGGGTGTCGCCGTCGCCCACCAGGACCTTGGGACCGGCGGGGATGACCGGGGCCTGAGGGGCGTCGCCGCGCTCGGGCACCAGCTTGACCAGCAGCCGCTGCTGGTCTGGCAGCCAGCGCAGCTCATCTCCCAGCAGGGGGTTGATGGCCACGTCGGGGATCTCGTGGATGCCGTTGTCCACGTCGCCCACCCACAGCCCGAGGTGGTCGGGGTACTTGACCACCAGGGCGAAGCGCTGGCCGTCGACGGTCCAGCTCATCCACAGCAGCTGGGCGTCCTCGGGGAGGGGGAGGGGGGTCTCGCTGCCGTCGGCCACGGTCAGCAGACGCAGGTCGGTGGCGCCGCGCTCACCGTGGATGCTGTTGATGGCGGGGTCCACCCGGATGCCCGCCAGCTCGTGCATGGGGGCCGCGCGCTCGGCCAGGGGTGGGTAGGCCACGGCGTCGGCCAGCAGCAGGTGGGCGCCGTCGGGGGCGGTCCAGACCCAGGGCAGGTCCTTGGCGTGCAGGACCTCGAGCACCTCGTCGGGGGGCTGCTGCCAGGTCACAGCGAAGGCGGAGAGGACGGTGAGCAGGAGGAAGAGCACGGGGCCTCCGGGGCGGATCACTCGGGGTAGGGGATCCAGGCGCGGTTGTAGATGTCGAAGCTGCCGCGGGTGAGGTTGATCTCGACGATGTGGTAGCGCATGGGCTGCTCCTCGCCGTCGACCTCGATGAAGGTGCCGGGGAACGCGTTGCCGACCGAGTCGGCCTCGAGGACGGGAATGCCGGCCCAGGTGTCGGCCACCCAGGCGTGGCCGTGGCCCACGAAGATGGCCATGACGCTGTCGGCGTGGTCCTCGAGGATGGCGTAGATGGGGTCGGTCCAGCCGTCGTAGACGGTGTCCTCGTACTTGTCGTAGTTCCCCTCGGCCCGGGGCACCTCGAAGGGGATGATGAACGAGTAGCCGGACTCCACGAAGACGTCGGTGGCCAGGGGGTGGTGGAAGAACAGCACGGTGGGGGTGCCGTCGGCCAGTTGGGCCTCGAGCCAGGCCAGCTGCTCCTCGCCGAAGCTTCCGCAGGCCTCCGGGGTCCACTCCACGCGGGCGTCGGGCTGCATGGAGTTGAGGGCGATGAAGCGGATGCCGTTGATCTCGACGGCGTACCAGGGCGCAGGCATGCCCAGCGCCTCCTGGTAGAGGGCCTCACGGGCGGGGTAGTCGTCGGTGAGGTGGTTCTCCATGGCGCTGCCCTGGAGGTAGTAGTCGTGGTTGCCCATGGAGACGTGCACGGGGATGGAGCAGCCGCCGAGGATCTCCTGGGCCTGCTGCAGCGCGGTACCCTCGGCGGTCTCGTAGTGTGCGGGATCGTCGCTGGGCAGATCGTCGATCAGATCGCCGGCCACGAGGATCGCCGAGAGGGGGACCTCGTAGTTCTCCAGGATCTCGAGGGTCTGGACCAGCACCTCGTCGTTGCCGCTGTCCAGGCTGGCGTCCTTGAGGTGAACGTCGCTGATCACCGCGACGTAGAAGATCTCGTCGTCATTGCCGGTTTCGTCACGGCTCGGGTCGCAGGCTGTCAGGGGCAGGCCGGCGATGGTGCCGCCGGCGACCAACCCGGAGGCGCCCAATAGCTCGAGGAAACGTCGGCGATCGAGGGAGGGGGCCATGGCGGTCCTCCTTGCATGATCAACAGGTGAACGGCTCCCTAACCGGCTACACTCCCGGCCCATGAGAGCACCACCACCAACGCTGCTGATCCTGCTGGCTGGCTGCAGAATGCCCGACCCGGCGCCGACCGAGTTGGACGATCTGGCCCACTTCTTCTTCGCCCAGGCCGACGTCCAGGAGCACGAGCGCATCGTCGAGGGCGCCGACAACCTCCGGACCTGGTTCGACGCCAACGCCGACTCGGACGACTTCACCACCGGCGGCGTGCTGTCGGACCTCACCCAGGACGCCGTGGACGCCCTGGACGAGCTGGAGTGGAGCCCCGATCCGGAGCTGTGCGCGGGCGTGTTCGTCGTCTCACAGCTCTCCTGCGACCTGGACAGCGCCGCCGCCATCAGCCTCGAGCCCAACCAGACCGACGTGTTCGAGGGCAACTACAAGTCCTACGAGCGCACCTGGGACAGCGACCCGGACTGCTACGTCGATGGCAGCTGCGACGCGGTGGACTGGACCTCGCTCATCGAGGACAACTTTGTCGGTGGCTATGGCGAGATGTTCTACGAGATGGTGGTCAAGATGCGCCGCAGCCGCGACGAGGACCATGAACCCGCCGCGCTGCTGGTCCGCTCGGTCATGCCCGAGATCGCCGAAGAAGATGTGGGCTTCGGGGGCTTCGAGCAGAGCTACCACATCGAGGCCTACGTGCCTCAGGCCAGCGGAGACGGACTGCTCCACTTCTACGGCATGTGGAGCTACGGCTGGGCCTTCGAGTCGGAGCACGACGACACCCTGTGGTTCGATCAATACCTGGCAGGGCTCGAGGACTTCGAGGAGCAGCTCGAGGATCTGTGCGTCAACGGCTGGGACGCACGCTAGGCGATGCGCACGCCCTGATCCGTCAGCGCCGCCTGGACGGCGCCGATCTCGAGGGCCCGCGGCTGCACGTCCGCCTTCAACGACAGGGCCGCCGCCGTGCCCGCCGCCTGGCCGGTCAGGGAGCAGCAGACCATCTGCCGCGTGGCGGCGTGGGAGCCCTGATCGCCGGCGATGCAGCGGCCGGCCGCCAGCAGGCCGTCGGTGGCCTCTGGCACGATCACCCCGTAGGGGACCTGGAAGTAGCGGCCCGTGCTGGGGAGCCACAGCTCGCCGTAGGCGTCGATGAACTCGGGGCAGACGCCGATGCTGTCGTCGCAGCGGCTCTGGTTCTTGGTGTCGTGCTCGGTGATGGTGCCCGTGCCGACGATCTTGCGTGACTCCCGGGTGCCGATGGTGTGGCTGAACGCCGAGATGCGGGCCTTCTCGAACCCGGGCACGTCCCGGCGCAGGATCTCCATGGCCAGCACGGCCTGGCGACGGCCCTCCATCTCCGCCTTGGTGAGGGAGAGCACGTCGGTGGGGTCCACGGACTCGAGGTGGACCCCGTTCATGGAGAGCACCTCGCCGGTCCGGGTGAAGCCACCGGGGAACAGGCGGATGCCCACATCCTCCGGGAGCTCCCCGTTGGCCACGGCCCGCTCGAAGGGCTCGAAGAGGTGGGTGGAGAACATGTCGTCCTCCTTACCCGAGGTGCTCGCCCAGTCGCTGATCTTCCCGTCCTGGCGCTTGGTGTAGAGCATGTACTTCGTCAGGTTCACGCCGCTGCAGGAGAAGTTGGTGGTGACCTCCATGATCCGGTCGAGGGGCTCGCGGGTGAACGCCGCGCCCGCGTGCCAGGCGATGTCGGCGTCGCCGGTGCAGTCGATCACCCGGGCGGCGCTGATGAGCTGGCGGCCCGACTTGCTCTCCACCACCACACCCGTGATGCTGTCGCCGTTCATCACCGCATCCACCGCCCAGCAGTGCAGCACGGGGGTCACGCCGGCCTCGAGCAGCAGCACGTCCACCACGTGCTTGAACACCTCGGTGTCGAGGATCTCGAAGGTCAGCTCGCCGTCGACCATGAAGCCCAGGCGCTCGAGGCGCGGCCGCGCCATGAACGCCAGGGGGTGGTCGGTCATGGTGTGCACCGCGCCCATGGCCTTCGCGCGGGTCTCGTACTCCCGGTGCAGGCCGCCAGCGTCGATGGTGTCCGCGAAGCGGTACCAGGCGATGGAGCCCATCTGGCACTGGGTGATCACGCCCCCGAAGAAGCCGTAGCGATCCACCAGGACCGTGCGCGCGCCGTGACGCGCCGCGGCGAGGGCGGCGGAGATGCCGGCGGGCCCACCGCCCACCACCAGCACGTCGGTCTCGAGCAGGGTCGGCGGGGGGGGCGCGGGCTCCGGCTCGGGGCAGGGGGGCTCGGGCTCCACCAGGCTCTCGGCCATGGTGGGGGCACTGAGTGCCGCCGCACCGAGGCCCATGGCGCCGGTGCGGAGGAGCTGTCGTCGGGAGATGGTGCTCATGGGGACTCCGGCGCGTTGCTGGGCGCCGGAGCCGATCTATCGGTGCCGCGAGGCGTGAGCCAAGCCGCCCTCTACGAACGGTCGCGGGCCAGCTCGGCCAGGCGGTGCTCGCTGACCTCGTGGTCCTCGATCCAGGCCACCAGCTTCGCGATCTCGGCCTGGAACACGTCCAGGGGCTCGTCGTCGTGGCGGAGGCGGGTGACCATGCCGCGCACGGAAGAGAGCATCCGGTAGTGCTCGTCCACCAGCTTGCGAACCTCGATCTCACCGAAGTCGGACAGGGCGCCGATGCGCTCGTACAGACCGCCGGGGTGCTCCTCGTGCTCGAAGTGGGCCTTGAGGTGGCCGTGCAGCTCGTCGAGCTGCTCGGTGAGCTTCACGCGGTCCGTGGTGTGGCGGATGGTGCGGAGCAGCGCGTCGAGGCTGCGGTGCTCGTCGTACAGCTGGTTGGTCGCAGCCTTCACGCTGCCGTCGTCGTAGGTCATGATGATCTCCGATGCTCGTGGGGCCTAGTCGTGGAACTGCTCGGCTTCGGTGGAGTCCTCGAGCGCCAGGGTGCTGGAGGTGCCGCCGGAGATGACCCGCGCGACCTCATCGAAGTAGCCCGTCCCGACCTCGCGCTGGTGGCGGGTGGCGGTGTAGCCGTCGACCTCGGAGGCGAACTCGGCCTCCTGCAGCTCGGAGTAGGCGGCCATGCCGCGATCCCGGTAGCCTTGGGCCAGCTGGAACATGGAGTAGTTGAGGGAGTGGAAGCCAGCCAGCGTGACGAACTGGAACTTGTACCCCATGGCGCCGAGCTCGCGCTGGAACTTGGCGATGGTGGTGGCGTCCAGGTGGCGGCGCCAGTTGAAGCTCGGGGAGCAGTTGTAGGCCAGCAGCTTGCCCGGGTACTCCGCGTGCACGACCTCGGCGAAGCGCTTGGCCTCCTCGAGGTTGGGCGTCGAGGTCTCCCACCACACCAGGTCGCTGTAGGGGGCGTAGGCGAGGCCGCGGGCGATGGCGGCGTCCACGCCCTGCTCGATCTCGAAGAAGCCCTCGGAGGTGCGGCCGCCGGTGAGGAAGCGGTGGTCCCGGGGGTCGATGTCGGAGGTCATCAGCGCCGCCGAGTGGGCGTCGGTGCGGGCGATGAGCACGGTGGGCACGCCCATGACGTCGGCCGCCAGGCGGGCCGAGGTGAGGGTGCGGATGAACTGGCTGGTGGGCACCAGCACCTTGCCGCCGAGGTGGCCACACTTCTTCTCGGACGCGAGCTGGTCCTCGAAGTGCACGCCCGCGGCGCCGGCCTCGATCATGTTCTTCATGAGCTCGAAGACGTTCAGCTGACCGCCGAAGCCGGCCTCGGCGTCGGCCACGATGGGCAGGAAGTAGTCGCGGGTGACGTTGCCCTCGACGCTCTCGATCTGGTCGGCCCGCTGCAGAGCGCGGTTGATCTTGCGCACGACCATGGGGACGGAATCGGCGGGGTAGAGGCTCTGGTCCGGGTACATCTGCCCGGCGCTGTTGGCGTCGGCCGCCACCTGCCAGCCGGACAGGTAGATGGCCTTGAGGCCGGCCTTGGCCATCTGCATGGCCTGGTTGCCCGTGAGCGCGCCCAGGGCGTTGATGTAGGGCTCGGTGTGCAGCGAATCCCACAGCTTGCGGGCGCCACGGTCGGCGAGGGTGTACTCGATCTTGACGGAGCCGCGCAGCCGACTCACGTCGAGCTCGGTGTAGGGGCGGTCGATACCGGCCCAGCGCTGGGTCTCCCAGGCCTCGTTGTTCACGGTCATGGTCTCAGTCCTGCAGGGTGAGGGTTGGCGCCACGAGCTGCTCGTAGGCGGGAAGGGTGAGGAACTCGACGAGCGCCTCGGAGGTGGAGAGGGTGGCGAAGAGCGCGCGGGCCGCCGGGAAGCTGCTCGCGTCGTAGGTCTCTGCGCCCATGCGGTCGCGGAGCTTGGCCTGCTCTTCATCGAGGATGCGCTCGAAGAGCGCGGTGGTCACGGTGCGCCCGTCGTCCAGCGCGGCGCCGTAGCGCAGCCACTGCCAGATCTGGGTGCGGGAGATCTCGGCCGTCGCGGCGTCCTCCATCAGGTTGTAGATGGGGACACAGCCCTGACCGGCCAGCCAGGAGGCGAGGTACTGCACGCCTACGTCCACGTTCTGGCGCAGGCCGGCCTCGGTGATGGTGCCGGTGGGCAGCTCGAGCAGCTCCGCGGGGCCGACATCGACCTCGGGACGCTTCTCGGCGAGCTGGTTCGGCCCGGTCATGTGGGCGTCGAAGACCTCGCGGGCCAGGCCCACCAGGCCGGGGTGCGCCACCCAGGTGCCGTCGTGGCCACTCTGGACCTCGCGCAGCTTGTCCTGACGGACCTTCTCCATCGCCGCGGCGTTGGCCTCGGGGTCGTTCTTGATGGGGATCTGGGCCGCCATGCCGCCCATGGCGTGGACCTCGCGGCGGTGGCAGACCTGCACCACGCGGGAGGTGTAGGCCTGCATGAAGGGCTGGTTCATGCCGACATCACCGCGATCGGGGATGATGCGGTCGGGGTGGGCCTGGAAGGTCTTGATGAAGCTGAAGATGTAGTCCCAGCGGCCGCAGTTCAGGCCGGAGCTGTGCTCTCGCAGCTCCCAGAGGATCTCGTCCATCTGGAACGCCGCGGGCAGGGTCTCGATGAGCACCGTGGCCTTGATGGTGCCGCGGGGGACCCCCAGGGCCTCCTGGGCGGCCAGGAAGACGTCGTTCCACAGGCGGGCCTCGAGGTAGTGCTCGAGCTTGGGCAGGTAGAAGTAGCTGCCGCTGCCGCTGGCGAGTCGCGTCTGGGCGTTGTGGAAGGCGTACAGCGCGAAGTCGAAGATACCGGCGGGGACGGGCTCGCCGTCCACCTGGACGTGGGCCTCCCACAGGTGCCAGCCGCGGGGGCGGACCAGCAGCACGGCCGGGTCGTCCCCCTGCTCGTAGTGCTTGCCGCGGCGGGGGTCGTGGAAGCTGATGGTGCCGGCGTTGGCGTCGCGCAGGTTGATCTGCCCGTCGATGACGTTGGCCCAGGTGGGGGCGTTGGAGTCCTCGAAGTCGGCCATGAAGGCGTTGGCGCCGGAGTTCAGGGCGTTGATGATCATCTTGCGGTCCACCGGACCCGTGATCTCGACCCGGCGGTCCAGCAGGTCGGCGGGGAGCGGTGCCACGGTCCAGTCGCCGGCGCGCACGGCGGCGGTCTCGGGGGGGAACACCGGCAGCTCGCCCGCGCTGATGGCGGCGTGGGCGGCCTCCCTGGCGGCGAGCAGCTCGTGGACACGCGGCCGGAAGGCGCGGGTGAGGGCCGCCACGAACTCGAGGGCCTCGGGGGTGAGGATGGTCTCGTAGCCCTCGCCCAGGGGGCCCAGGATGCGGACGCCGGATTCGCTGCTCGCCATGTGTCGCCTCCATGCGATGGCGCAAGGCTAGACGCGCTGACACCGGGCGTTGCAGACTCCTCCCCACGCTGTAGGCGAGACCACAGGCTAAGCGGTCCATGCTGGGGATCCGATACAAGCCGAACCCCGCCGTGAACGCGGGTCACCGTGGCGAGGACGCGAGAACTGCGTCAGGGGGGGCATGTGCTTGTGGTCGGTGGGACCCCTGGCTATGAGCGCGGCGGGTGGACGCAGCGCGCACCCGCGCCGCGGGCTTCAGCCCCGTTGCCACCCCGCGAGGGCTCCGACTATCATGCCCGCTATGACCAGCACCCCAACCATGCTCGCCATCCTGCTCGGGCTCACCGCGTGCGACTGTCGCACCAGCGCCCCCCAGGACACCGACACCGGCCCCGCGGACTCACCCACAGAGACCGGCGAGACCGGCCACACCGGCGAGACCGGTCACACCGGCGAGACCGGTCACACCGGCGAGACCGGCCACACCGGCGAGACCGATGACACCGGCCTGCAGCCCCTCGAGCGTATCTGCAACGACGACTACCTCACGCCGGCCGATCTGCCCGATCCCACCATCAACCCCGCGGACCCCAACCAGGTCCACCGGGTGGTCGAGGTCCCGTCGGATCACTTCGAGCGCGCCTACCTGCTGGTGGTGTTCCACGCCGATCCCGAAGAGCGGCTCTACGACGACGGCGCCCCGGTCATCGTCGGCGCGGTCCCGGCGCTCAAGCTCCAGGAAGAACCAGTCTCCCAGTTCACCTCCGGCTACGGCGTGATCGAGGTCCAGCCCATCTACGCGGGCTGGGCGGTCGATGGGGTGGGCACCTCTGGTGAGCCCGACGCCGGCGGCATGAACGACGCCAACCTGCTGCGTGAGGCCATCCGCTTCGCGGCTGGGACGAAGACCACCGTCGACGGCCACACCATCGGCCAGGTGGTCGAGGCCCCGGTCTGCAACGACAAGGTGGTGGTGCTCGGCGCCTCTTCGGGAGGCTCCATCGCCATGCAGGCGCTGGCCAACATGGACCCGGAGCTGGCCGACGTCGTCCTGGGCTTCGCCAACCACGAGTGCCCGATCCTGCCCCAGATGATCCTCGGCGATGTCGGGGCGCTGTGGATGGACCCGGGCGACCTGTGGAACATGGAAGACGAGAACGGGAACGGCTTCACCTACGACGAAGGCGTCAACCCCACCTACCGGCCCGGGCAGTGCGTCGGTGACACCTGCAACCTCGACTACTCCGCGCTGCGCTACGACCCGGACAAGGACCCCGAAGAGATCTACGACTGGCGCTGGGCGGGCAACACCAGCACCGGCGTGTTCTGGCTCGACCTCGACGGAAACGAGCAGATCGACACCCTGCGGGGAGATCTCGACGTCGATCAGAACGGCATCCTGGACCCGGACGAGGACTTCGTCTTCGTGCCCCACTGGGACGAGCGCATCCCCGAGAGCCTGCAGGTCTACACCCTCGAGCTGGTCGAGGCGGCCCTCTCCCAGGGAATCCTGAGCGAGGAAGACTGGCCGGAGCACATCATGAACCGCGCGGACACGTTCAACTTCTGGCGTATCCGCAACATGATGACCCACGTCGACGCTGTGATCTCCACGGCCCCCGAGTGGTTTCGGGTCGCGGTGGACTACACCGTGGTCGATCATGGCCAGGCCTTGCCGGATCGACCCCACATCACCCTCTTCTACGACGCCTTCAATACCCAGGACGTGCCCATCCGCTACAACTACCCGGAGGCCATGATGGACTGCGCCATCGATCCGGGCTTGTGGAAGGACCAGTGGGGCGGCATGGAGCTGCCGTACAACTACCAGCTCGATCTGTCCGAGCTCGAAGATCACGCCATGACCGAAGACATCAACAACACCCTGGCCAAGGCGCTGCCCGCCCTCGGGCTCTTGTGGGACATGTACGGCGAGTTCGACCGTTGCCCCGAGATCACCGACGAGAGTGGCGCCTCCGGTCCCGACTCCACCGCCGGCCAGCCATAGCACTCATCCGACAGGAGCCCCTGTGCGCATCCTCCTGATCCAGAACTGGCAGGGCCACCGGGGGGTGAGCGAGCAGCTTGTCTTCCCCATCGGCCTCTCCTGCATCGCCTCCGCCCTCGAGCGCGCCGGCCACGAGCCGTGGATCGTCCACCTCGACGCCGGTGACGGCGACCCGTGGCAGCGCCTCGAGCGCGAGATCCAGCGCTTCGAGCCCGAGGTGATCGGCGTCTCCCAGCGCAACATCGACTCCACCACCCGCAAGGCGCCCTACGTCTTCCACACCGAGCTGCGCCACGCCCTGGCCACCATCCGCCGGGCGGCCCCCGGCGTGCCCACCGTGCTCGGTGGCCCGGGCTTCACCCAGGCCGGGCGCGCCATGATGGAGCGCTACGGCTACGATCTCGGCGTGCAGGCCGAGGGTGAAGAGACCTTCGTCGAGCTCATCGACTCCATCGGGGCTCCCCAGGACGTGCCGGGGGTCTACTGGCGCGACGAGCAGGGGGTCGTGCACTACACCGGCGACCGGGGGATGCCCACCTTCTCGGACCTGCCCTTCCCCAAGCGACACCACCTGGACTGGGATCTGTACCGCAGCGCCGAGCGCGAGCGGGGCCAGCTGCTGGACCTGGGCATCGAGACCACCCGCGGCTGCCCGCGGCGCTGCGCCTACTGCAACTACCCCAAGCTCAACGGGCCGCGGCTGCGCAAGAAGCCCGTGGACGTGGTGCTCGACGAGATCGAGTACCTGCAGGACGCCTTCGGCGTGCGGGCATTCACCTTCACCGACAGCCGCTTCAACGAGGATCACGAGCGCGCTCGCGCCATCTGTCAGGGCATCATCGACCGCGGCCTGAAGGCCCGCTGGATCGCCTGGCTGGGCTTCCGGGGCGTCGACGCCGACTTCCTGCAGCTGATGAACAAGGCCGGCTGCCACCGGGTCTCGTTCAGCCCCGATGGCTTGCTGCAGCCGTCCCTGAAGCGGATGCGCAAGGACACCACCAAGGCCGAGATCCTGGCCACCGTGCGGGCCGTGCGCCGTGTGCGGGGCATCCGGGCCAACTGGTCGTTCTTCGCCACGCCGCCCTCCACCTCCCACCGGGAGCAGCTGGCCTACCTGAAGCTCTACGGCCGGATCCACGCGAGCACCATGATGCGGGGGCGCATGACCCTGACCTGGTGCCGGGTGGAAGAGGGCACCCACTTCGAGACCATCGCCCGGGAAGACGGCGTGCTCCCGCAGGGCGTGGACCTGCTGCCCGAGGACCCCGCGGACCTCGCGCCCCTGTTCTACGTGCCGCCGGGCTTCGAGCGCTGGTCGGACTTCTGGGATCGTTTCCTGGATCTCGAGATGCAGTCCCGCATCGCGCTGGGTCGGGCCACCAGGCCCCTGCGGCGCTTCGGGATGCGCGACCTCACCCCGGCCCACCGCCGAGGCAAGCAGCCGTAGTCCCTACAGGAAGTCCAGCGGCTCCACGTGGATGGTGGCCGAGGACATGTCCGTGTAGATGAAGCGGCCGCCCCAGTGCTCGTCCACGGCGAAGTCGGGGTGGCCGTCTTCGTCCGGCTCGTCCCGCTCGAGATCGAGTTGGTGGATCTCGAAGCCGTCGGTGTCCATGAAGATGGCCTTGCTGTTGTCGGCGTCCCAGCCGATCCAGACCTCGCCGGCGGCGCCGTACTGACCGACCATCGCGGTGACCTCGCGGTCCAGCTCGGGCAGGCGCGCCAGGGTCTCGGCTTCGTGGGCGTAGCCGCCCAGGTAGAGCACGCTCTGATCTTCGGACAGGTAGCTGAGCAGGTAGATGTTGTTGGTGCCGATGGTGGCCAGCTCGCCCCCCTCCAGCGCCGTCTCGGCCACGATGGTGGCCTGGTCGGGGTCGATGACCGTGACCTGGGTGGTGGTGCTCATCACGCAGTAGACGCGCTCACCGACCATGAACAGCTCGAGCACGCCGTGATCGGTGGGGGAGATGGGGTGACCCGCCAGGGGCCAGGTCTGCAGCTCCTCGCCGGTCTGGGCGTCGACCTCGATGACCATGGAGCCCTTGGAGTAGCCCACGAAGAAGCTGTCGCGGGTGGGGTTGTAGACCAGCCCGCCGAAGGTGTGGATCTCGTTGAGCACCGTGCTGGGCAGATCCCAGTCCACCTCGAGCTCGAGGGTGTCGATGTCGTAGGCCCGGATCTTCGAGTAGATCTGGTCGAAGTAGTACACCTTCCGCCCGATCTGGGTCATGCCCATGGGCCAATAGGCCTGATCATCGGAGCGCTCGTAGGTCCCGCCCAGCAGATCGGCGCGGCCCACGAAGTAGGACAGCCGGCCGCCGACGATGAGGGTGTTGGGGTCGTCCTGGTCCACCAGGATGGTCTCGGCGTGCTCCGCCATGCGGGTGCGGCGCTCGAGCTCGCCGGTGACGGGATCGAGACCCCACAGGGCGCCTTCGCCCTCGGAGTTGATCCAGATGCGGTCGTGCACGGAGTCGTAGTCGCCGTAGCCGGTGTTGTGGCCGGTGCTGGTGACCCCCTCGAGGGTCAGGGGGTTCTCCGAGTAGCGGAAAGCCAGGCCGTACAGGGCGCCGTCGTTGAACTGCTCGTCGCCGTGGCGTTCCAGGGCGATCAGGCCGTGGGGAGTGGAGACGATCTCGGTGGCCAGGAAGCCGAACTCTTCGATCGCCACGTCGCCGCCGTCGCAGCCGGGGGTGGTGATCTGGGTGGCGTTCATCACCACGAAGCGACCCTCGGGACCCTTGACCACCTGGGAGCCCTGGATGCCCACGTCGCAGCTGCTGTCCAGGTCGGGCTCGAGGGTGTCCCAGTCGTAGATGGTGATGCGGCTGCCCTTGGGGGCCAGGGTGAGCACCGCCAGCTCGCTGCCGTCACCGACGCCCTCGACGTCGAGCAGCGCGGTGTCCAGCAGGTTCTCGGCGTCCACCCCGTCGCCGGCGGCGTTGACGGCGACCAGGGCGCCGTCGTCACCTTCTCGCTGGCTGATGACCACGCCGCCGCCTGGGCGGGGGGTGATGCTGTAGGTGGGGCGGCCGCCCACCTCGGGCAGGACCAGCCCTCCGTCGGAGGGATCGAGCCGCAGCAGCGGGGTGAGGGGGCTGTTGCTGCTGACCCAGACGATGCCCTGGTCGTCCACCACCACGTGGGGGTTGGTGTGCTCGAAGGCGCCCAGGTCGAACATCTCGAGCAGCTCGCCGGTGTCCGCGTCGATCTGGGCCACCGAGCCGCTCATGAACGCCGAGTTGTAGACCAGGCCGTTGGCCTCGTCCACATAGACGTTGTTGGGCATCATGTGGTTCTTCCAGCCGTTCTCCAGCAAGGTCAGCGCGATGGGGGTCTCGAGCTGCCAGGGATCGCCGGTGTGCGGGCCGGTGTCGTCGCCGGTCTCGGTCGGGGAGTCCGGGGCCGTGTCGCCGTCGGTGTCGCTGTCGACCGGGGGGGCCGTGTCGTCCGGAGGTGAGACGCGGCAGCTGCAGCCGCTGGTGGCGGTGCCCAGCAGGGTTCCGCCGCAGATCAGGATGGTCCAGGCGGCGAGGCGGGGGAGGGGGAGGGGTGCGGTCAAGGCGGCCTCGTGGCGGGACGTTCGGGCAGGACATCTTGGCACGGGTGGGGGGCACCCGCTGCCGCCGCGCCCATAACCCGGGGTTGTGGTGGCGTGAACGGGTCCTCGAGCCGCTGGTGGCGGCTACATCTTGCCGCCGGGTGGGACCAGCTCGCTGGCGATGACCCGGCCGTCGGCGCTCACCGAGCCGGGCAGGTCCACGCCTTCCTCCGAGCGCTCCAGGATGTCCGCCAGCTCGGCGCGCTCCACCCGCAGCTGGGCCAGGGCCACCCGCTGGCGGGCCCTGGTGATGCGCACCCGCAGCGCCCGGGCGGTCTCGCGCACCCGGCGCATGTAGTGGATGGCCGCCGCGCCGCCCGCGATGGACAGCAGCACCACCACGATGGCGGCCTGCGCCGGGGCGGCGGGGATCAAGGGGTCCACCTCGTGCAGCATGTAGGAGGCGCCCGCGGCCAGGGTCGCCGCTACGCCCCAGGCGATGGGGTAGAGCACCACGCCGGCGGCCAGCTTGAGGGTGGCGTGGTCCTTGCGCTTCTTGGCGGCCATGCGGCTGCCGTAGCGGATGAGCAGATAGGGGCCGATGTTGACCGCGCCGGCCAGGAAGATCAGCGTGGGGAAGATGACGAACGCCGCGATGACCTGCCCGAGCAGCAGGGCGGCCTTGAGGCCCTTGCCGCCTTCCGGTGGACGGTCCAGCTCGTGGTCCCGCAGGCCCAGGGCAGCCAGCTGGTCCTCGTAGGCCGCGACCCGGTCCACCAGGGCCTGGGTCTTGGCCGGCTCGAGCTCCCGCCAGCGGTGGTAGCCGGCCCACATGCGCCAGAAGCCGACCTCTTTTTCGAGCATGGTGGGGCGCGTCAGCTGGGCCCCGGCGCGCTTGGCGCGCTCCGCCCGCAGCAGCTTGCTGGCGCGGTGCATGTGGTGGTGCAGCTCCCAGCTCTCGGTGGCGTGGACCACCTCGCGCAGCACCTGCTCGATGGTCCCCGTGAGCTGCTTGACCCGGCTGCGGGCCTGCTCCATGGGCTCGCCCTCGGCCGGGGTCACGTCCATGGAGGGGGGCAGCTCGAGGGGCGGGTGGAAGCGCACCAGCACCTTGGAGCGGAACTTGCGCTTGGCGTCGTAGTGCAGGCCCACCGGGATGATGGCCGGCGGCGGGGCGTCGGGCTGCAGCAGCCGGGCCCGGTAGTAGAAGCGGGCGGCCCCGGTCTTGATGGCCAGCAGGTGAGGGGAGTCGTGGCTGTCGCCTTCGGGGAACAGGCAGCTGAAGCCACCCCGGGCCACCGCCTGGGCCAGGGTGTCCAGGCTGCGCAGGTTGGCCTGGTGGCGGTCCTCCGGGCTGAGGTCGTGCCGGTCCTGGGTGCGGTGGATGGGCACCGTGCCCACCGACTTCATCAGCCAACCCAGCAGCGGCCAGCGGAACAGGCCCGAGCGAGCGCCGAAGATCACGGGCCTGGGCATGGAGGCCAGGATCAGGACCGGGTCCACCAGCGCGTTGGGGTGCCAGGAGACGACGATGCCACCCCCGTCGGTGGGGATGTTCTCGAGCCCTTCGACCTCGACCTGGCGGAAGAAGATCCGCACAAGGAGGCGGGCGAGGCGGATGATGACGGCGCGCAGATCGGGCATCTCCAAGGGTGTATCACCGCGGGTGATGCTTCGAGCCTCCCCGTCAGTACACGATCGGCGGTGGCAGCAGCGGGAGCTCGGGCCCCAGCGTGAAGCCCCAGCTGCCCTCGGCGTGCCGGGACGCGCCCAGGCCGCCGTACAGCGCCCGCAGGTGCAGCCCCATGCGCGCGCCGTCGACGGCACCGAAGCTGCGTCCGTAGTCCACCGCCGCCAGGCCGTAGGGTACGAAGCCGACGGTGGCCGTCGGTGCCAGCGCGCCGCCGCCGACCCGCCCGCCGATGGTGAGGTCGAAGCCCTGCTTCCAGATCGCGTTGAGCTCGACGAACGGCCCCACGAGGAAGCCGGGCGCGAGGTCGAACTCCCGGTCGCCGAAGACCACGCCGCCCAGCGCGTCGAGGCTGGCCCCCACCCCGAGGGCCCCCCGGTCGAAGGTCAGGTGGACACCCGGGGTCGCCTGGGCCACCGCGACAGGGCCCGGCTGCGCGGGAGCTGTGGAGTCGGCCAGCGCGGCGGTGATGAGCAGCAGCAGGAGCATGGCGCCTCGGTTCGAATGTGCTCGTGGAAGGGGGCGCAGGGTAGTTGGGGCTCGCGGCACAGGCAAGCACGACATGTCGATTCGCGCATGTAAGCTGAGGGACGCCCTGCTTCGTCGTTCTCCATACCGATCCGGCACGCCCGGCCTGGCCTCGGCCCCAGAGGGTGCGCACGGTGATCGTCGACGCCGAGAACCCGGAGCTGCCCATGAACGCCCACGACGTCCACACCTTGCTCGAGTCACAGCGTGACGAGCGAGGGGTCCGCCACTGGCAGGCCCGCTTCGCCGACAGCCCCATGCGCAGCGTGGGTATCGGGCTCACCAAGCTCCGCAAGCTCGCCAAGGGCATCGGTCGGGATCACGCCCTCGCCGCCGAGCTGTGGACCAGCGGCCTCTACGAGGCCCGGGTCATCGCGCTGCTGATCGACGAGCCGAAGCGCATCACCCGCGATCAAGCCGAGCGGCAGGTCGAGCAGCTGCAGGGCGGCCAGCTCGAGCACGTCTTCTCATCCTGTGACGCGTCCCTGGCCAAGGTCCCCTACGTCCGCGAGCTGGCGGAGGACTGGATGGTCAGCGACGACCCCGTCCGGGAACGCTGTGGCTACGGCCTGCTCTACGAGCTGTCCAAGTCCAGGCGGAAGAGCGCCCCCGACGAGGACTGGTTCGCCCGCTGGGTGGCCCACATCGACCGGAGGTGGGACGGCGTCGATGCCGTCACGCTGCTGGCGATGGGCAGCGCGCTGATGGGTGTGGGCAAGCGCAGCGCCCGGCTCAACGGCGAAGCCTTGCGGATGGCCCGGGACATCGGCCCCATCGACTGGGATCCAACCGGAGCTTGCGAGCCCTTCGATGTGGTCAAGCACATCGACAACGAGCGGTTGAGGGCGAAGCTGGGGATCGGGTGAGCCCGACAACGACGAACGCCGGCCCCGGGGGCCGGCTTTGTCGATGGATGGCTCCACAGGCTCTCCTCTCCACGAACCACCCACGAACCCGACTCCAGCCTGACCGCCCGCATCGAGCGGCCCCTCTCTCTCCTCTCTTCTTCACCTAGAAAGAGAAGAAAGAAGGAGAAGGACAGCGGGGCCAGGGAGGTCATGGGGGTGCTGGCGAGGGCCCAGGCCTGGGAGTCCATGCTCGGTACCCCCGGCATCGAGACCCGGGCTGACCTCGCTCGGCAGCTCGGGGTGAGCCGGGCCAGGGTGACTCAGGCCCTGGCTGTTCTCACTGTTCCCGCTCGACTCATGAACACCCTCCAACAGGCAGAGGCGCGGGGGCGGCCGGTGACCGAGCGGACGTGGCGGCGGGTGAAGGGGCTGAGGGAGGATGAGGCGATTCGGGTGCTGCGTAAGGGGGGGTATGCGTGAGGGAACTGGGAACGGTGGGAACGGTGGGCGAATGCTGGCGTTGAACGGAGAAATGGGGAGTTCTCGGTCACCGACACGAAGTGAAGAAATTGAATTCCATGGCCAGTCAGGTCCAAGCGCTCCTGCCCCTACTCGCCGTCAGCTTCGAGTCGAGCAACAGCCTGGCCTCCGAAGTGCCCGATCACCGTAAACACGAGTAGGACCCAGAAGATTGGCGATGTGAGAACCGACCACAGAACCTGGAAGTGCAGCAACGGATTGAA
Source organism: uncultured Enterobacterales bacterium (assembly GCA_964481655.1). Lineage (GTDB taxonomy): Bacteria > Myxococcota_A > UBA796 > UBA796 > JAFGLY01 > CALDOK01. The sequence continues at coordinate 5,651 of CAYZVO010000111.1, read as the reverse complement.
GAGGTTGAAGAAGCTCTGGCTGATGTAGGTCCACTCGATGTAGAGGAACAGTAGGCCGTTCCCGACGTAGCCGCTGATGTACATGAGGCCAAGAAGCAAAGCCGCTCCGCCCATCATCCATTCCCGTCTTTGGGTCAAGACGAGCCCTATGGCTGCACCAGCACTCGAGAAAACGAACTGACCCACGACGATGAGTGGGCTGTGTTCTTGCGTCCACCCACCGGCGAGCCACAACAAGCCCGCAGAGACAGTCCCAAGGCCTACGAACAGGAATACGAGGACGGCAAGTACGATCCCCACGATTCTTCGCCCAGCTGGCGCTGTCAGAGCTCCAGCACAGACAAAAGATGATGTGGCAGCAACGAAGGATAGGGCGGTGAGCGGCCAGATCAGGATGCCGTGATCGAGGCCGAATGCAGGCAGGTTCCAAAGAACTAGTGAAAACGCCCAAGACGCGATTGCTCCAGCGGCGAAGCCTGCGGGAAGCACCAGAATCCAGCGCAGAATGTTCATGATTGTTCGGCGGACCCCTTGGAAACCAGAACTGGCAGAGCGAAGAGCCGGTCTCTGCTACACGAGAAGTTGAATGGCCCCGATTCCGGCGCTCATCGCTCCGATCCCCAAGAAAGCGAATAGCAGCAAGCACCCGCAGCCGGGGTCTTCGATAGCCGTTCCTGGGGTGTGGGTGAGCGCATTCTCCCTCTCGGCCTCTCGGACCAGCCTCATGAGGTTATTGAGTATTTTGTCCTGCGCTTTCCAGACATTCGGGTATCGTGACCGAAGCAGGTTGAGCTGGCTTTTCACTGTATAGATGGGGAAGGTGTCCAGGGCCTCGAAGACTTGCACGCGAAATTGCTCAGCCTGCACATCGTCTTCATCGAACTCTCCGCCGTACAGCCCAACGCACCACAGGGCAAGCCCCTTGGTTACTGGCAGTAGATCGTTGTCGTCCTGGATTCGCTCGTTTTCGGCGTAGGCATTCGCCGCTAGCAGGTTGACGTCAATGAGCTCTTTGAGCTGGGACTCGTCAGGATGAAGGCCCTTGCAAGCCTTGAAGATCTCGACGGCGTTACTGAAGACCCGCAGTTTCATCAGCATCAGCCCGAATCTGATGAACTGCTCGGCCGCGAAGGCCTTCACCTCTGGCTGGTCCGGCACGATTTCCTGAATCGTGCGGATAGTGCTGGCTGCCGTTGTCGCATCCCCTTGTAGAATGTGAGTCTCAGCGATTAGCGCGAGAGCGGGGTAGTCCTCAAAGTCAGCGGGTCCCCCTGCGTCGACCGATTTCTGCGCCCATCGTCTGACCTGTTCCCAGTTCTCCTGGTAGTAGGAAACCCTGGCTCGCCCGTAGTAGCCTGCTCGGGAGTCCGGCGAGATCTGGATGCACTTGTCAAAGGCCTCGCGTACTGCAAGCAGCCGTCGCTTTTGGCTGGTGGTCATTCTGGAGGGCTCGTTCTCCGTGGAATCGATGATCTCGCTAAGGCCGACCCAGCCGAGTTCCGAATGAAGTTCGAGTTCCTCGCAGTTGCTCGCTACCTTTGCCAACATCTTGAATGCGGCGTCTTTCTCTCCCTGCTGAGCGAGGGAACGGGCGAGTTGTAGACGCGCAGGCAGGTGATCATGAGAGAGGGCGAGGGCACGCTTGTAGGCTCGCGCCGCCTCACTCCATCGTTCATCGGCGAAGGCTGCGTTGCCTTCGTCCATGAGACGACCGACTTCTCCGCCCCCTTCTTGAAGGTTGTCGTACTCGCGCCTGCGTTGCTCGTCGCCGAGGACCTCGTAGGCCTGCCGAAGCTCCTGGTGTCGAGCGGGGTCCTTCTCCGCCGAGTGCTTCCGAAGTGCCTTGAAGTAGGCCCGACGCAGCGTTGCTTGATCAACGTCTGGTTGGACACCGAACAGTGAGTAGAGTTCATTCGCCATCCGGTCTAGGCCCCCTCGTCCAAGAGCGCGTCGGTGAGCGCGTCCTCTGCAGCGGTGATTTCTGCGTCTGATCCAGCCGCCAGTGCCTGGCGCAATCTCGGTAGAGCCCTGGCTGTCGCGGGCGCCTCCATCTTCCCCTTGTCCTGAAGGATCTGCTCTGCGCGGTCCAGCAACGGGCGACTGGAAGCGTACCTTGGCGAGGATTCGAAGTCGGGCGCGGTGGGCACAGACTGCGCGACTCTGGCCGTGGCTGCTTCGCGTTCCTCTTCTGTCATTCTACCTTGGCGTGGATCGGCTTCCAGGCGGGCTTTGACGAACGTGTTCGGAACCACCATGTTCAGTTCCACGATTCCGCTAAGGTCGAAGGAGAAGTGAATGTGCACTTCCCTCGGTTCTTCCGTAGTCGATGTGGGAATGTCGTTGAGTTCCGCTCGTGCGATGAGCTCGTTCTCCGCGACAAAGACGCTGTTACCCTGGTACACGCTTACGGTGACGGCCTCTTGTTCCGGGTGAAGGAGATTGTAAACATGGGAAGAGCGGTGTGGGATAGGCTCGTTTCGCTCAATCAAGGGCGAGAATACCCCGGGGAGGAACATACCGTCCTGCATGGGCTGGACAACTTCGACCCCCACCGAGAAGGGACTGACGTCGGCGAGCATGAGGCTGTCCTCTGCTCCCTGGACACCAGAGGCGATCGCTGCGCGGATGCAGGCTCCCATGCCGACGGCGAGATCGGGATCAACGTCGGCACTGACCTCGAGGCCAATCACCTCCGACACTCGTTCTCGTACGGCTGGGATGTATGTGGAGCCGCCAACGAGCAGGACCCTGCTTATGGAGCGAGGATCAACCTTTCTGTTTCTTCGGCCGTCACCAGCCAACAACCGCTTGAGGCAATCGGTCGCCTGGTCAAGGATGGGACTGATGATTCGGTTGAAGTCAGCTCGGGATGCTCGAACATCAAGCGCCACAGCCTGTGAGCCGCGGCTGGCGTAGTTTGCCAAGTAGATGGCGGCCTCATTCTCCGTGGAGAGGGCGATCTTCGCGAGTTCGCATTCCTGCTTGAGCTTATGCTTCAGGCGCAGATGAGGCAGAAGGTTGGGTTCTCTCTTACTGAACTGGCCAACGACCCATTGGTTGAGCGCGTCGTCTATGTCCCTTCCGCCAAGTTCAGGATTGCCTTCCACGCGCTCTACATCGATTACGCCCTCACACATCTGCAGCAAGGTGATGTCGAGCGTACCGCCACCGAAGTCGAATACGAGGACTCGCTCGTCGGCGTCAAGATGGCGAATACCGAATGCGAGGGCAGCTGCCGTCGGCTCCGCGACGAGCATGGGTACCTTCAGTCCTGCAATGGAAGCTGCATCGAGAGTCGCCTGTCGTGCTGCATCCTTGAAATTTGCAGGAACACTGATGACGGCCTCGCTGATTTCTCCTCCGACTACTCCCGCAGCCCCTTCGACCATCTTCTTGAGAAGGAGCGCAGATACCTCCTGCGGACGCATGGCGTGAGGTCCGAGCTTAAAGCGGAGGTCTGTCCCCATCTTCCTCTTCACTTCCTCGACATAGCAATTCTGGCGGTGGCTCTCTCCGGCTGCCAGATAGCCGACTACGAAGTCGTTCTTTTCTTTCGACCAAGCCACAGTGGAGGGCACGATAGGGGTTCGCCCGAAGGAAAGTGGGCTCCTGATTGGAGTCGGTTTTCCGTCGATGAACGCACACAGGACCGAGTTTGATGTTCCGAGGTCGACACCGATGGGAGGGACTGTCACTGCTCGTTCTCCTCGTGAACTTCACTAGTCGAATGTGTTGCTTCTTCGACGGAACGCGCCGCTTCCGATTGTGGGCTGGTCGTGGTTGCGCTGCCGACATGGACCAGCGCCCGTCTCACAACCCTCCCATCCCTCTGGTAGCCAGGACGAATGACGCGAACGACTAGGCCATCCTGTTCTTCATCAACCAGAACAGCTTCCTCAACCTCATGCTGCACCCCGTCCAGGAGTATGCCTGTCTCCACAAGGGCGGTGAGACCTGCCCTCTGGAGGTAAATGTCAAGCTCCCTGGTAATCTGGGAAACGAGGTCGTCGTTTCCCGCCGCGTTCCTCCAGACAGCGCTATGGGCATCGAGCAGCCGTTCCATCATGGCCTTTGATGCCTCGTCAGCTCTCTCTGCCGACTCCACAGCATGGGATGCAACGGTGGAGAGCTCCCGAACTCTGGATGAGTCGATGGTCTCGATTCTGGCAGCTGCGGCCATCGTGACCTCCTGCAGCTTGCCCAGTTCCTCTCCGGCGGTCTGCTGAAGGAGCATGAATCGCTGAACCACCTTCCGCAGCGCATCTGCATCTCCAATCGCATCTCGCATTTGCCGCGCAGCATCTTCCATCTGCTCAAGTTTCTCGTCAGCAAACAGTCTGGCAGACAAGTAGGAGAATCCAAGCAGACCTGAGGCCACGACCAAGGCATCTGAGTAGCCGCTGGCTTCGGGGACCTGGAGGACCCCGAGTGCTCTCAACAGGAGATACACCGCCGCCAGGGCGACTGGAACAAAGGACAGCAGATACTTCATCGTGGACCCTCCGCGAACTGGGTAGCGGTATTCCCCTGGCTGTTCAACATGACTCCCCATTTCCAATGAGGCCTAGTCGCCCTCGAAATAGTCGGTATCCACCTTCGCCACTCGATAGTGCTTGTGGGACACCCCCACGCCGTGCTCGATCATCAGCTTGGTCAGGCGCTCGCCGTCAACCAGCACGATGCTGTCGGACACTGCCGCCGCGAACTCCTCGGCCTCGCGGGTGAACCGCGCCGTGGTGATGAACACGCCCTTGCTCGCCTTCCGGCCCGCGAGGGCGCCGAAGAAGGCCTGCAGCTTCGGACGCCCCACGCTGTTGTCGCGCCAGCGCTTGGCTTGGACGTAGACCTTCTCCAGCCCGAGCTTGTCCAGGGAGATGATCCCGTCGATGCCCCCATCACCACTGCCTCCGACGCGCATCAGCTTGGCACGGCTCGCGCCGTACCCCATCGCGTGCAGCAGATCGAGGACCAGGTTCTCGAAGAAGGTGGGGGTGCCGTCGAGGATCATACCCAACAACTCGGCTCCCACGCTTTCATTCAGCTCCTGGATGGCTCGCTCGATGCGCTCCTGGGGGCTTTCTGGCTCGTCAGCGACCGTCGTTGCGGGTGCCCCCGACACGTCGCCACGGGGGATGGGCGTCGTGCGGTCGCTCTGCAAGATGGTCTTGAGTCCATCCTCTGTCAGAGGGGCGGGATGCGCTGCCGCGAAGGACAGGCCCGTAGACGTGATCTGCCAATAGCCGCGCTTGGGGCTACCGGAGAGCCCATGCCTCTTCAAGCGGTCGTGGGCCCAGCCGATCCTGTTCTTGTAGACCTGCTGGCTCCCGCTGGGGAGCACTTCGGCCCGCTGCTCGTTGGTGAGCCCAACGATGTCCGCAACGGCATCGTGGCAGTCACCAGCCCTGATGATGCCGCCGTCCTCGGCAAGGTAGTGAAGCAGGGGTCCGATGAACTGCGTGAAGCTCGGCACCGACGACATGAGGCCTCCCGAGCAGGAAGCCTATCACGCCAGGTCGGTCCCCCGACGGTCTCGCCCGGCTCCTACCCGAACCAAGACCGCGACCCCGCATACTCCACCATCGACTCCGCCAGCGTTGTGATCTTCGAGTTCACCCCCGTCACCTTGTGGTAGAGCGACGCCAGCCGGCGCT
>CAYZVO010000110.1:0-29413 GCA_964481655.1 uncultured Enterobacterales bacterium | reverse complement strand
AGTCCGACGCGCCGTCGCAGTCGGCGTCCACGCCGTCGTACCAGGTCTCGCTCGCGTCGGGGCTGATGCCCGCGTCGCCGTCGTCGCAGTCGGCGCCGCCGTAGGCGTCCGACGCCCAGCCGTCTCCGTCGGCGTCGTAGTCGTTGGCACCGTCGCAGTCGCTGTCCACCCCGTCGTACCAGCTGTCGCTGGCCCCGGGGTTGACGGTCACGTCACCGTCGTCGCAGTCGGTGCCGCCGTAGGCGTCGGAGTCGTAGCCGTCGCCGTCGGCGTCGTAGTCCGAGTCGCCGGCGCAGTCGCTGTCCACGCCGTCGTAGAAGGCGTCGGTGGCGGTGGGGTGGATGGCGCCGTCGGCGTCGTCGCAGTCGGTGCCGCCGTAGGCGTCGGAGTCGTATCCATCGCCGTCGGCGTCGTAGTCCGACGCGCCGTCGCAGTCCTGGTCCACGCCATCGTAGTAGACCTCTGTCGCGGCCGGGTTGGCGGTGGCGTCGCTGTCGTCGCAGTCGCCGTCGTCAGGGGTGTAGCCGTCGCCGTCGAAGTCGTAGCAGGGGATGTCACCGCCCCCGGAGACGGTGAGGGAGAACGGTGAGGTCTCGAAGTCGGCGTCGCCGTAGAGGGTCCCATCCCAGCCGTAGCCGGTGGCGTCGGTGGCCGCTGTGGATCCTGCGCTGTCGTCCATGGGGTAGTGGGCGTACAGGTCGCTCTCGGTGCCGGTCAGCGCGTAGTCTTTGAGGCACTGGATCTCGCTGGCGCTCTTGGCCTCGGACCAGATGCGGACCTCGTCGAGCCAGCCGTCCAGGGGATCGGAACCGAAGGCCAGCGACAGGTCCATGTCGATGCCCAGCACCCAGGTGTCGGTGCCGAAGCCGGGGGTCTCGCCGTGCAGGAGGCTCTCCACCAGGACGCCGTCGATGTAGAGCAGGCTGCTGCCTCCCGTGACCACCGAGGCCACATGGTAGCTGTCGCCGGAGCCCGGGGCGTCGAGCCAGCACAGGGTGTAGTAGTCCTCGCAGGTGTCGCCCTCCCAGACGGTCTGGTCCTCGACCTCGACCTGCCAGTAGCCCTGGATGTACCCGGTATAGAAGCTGTTGTAGCCGCTCGAGGTGTCCACCACCTCCCAGATGGTGTCCCAGGAATCGACGCTGTCGAACTGAACCCAGCCCTCGACGGTGAAGTCGGTGCCGGGATCGAGGCTGCCCAGCTGGACCCAGTCCAGGCTCCCGTCCAGGCGGACGGCGTTGCCGGACGCCAGGGCGGTGGTGGGCGCGAACAGGGCGGCGATCAGGCCGATGAGGGGACGGCGCATGACGGACTCCTTCGAGGCGACGCACACACCGTAGCACCGCCTATGCAGAGATCCGTATTCCACCCCTCTCTCAGAGCGCGAAGACCTCGCGGAAGCTCGCGATGAGGGCCTCGGGCCCCAGGTGCTCGAGGATGGTGTAGCGCTCGGGCTTGACCCCGGCCGCGGCCGTGATGGCCCGCTCCACCCGCTCCGGGGTCAGGCCGAAGGCCGCCAGGCTGTCGCCGTCCACCGGCAGGCCGATGCGGTCGAAGCTCTCCCGCATGGGGTCGAGCCACTGGCCGTGGGCGTGGGCCGAGATCAGGGTCCCGACGGCGACGAGGATCCCGTGTGTGGCGCGGTGATCGAAGCCCAACACATTCTGATACGCGTGATACAGTTTGTGCTCGAAGCCCGACGCCGGCCGGGACGAGCCCACCCGCGCCATGGCCTCGCCCGAGGACACCAACCCCGACGCCAGGGTCAGCACCAGGTCGTCGTCGTCCAGCGCCGCGCCTCGGGCCAGGCGGTACAGGGCCACCTCGCCCGCCGAGCGGGCGTGCAGCAGGGCCAGATAGTCGATGTGGTCCTTGCCGTTGCTGGCGGCCAGCTCCCAGTCCATGGTCGAGGTCAGGTTGGACACGCCATCGCCGATGCCCGACAGCATCATGCGCTCGAAGAAGCTCCGTGCGGACTGGCTGCGCGGCTTGATGCGCCCCAGATCGATGAGCACGCCCAGGGGGGTGTTGGCCCGCACGGTGACGTTGGCGGAGGGCTCGCCGCGGGGCGGCCGGATGACGGCGAAGGGGGAGGCGATGCCGTCGTTGGCCAGGGAGGTGGGCACGGTGACGCAGGGCAGGTGCAGCTGGAAGGCCACCAGCTTCGCCATGTCGATGACGGTGCCGCCGCCGACCCCGAAGACCACCGAGGGCGTCTTGGCTCCGTACAGCCGACGCTCCCAGGGCCAGCGCTCCTGGGACCACATGCGCGGTGCGCGGCTCATGTCCCCGATGACCTGGTGGCCTTGCTCGTACTCGTTGCTGGCCACCATGGCCTTGCGGGGCTTGAGGCCGGCGGCCTCGAAGCCGTCGTACAGCTCGGCGCCGGCGATCTCCCAGGTGACCGGGTCGCTGATGACGAGGGGCCGCCGCAACCGCCCGAGGTCCACGAACTCACCCACGGCCTCCACCAGCGAGGGGATGCGGTGCTCGATGGAGACGAACTGGGGGATCACCAAGGCGTTGGGCCGCTTGGGATGGAAGCCTGTGTAGACCCCTGAGACGCGGTTGACGCCTTGATCGAGCAGCTTGGCGAGCAGGTCGTTCATGGAACGAAGCTAACCGGCCAGCCCCAGCAGCCCATCCAGCTCCACCGACGCCTGCCGGGCGGTGTCGAGGTTGTCACCGCGCTCCTCGCGGTAGTCCTTGACGATGTCCTCGGTGCCCGAGGGGCGCTTGAGGATCCAGACGCCGCCCTCGAGCACGACCTTGACGCCGTCGCCCACCACCAGCCGCTCGATGGTCCGGCCCGCGACCCGCTCCCCGGCCAGACGGCGCTCCACCTCGGCGGGGTCCTTGGCGAGGGCGAGCAGCTTGGCCTTGTGGGCCGGCTCGGCGGGCATGTCCACCCGCTCGTACTGGTGGGCGCCGAAGCGCTCGACGAGCTTGGCGTACTGCTGGGTGATGTCCAGGCCGGTGCGGGCGATGGACTCCATCATCAGCAGGACAGCCGCGATCCCGTCCTTCTCGGTGACCCAGGGGCTGCCGTCCATGCGGGGCAGGGACAGCCCGGCGCTCTCTTCGCCGGCCAGCACGTACTTGCCGACCTGCAGACCGGCCACGTACCACTTGAAGCCCACGTTGACCTCGTAGGACGGCCGGCCATGGCTGGCGGCGATGAGGTCGAGCATGTGGGTGGTGCCGATGGTGCGGCCGATGCCCATGGCGGCGGGCAGGTCGCGGTGGGTGCAGAGGTAGTCGAAGAGCACGCAGAGCACGTGGTTGGGGTTCAGGGAGCCCCCGCTGTCCTCACCGCCGAAGCGGTCGGCGTCGTTGTCGTTGGCGCCGATGAAGGGGGCGCCGGCGGCCTCGCGCATGCCCTCGACCGCCTTCATGACCCAGGCGCTCGAGGGATCGCCGCGCAGGGCGCCGTCCCAGTCCCGGGTGCGCTTGGCGCCGCTGGGGTCAGGGGCGTCGTTGAAGACCTGGATGTCGGTGCCGTGGGCGGCGTTGATGGCGTCGTAGTAGCCGTGGGCGGCGCCACCCAGGGAGGTGGCGGCGAAGCGCTGGCCCCTCAGCACCGAGAAGTCGATCACCGTGGCCAGCTCGGCGACGTAGGGGGTCACCAGGTCGCGGTACTCCACCAGGCCCGCGGCCTCGGCCTGCTCGAAGCCCATGCGGCGGATGGTGCTGGGGTCGGCCAGCAGCTCGTTGGCCCGGGCGTCGATGGGGGCGGTGCGGGTGTTGGGGCCGCCGTCCAGGCCGTTGCTCTTGTAGCCGGCCTGCTCGGGCGGGTTGTGGCTGGCGGTGATGATGGCGCCCTCGAGGTTGGCGCCGCCGGCGTTGCCGCCCCGGATGGCCCAGGAGACCACGGGGGTGGGGGTGGCCCGGTGCCCGGCGTGCAGCACCACGGGCACGCCGTTGCCGGCGAAGACCTCCACGGCGGTGCGCAGGGCGAAGTCCGAGCTGTGGCGCACGTCCTTTCCGATCACGATGGCGCCGGCGGGGCGGCCGCCCAGGTTGACGGCCGGGTCGTCGCTGTCGGCGGGTCCGAAGGTCCCGCGGGCGGCGCGGATGTCCACCAGGGCCTGGGTCATGGCGGCCACGTGGGTCTCGGCGAAGCCGGTGCCCGTGACCCCGCGGTGGCCGGAGGTGCCGTTCTTGACGGGCTTCAGCTCACCATCGGGGGCGTGGTAGGCCCGCTCGAGCTCGGCGCGGGGGGTGAGGTCGGTGGGATCGGGGAGGGTACCGGCGAGGGGATGATGGGACATGGTCCTAGGGCTCCAACAGCTCTGCGAGGGTCTCGAGATCTTCGGCGTCGATGACTTGCTTGGCGATGCCCCAGCCGAAGCCGGCGCGGGCCATGGCGCCCATGTCCCGCTCCCTGCGGTCGGCCCGCTGGTGCTCGGGGCGGTAGGGGCCGAGGCGCCGGCGGCGGGCGTAGGTGGCCGCGGCTTCGAGCTGGGGGTCGATCTCGCGGGTCTCCACCAGCTCGTCCACCACCTGCTGTGCCAGGTCGGCGTCGATGCCCTTCTGGCGTAGCTCGCCGCGGATCTTCCATGGGGGCTTGCCCCTGGCGAACAGGCTGCGCGCCTTGGAGCGGGCCCAGGCCAGATCGTCCACCAGCTTGTTGCGCTGGAACTTGGCGACGATGGCGTCGATCCACTGGGCTGCCTGCTGGCGGTCGGTCTCGTGGTGCTGCCCGACCCGGTCCACCTTGCGCCACAGGGCGCGGCGCAGGGCCTTGCTGGTGCCGCCGTAGCGTTCGACGTACCACAGGCCGGTGGCCTCGAGGCGGGACTCGGTCAGCGGGGGAGGGGGCTTGGAGGTCTTGCGGCGCATGGGGGCATGTTGCCCACGCGACAGCGCTTGGCAAGCGCTCGATCCGTGTTTTCCAGTGCGATCCCCGGGCGCGTAGCGAGGATCGCGTGTGGACCGGCGTTCAGTCCTTCTTCGGTGAGCGGTATTCCATCACCAGGCGACCGCCCAGGCCGTTGTAGAAGTTGTTGGTCGCGCCTGCGGCGTTGGCCGCGTACCAGCCCTGCACGCCGATGTGGGCGCCGGGCACCGTGACACCCAGGTCCACCACCGGGATCACCGCCAGGGCGCCCATGGAGTAGACCGGCACCTCGTTGTTCGAGAAGCCGTTGTTGGTGATCTGCGGGGCCAGGGTGAAGCCCACCGCCGAGTCGAAGGCCTCGTGGCGGATCTGCAGGGCGTTGGTCCAGCGCACCTGCCAGGGGTGGCAGACGCCGGTCTCGCGGAGCTCGTAGTACTCCGCCATGTCTCCGAAGCCGTAGCCCCACTCCTGCCACTCCTCCGGGCCGCTGTACTCGTAGCGGGCGTAGGGCAGCTGGGTCCAGAGCAGCTCCAGGGTGCCGCCGAAGCCCACCACGCCGAACATGTAGCCGGCGGTGATGTGGGGCCCGACGGTCATCTGGGAGGCGTTGCTGTTCAGGGGCAGCACGCCCAGGGACGAGCGACCCGCCCAGTTGCTGTGGGCGTAGTCGGCGCTCAGGCCCAGCTCGAGGAAGTCGTTGACGCCGTAGCGCAGGTGGCCGCCCACGCTGATGGGGGACATGTAGAGCCCCGGGTCGTTCTCCATGGGGAACCAGCCGGTGAGGTCCTCGTCGTCCAGCAGCCACTCGCGGGTCCAGTAGGTGGACACCGTGCCAGCGACCGCGACCTGACCCTGCTCCACCGGCGCGCCGACCACGGTGGTGGGGCTGGCGGCGGGGGCCTGGAGGCTCTGGCGGTACTGGGTCAGGGGCGTGCAGGCGCTGGCCAGCGTGGCGGCTGCCAGCAGCAGGATGGTGCGGTGCATGGTCTCCTCCAGGCCTGACGACCCACAGGGAGTATGACACCCGATAGGGGCTGTCGCGTTACCAGCGGTGGTCTCGCCACCTCGCAGGAGCGCCCATGAGCACCGCCCGTCCCCGCATCCTGGCCTACACCGACGGCGGCTGCCGCGGCAACCCCGGCCCCGGCGCCTGGGCCTTCCTGCTGGTGGACCTGGGAAGCGGCGCGGCCCTCGAGCGGGCTGGCGGTGAGCCCCACACCACCAACAACCGGATGGAGTACCTGGCCGCCATCTCGGCCCTCGAGTCCCTGAAGGTGCCCAGCGAGATCGAGATCCGCACCGACAGCCGGCTGCTGGTCAACACTGTGACCCAGTGGATGAAGGGCTGGAAGGCCAAGGGCTGGAAGAAGAAGAGCGGGCCCATCAAGAACCTGGACCTGGTCCAGCGCCTCGACGAGCTGGTGGCGGTGCACGAGGTGCGCTGGACCTGGGTCAAGGGCCACGCCGGCAATCCGGGCAACGAGCGGGTGGACGAGCTGGCCAACCTGGCCATGGACAGCCTGCAGCAAGGGGCGAGCCCCCAGCTCGAGCAGCGCCACGCCAGCAGCCCGGTGCCCATCAGCTAGGCTCCAGCGGGCCCCGGTGGCCTGTGCTACCATCGGGTGGTGGCACGGGCGGGAGGCCGCCTATGAACATCGTCTTCATCCTCGCCGCGCTGGCACCGGCCGGTGCGTGGGACCTCGTGGAAGCAGAGCCCGTCGCGCTCGCGCCAGCGTCGCGAGCTGTGCTCGGGGTGCCGGGCCGGGAGCAGCTGCTGGCCTTGACCGGCGACAGCCTGGTCCTGGTGGACGTCAGCGCCGGAGAGCTCGATCGGAGCGCCGTCAGCGGGGGCCACAGCCTGGCCCTGCAGGACATCGACGACGACGGCCGCAGCGACCTGCTGGTCTGCGGCGACGCCGGCGTCGATCGGTACCAGCTCGATGGCAGCCTGGTGCTCGAGGCCAGCCTGACGACCGAGCCCTGCCGCGCGCTGGCCACCATCACCGTGGACGAGCAGCGCTTCCTGGCCGTGGCCGGCGACGACCTCTGGATCGTGGACCCGGGCGGCGGAGATCCGATCTCCCTCGGCTTCACCCTGGACGAGGACGCCCTGTTGGCCTCCCGCGGTGACGTGCTGGCCCTGGGCGCGCTGGGCGGGGACAGCTTCCTGGAGATCGTGGACGACGGCTACGGCGAGCTCGATGCCGGCGGCAGCCTGGCCTGGATCGAGGGCCGCGATCACCAATGGGTCTGGGCCCTGTCCGACAGCCCGGGGTTCTACACCGCCTATGGCCGGGAGCGGCAGCTGAGGGAGGCCCCGTCCCGCTTCTGGCTCGGAGAGGTGGACGGCGACGGGACCGAGGACGCCTTCGTGCTCTACCCGGACATCGGCCAAGTGGGCGTGTTCACCAGCGTCGAGGGACGCGAGCGTGTGCTGTGGCTGCCCACCTCGCCCGGGCCGGTGGCCATCGCCGACCTCGACGGCGACGGCTGCCAGGACGTGGTGCTCACCGACGCGACCGAGGGCACCGCCACGATCCACTGGACCGAGGACTGCGGCGCCGTGGTGGACGTGGACGGCGACGGCTGGACCGTGCTCCAGGGCGACTGCGACGACGGTGATCCCGACGTCCATCCCGAGGCCGAAGAGGTCTGCAACGGCGTGGACGATGACTGCGACGGCGCCATCGACGAGGACGGGCTCGAGATCGAGCTGACCGTCGAGCTCGACGGCGAGGACCGGAGCTGGGACGAGGCGAGCTTGTCGGGCTGGTGCACCGAGGGCGGCTCGGCGCGCCTGGTCGTCAGCATCGATCCGGCCTGCATGGACGGCGCGGTGGAGCTGGACCTCTGGGACGCCTTCCCCGTCGAGGTCGCCACCTGCGTCGCCTCCGACGAGGGCCTCGAGTGCGATCTGTTCGACGACGGCGAGGGAACCTTCGGGGTCCAGGCCCTGGGGGACACCGGGGGCCTGCTCGCGGGGGAGACCTGTTCGCTGCGCATCGACAACGTGGCCCCGCGGCTGTCCAACAGCGGGGGCTGCAGCGGAAACTCGGTGGACGTGGACAGCGGCTACGCCGAGATCGAGCTCCAGGAGGGCAGCTCGGTGAGCCACCAGCTCGAGGCCTGGGATCCCGGCGACGACTGGGTCAGCTTCGAGACCAGCGGCGGGCCGGATGGCCTGAACGTCAGCAGCAGCGGCTACATCAGCTACAGCGCCACCGAGCCGGGCACCTGGTACATGGACCTGACCCTGCGGGACGAGGACGGCGGTGTGCGCAGCTACGACGTGACCCTGCACGTGGTGGAGTACGAGCCCCTGTTCGACTTCGACCTCGACTTCAGCGGCTGCATGGACGGCTGGTGCTGTGGAAGCTCGAGCGGCATCCTGCTGCCCCCCCTGTTGGCGCTCTGGTTCCGGCGGCGCCGGCTCATCGTGGTCTGAAGTTGATGGTCCTGCTCCCCACGCTCTGTGCGTTCTTGCTGGCGACCCCGGCGTGGGCCTGGGAGCTGGCCCCGGGTGCGCCCATGGAGGGGCCCGAGGATCTCGCGGCGGTCCTCGGCGTCCCCGGCGATGGCAGCGTGCTGGCGGTGGGCGCGACAGAGCTGCGCTGGCTGGAGCCCGGGAAGGATCCCCTGCTGCAGGCGGTGGACCAGGGTGCCCGCGCTGCCATCCTCGAGGATCTGGACAGCGACGGCCAGGCCGAGCTGGTGCTGTGCGGTGAGGACGGTGTGGCCTCCCTCGCCATGGGTGAGTCCCTGGCGGACCCGGTGGTCGTTGGCGCGGAGGCCTGCGCTGCGCTCATCGGGGTGGAGATCGACGGCACCCCCTACCTGGCGACCGCCGGTGAGGAGCTGCTGCTGTGGGAGCTCGACGGCACCCCGCTGGAGTCGCTGGGCGTCGTGCTGGACGGTGACCCGGTGCTGGCGGCCCGCTCGGGCCAGCTGGCCGCGGCCGGGGTCGGCGACGATGCCTTCACGGTCCTGTCGGAGCTGGGCCTGTCCACCCAGGCCGCCGGCGGCCCCCTCGCCTGGATCGGGTCGCTGGAGGGCGCCTGGCTCTGGGCGGTCCAGGACCCCGCGGGCCTCTACACCGTGGACGGGCTGCACTTGGAGCTGGACGCCGAGCCCCTGCTGGGGCGGGTCGGGGACCTGGACGGCGACGGGGTCCAGGATCTCGCCCTGTTGCTCGACGGTGGGCTCCGACTCAGGGTCACCGCCAGCGCCGAGGGTGTCGAACAGCACTACACCCTCGCCGAGGCGGCGTCCGCCCTGGACCTGTCGGACCTGGACGGTGACGGCTGTGACGAGATCGTGTTGGGCAGCGCGACGAGCGACGAGGTCCAGGTCTGGTGGGCGCTGGGCTGTCAGCTGAACCTGGATCGGGACGGCGACGGCTACACCCCCGACGATGGTGACTGTGACGACGACGACTGGAGCGTGAACCCAGGCGCCAACGAGACCTGCGACGGCCGGGACGAGGACTGCGACGGGCTGGTGGACGAGGTGGAGCCCACGGTCGCGCTGGAGCTGGTGCTCGAGGAGGGCTGGGACGGGTACTACTACGCCCAGTGCGAGCAGGACGCCTGCGACGAGGGCCGCACGGTCGCCCTGACCGGGGAGCTGGACCCAGGCTGCGGCGAGGCCTCCTGGTGGTTCGCCGACGCCGACAACGCCACCTGCGAGGTTCTCGAGACGGGTGTGGAGTGTCAGCTGTGGGACCAGGGTGAGGTCACCATGGGCGTCACCGTGGACGACCCCCAGGGCGCGGTCTACCTCGAGGAGGACTTCACCGTGCAGATCGTGAACGTCGCGCCCATGATCGTGGACTACGAGTGGGGCTGCGGCGGCTACGACTGGGACGAGATCGAGTCGTCGGGCGAGGTGTATGTCCGCCCTGGCGCCGAGGTGGACCAGATCATCCCTGGCTACGACCCCGGTACCGACACCATCACCTTCGTGCTGGGGGACGCCCCCCCGGGGATGACCTTGAGCGAGGACGGGCAGCTGGTCTGGTCCGTGGACACCGGCCACGAGGGCAGCTGGCCCCTGGTCATCACCCTGGCCGACGAGGACGGCGGGAGCACGACCTACGAGCTGACCATCATCTCGGAGCGCTCGGACTACGAGCCCTGGTTCCCCGAGTGTGAGCCCTGCTGCGGGGGATCGGCGGGCATCCTGCTGCCACCCCTGCTGGCGCTCTGGTTCCGGCGGCGGAGGCTGGTGCCCCTCTAGATCCGGCGCCGGCGGGCAGGCCCCAGCAGGGCCAGGAGGGCCAGCCACCAGAGACCTCGGCGGGGGTGGGCGCTGCAGCCGCAGACCTCCGGCTCGGGTTCGCTGCAGTCGGTGGTCCGGGTTGGATCGCTGTCGTCGCAGTCGCCGGGTTCTGCTGCGAAGCCGTCGGGCTGGGCGCAGGCGTGGATCACGCCGTCGTCGCTTCCGAGCCCGTCGCCGTCGCTGTCCGGGTACCAGGGGAGGGGGGCGACGACCGCGTCGTCCTCGTCGTCGGTCAGCGCGTCGCAGTCGTTGTCCAGTCCGTCGCAGATCTCGTCGGCGTCGGGGTGGATGTCCCCGTCGCCGTCGTCGCAGTCCGAGGCGTCCTCGACCGCGTCGCTGGGCTGTTCGCAGGCCGGGCGTTCGTCGTCGGGGTCTCCGAACCCGTCGCCGTCGGCGTCGCCGTACCAGGTGGCGGCGTCGGCGGCGTCTTCGTCGGTGGCGTCGTCGCAGTCGTCGTCGACGCCGTTGCACAGCTCCTCGGCGCCGGGGAAGACGGCGGGGTCGAGGTCGTCGCAGTCGTCGGGGTACAGGTGGCCGTCCTCGTCCTCGTCCACGATGCAGACCAGGGGCAGCTCGAGCTCTGCCCAGCTCCCCCACATCGTGTCGCTCCACTCGAGGGTGAGCACCACCTGGCCATCCTCCTCACAGTTCGGGGAGTAGTCGAACTCGAAGGCGGTGAAGCTGAGCTGCTCCCCGGCGTCGAGGCCCTCGATGAGGGTGTCCTGGTGCACGAAGACGATGTCGTCGTGGGCGCCGTCGAGGGCGAGCTGGATCTGCGCGCCGCTGGGGGCGTGGCCGGAGTTCTCCATGGTGATGACCAGCTCGGCGGTCTCCCCGCGCTCCAGCACCCCGTCGCCGGGTACGGCGCTACCGCCGAGGTCGTCCACCGACCACTCCACCAGCTCGAGCTCCACATGCTCCATCCACAGCGCGGCCTGCGCCAGCGCGCCGGGCAGGTCCAGGCGGCCGCCGCTCTCAACACAGGTCGAGCTGCTGGCGCAGTCCAGGCTGCTGATGGGCTCGACCCCGTCGTAGATGGAGGCCACCACCTCGTCGGGGTGCAGCTCCGGGTAGGCGGCCCACACCAGGGCGGCCGCCCCAGCCACCAGGGGCGCCGAGAAGCTGGTGCCCTGGCTGGTCTCGTAGTCCGAGGAGCTGTCGGTCCCCAGGCTGTACATGCTGGAGCCCGGCGCGGCCAGGTGCACCGTGCTGGCGCCGTAGTTGGACCAGCTCGCCCTGGCGTCGCTGCTGTCGGTGGCGGCCACCACCAGGCCGTGCTCGAGCCCGTAGTGGGCGGGGTACCAGGTCTCGCTGTCGAGGTCGGCGCCGTCGTTGCCGGCCGAGATGGCGCTGATCATGCCCAGGCCGTCGGCGTAGCGGAAGGTGTTCTCCATGATGGAGTTGGTGGAGGAGAACGAGAAGCTCATGTTGGCGACCTGGGCGCCATTGTCCGCCGCATACAGCACCGAGTCCACGATGCTGGCCTGGCTCACCAGGCAGTCGTCGCTGACCATCTTGATGCCCATCACCGACAGCTCCCAGTTCACCCCGGCCATGCCCACGCCGTTGTCGCCCACCGCTCCCAGCAGGCCGGCGGCGAAGGTGCCGTGGAAGGGGGGGCAGTCCGAGGGCAGGCCGATGGGAGAGGGGTCGCCGTCGTCCTCGCCGCCGTCCCAGCCCCAGCAGTCGTCCACGAAGCCGTTGCTGTCGTCGTCCACGCCGTCGCTGCAGTCGGTCTCGGCGGCGTTGGCCCAGGCGTTGTCCGCGAGGTCCTCGTGCTCGGCCCAGACCCCCACATCGATGACGGCCACCACCACCGCTGGGTCGCCGGTGCTGACGTCCCAGGCGTCGTAGGAGCCGATGGTGTCGTGGTGCCACTGGGCTGACGAGTCGTCGTCGGGCACGGCGTGCAGCCGGCCGACCAGGTCGGGGCTGGCGGCCCGGACACCGGGGGCGCCAGCGAACGCGTCCGCGAGGACCGTGGGAGAGCTGTCCGGGGCGCAGCGCAGCAGCAGGTAGGGGTGCCAGCCACCCAGCCGCCGGACCAGCTGACAGCCCCGGGATCGGGCCAGCGCTGCGGCCGCCTCGTCATCCATGCCCGGTGCGTCGATGATCACATGCCCGGGCACCGAGCCGGGCGACGCCCAGGAGGTCAGCGGGGCCAGCAGGAGCAGGGGGACCAAGGCGCGCATCTTGCCTCCACGAAGGGCCTAGTGCGGCGGGTGTGTCGGCGCCACCATCCCGTGGGCAAGGGGCTTTCCGCCCGTGGTCCCGCGCGGCCCTTGCGCCCCCCCTCGGGGTCCGGTACACCGACGCTGGATCCACCCTCCGAGGTCGCCATGACTCAGCTGCTGCACATCGATCCCGACGAGCTGGTGCTCGACAGCTTCCGCCTGGGCAAGGCCGTGTTCGAGTCCGGCTTCCGGCCCAAGCACATGATCTCCGTCTGGCGCGGCGGCACCCCCATCGGGCTGGGGGTCGATGCCTACTTTCGCTTCCAGGGCCAGCAGGTGCACCACACCTCCATCGCCACCCAGAGCTACTCCGGCATCGGCCAGCACGGCTCGGTGGTGGTCAAGGGCCTCGAGCACCTCACCCGATCGGTGTGCCCCGAGGATGGGCTGCTGATCATCGACGACGTCTACGAGAGCGGCGAGACCATCCGCTCCATCGTCGAGGGCTTGCGCGCCCGCGCCCGGCGCAACACCCCGCTGGACATCCGCGTGGCCACCGTCCACAACAAGCAGGAGAAGCACACCTTCGAGGGGCTGGACCACACCTTCCTGCACGAGATCCCCGGCGACGTGTGGATCGACTACCCCCACGAGCTGGCCGACCTGGTGGACCCGGCGGATCCCGAGGACACCCGCATCCGCGAGAAGAGCCAGGAGGTCTGGAACATCCTGCACGGGATCGATGACTACGTGCCACCCACCATCGATGGCAACTGCCGCTATCTGCCGGCCCGCGAGCTGCTGCTCGACGCGGTACGGCTGGGCGTGAAGATGGTCAAGTCCGGCTATCGCCCCGACTTCCTGGTCGCCCTGTGGCCCGGCGGCGTCTGGGCCGGCCTGGGCATCCACGAGGTCTACAAGTACTTCGCCAAGAAGGAAGGCTGGGACTGGTCCGGGCCAGACCACGTGCCGGTCAACACCACCCGCACCCACCTGTCCTACCGCACCCACGTCATCGGGCTGGACTACCTGGCCGAGCACGTGCAGCACGAGCACTCCGTGCTGCTGGTGGACACCGTGTACCGATCGGGCCGCACCCACGCGGACCTGGCCTCGAGCCTCAAGGAGCTGATGCGCAGGAACATCTCCCTGTCCAAGCTCAAGGTGGCCTCGCTGTACCACAGCCCGTCGGACGAGCGCACCTGGACCCAGCAGCCCCTGCGGGATCAGCCGGACTTCTGCCTGCGCCAGGTCCCCGAGCAGCTCATCTACCCCCACGCGCCCTACCGCTTCGTGCGCCCGCGCCTGCAGCTGCAGGAGCATGCACCGGCGCTGGCGGACATCCTGTTCGGCTGATTTCGAGGTAGGCTGTCCCCACAGGAGGGATGGCCGTGGCGAAGGTTCCCAAGCGCCCGTGGCGACCCGAGGCGGTTTTCGCCGCGATGGTGATGGGCTGTGCCGTGGGCGTAGCGTGCGACCTGATCGCCAACCGGCACCTCTCCCTCCCGGCGGACTCGTACAAGCTCACGACCCTGCCGTTCTTCGCGGGGTTGCTCGTGACCGGCTGGTGGGCCCGCAACCTGGGCGTGGACTGGTTTCGGCCTGGCCGAGACGAACCCTCGTACCCTGAGATCCCGAGGTGGCGGCACGTGTTCATCCGGGGGGTGTTGAGCTACGGGCTGCTCGTCTACTGCATCGCGTGGGCCTCGGCCGCCGAGGGGGAAGAGCTGTCCCTCGGCAAGCTGGCGTGGGGCCTCGTCATGGGGATCGGAGGGGAGCTGTTCGTCGGCTACGAGCGAGCCGTGAAACAGGACGCCGAGGCGCTGGCGGCGATGCACCGCAGCCCTCGGGGATCAGGGGCGTAACGATCCGCCTCCCCGCCGGCTCTCCGCGGCAGGAGGCCCACCATGACGTTCCTCTACGCCCTCATCGCCCTCGTCCTCGCCGTCGTCCTGTTCTTCGTGGGGCTGCGCGTGTTCATGGTCATGAAGATCAAGCGCCAGGAGGGCAAGCCCGCGCCGGAGCTGTCGGGCAAGCTCGGCCGCGCCGCCCGGGGACGGGGCAAGTCCATGTTCTACTTCTACAGCCCCCAGTGCGGGCCCTGTAAGGCGATGACCCCCGTGGTGAAGTCCCTGCGCGGCAACGTCTTCGCCGTGGACATCACCAAGGACTACGACACCGCCCGCAAGTTCGGCGTGATGGCCACGCCCACCACCGTGCTGGTCAAGCACGGCACCGTGCAGCAGATCCTGGTGGGCCCCCAGCCGGCGCCGGCGTTGAAGGCGTTGATGGTCTGATCAGCCTCCGGGCTCCGGGTCACCGGTGCGCTTGGCGTAGCGTGTGTGGTGAGACCTGGCGCGATGGTGGTGCGACGGGGCGGGCGCACATGAAGTGCGCCCCTACCTCGAGCGCGGTTGCAACCGGTCAGCGGCCCAGGCCGCAGCGCCACCAACGCCGCGAGCACCCCGCCACCAGGCCGATGACACCGCGCCACCAGCGCCGATGGCACCCCGCCACCAGCGCCGACGTCACCCCGCCGCCGGCATCACCGGCGAGCGCAGGCCGCGCCAGGGCCGGGTCCGCAGCGGTGTCTCCGGCGCCACCGAGCTTCTGCCCCCCGGTGAGCCCCAACCAGGGCGCGCCGCGGAGGCCCGGCCCGCCCGGCAGGCCGCAGCGCAGCCCCACCAACGCCGCGAGCGTCCCGCCACCAACGCTGCGAGCACCCCGCCACCAGCGCCGGTGACATCTCGCCACCAACGCCGCGAGCATCGCGCCACCAGCGCCGCACATCGCAGCCCAGCACCCCTGCGGCTCGAACCCCGGAGCCCGCAGCCCGCTAGTAGGTCAGGATCATCCCGCCGATCGACAGCCCGGCACCGGTCCCCAGCAGCAGAGCCCGGTCCCCGCGCTTCAAGCGCCCCGTGGAGACCGCCTCGTACAGGGCCCCCGGGATGCTCGCCGCGACGCAGTTGCCGTACTTGGCGATGATGTCCACCAGCTTGTCCTCGCCAAAGCCGTAGTGCCGGGCCATCAGCCTCAGCCCCAGCTTGCTGGCCTGGTGGGGGATGACCAGGTCGATGTCGTCCAGGCCCTCGGACAGGCCGGGGTGCAGGCGCTCGAGGAAGTCGCCGCCGTGCTTGATGGACAGGCGGGCGACCTTGCGACCCTGCATGTGGAAGAGGTTGTCTTCCGGGCGGGTGCCGGGATCGTTGGGGTGCTTGCCCGTGCCGCCGCCGGGGATGTGGGTCAGCTCGGCGCCGACGCCGAAGGTCTCCAGGCGGGAGGCGTGTACGCAGCTGTCGTCGTCTTCGTCGGCGAGCCCGACCACCACCGCCGCGGCCATGTCGCCGAAGAGCGTGCAGGCCTCGGGCTCCGTGAAGTCCAGGGCGCAGCTCGAGATGTCCGAGGACACCACCAGGATGTGCTGGTGGGCGCCGGTGGCCAGCAGGTGGGAGGCCATGTCCAGGCCCACCAGGAACGACAGGCAGGTGGCGTGCACCGAGAAGCCTGGGACGCCCGACTCACCCAGGTCCAGCTCCCGCTGGATGAGGGCGGCGCCGTCGGGGATGGCTTGTTCCTGGGTGCCCGAGGCGTTGAGGATCAGGTCCAGGTCGCCCGTCTCGAGGCCGGCGTTGGCCAGGGCCTCGCGGGCCGCGATGGCGCCCATCTGGCTGGCGGTCTCGTGGGTGACCCAGCGGCGCTCGGCCACGCCCTGGTTGCGCATGATCCAGTCGGCGTCGATGCCGATGCGATCGGCGATCTCTTGGGCGGTCACCACGCGGTCCGGCACGTAGCGGCCGACGCCGAGGATGCGGAGGGGGCGGGGGGAGGGCTGTGCCATGAGCATGATCGTTCCGGCCTGCGGTGACGGCGGGCCCGCGAAGGTGACCCGTAGGCTAACCCGGCTATGCCCGCTGCAGCCGCGGCTGTCTACCGGTAATCGTTATTCTCCAAGCCGCCACGATCCCCGTCAGGCCGGCCCTTCCGGAGATGAGGCCGGTTCGAGGGTCCCTTCCGACGAGCGGCTCGAGTGCAGGATCCACGCCAGCGCCGCCGCGGCCACCAGCAGCAGCCCGAGCCCTCGGGGCCAGCGCCCCAGCACGAAGTCGCCGATGCCGAACAGGGCCCCGTAGACCACGGCCAGGCCCGCCGCGATCCGGAGCAGGGCTGGGACGATGGGGTCGCCGGGCGTCGAGCGCCACCGGGCCCAGCCGGGCCCACCGGGGCGGACCGTGTCGGCGAAGTTCCGCAGCACCGCCGGGTCGTTCTGGGGGCCCCACAGCGCCACGGGCACCCAGGACGCCAGGCTGCCGCCGGCGATGATCAGGATCTGGGCCCAGCCCGGCACCTCGACCAGGAACGCCGGGTTGGGGCCGCCGAAGAGAGTGGGGGTGGCGAAGAGCAGCAAGCCCAGCGCCAAGACCGTGGTGACGCCCAGGGCGGCGAACTCCGCCTGAGGGGTGACCCGGGACCAGTACCAGCGGGCCGCGGTCACCGAGCCCAGGCCAGCGCCCAGGTTGATGATGAAGACCCAGACCGAGGCGATGTTCTGCACGAACAGGGCCGTGACGCCCGCCAGCAGCGCCATCAGCAGGATGGCCAGGCGGCTGACCATGACCGCCTCGCGCTCGGTGGTGTCGGGGCGCAGGAAGCGCTTGTAGACGTCCTGGACCAGGTAGCTGGCGCCCCAGTTGGTGTGGGTGTCGATGGTGGACATGAAGGCGGCCAGCAGCGAGGCGATCACGATGCCCAGCAGGCCTGGCGGCAGCCAGCGTCCCATGGCCATGGGGTAGCCCAGCTCGGGGTCCTCGAGGCCCGGGAAGACCACCAGCGCGGCCAGCCCCACGATGAACCAGGGCCAGGGCCGCAGGGCGTTGTGGGCCACCGCGAACCACAGGCTGGCGGCCTGGGCGTGGCCCTCGTCCTTGCAGGCGGCCAGGCGCTGCACGATGTAGCCGTTGCCCTCGGCCTGTCTCCACCAGCCGCAGATCATCAGGGCCATGAAGAACAGGATCGGCATCTGCGGATGCTCGATGCCGGGCACGAAGGCCAGCACGTCCTGCAGGGTGCGCTGCTCGCCGTGGAGGGTCTCTTGCAGGGCGCCGAGAAGGCCCGTGCCCGCGGCGCCGTCGACCCCGGCTGCGCCCATGCCGCCGAAGGCGTCCAGGGCCAGCCAGGCCAGGGCCACCGCGCCCGCCATGCCGAGCACGAACTGGATCATGTCGGTCGCCACCACGGAGCGGAACCCGCCCAGGATGGTGTACACCACCGCCACGATCACGCAGACGAAGATGACCGCGGGGGCGGGCCAGTCGAAGAAGGCCTTCGAGATCTTGACCATGGCGGCGATGACCCAGGCCATGGTGATGCAGTTGATGAACAGCCCGAAGTAGACCGCCTTGAAGCCCCGCAGCGCCGCCGCCCAGGGCCCGCTGTAGCGCAGCTCGGTGATCTCGGCGTCGGTGATCACGCCGGAGCGCCGCCACATGCGGGCGAAGAGGAAGGTCGCCACCACGTGGGCGATGGCCCAGGACCACCAGATCCAGTTGCCAGCGATGCCCCCGCTGGCCACGATCCCGGTGACCGCCAGGGGGGTGTCCGCGGCGAAGGTGGTGGCCACGATGCTGGTGCCCGCGATCCACCAGGGCAGGTCCCGCCCGCCAACGAAGAAGCTGTCCACGGACGTCGACGCCTTGCGGCTGAACAGCGAGCCCAGGACGACGGCGGCGACGGCGTACAGGCCGATGATGGCCCAGTCGATGGCGTGGATGGTGGCGTGCATGGGACTCGTTATCAAGATGCAGCGTCGCAATCCCGGGTCCCATGCAACCTCTCCCCGCCGAGCTCATCGCCCTCGTCCTGCTGGTGCCGCTGATCGGCACCCTGCACGAGCTGGGGCACGCCCTGGCCGCGCCCCTGGCCGGCTACCGGGTGACCAGCCTCGGGGTCGGGATCGGCAAGCCCATGCTGCGGCGGGTGACCCTGCGGGGCATGGTGCTGTGGCTGGGGCGCTGGCCCCTGGCTGGCGGTGCCTGTGTGGCCATCCCCGCTGGCTCGTCTGCGCGCCCGGTGATCTACCACCTGGGTGGCCTGGTGACGCAGGCCCTGCTGGCGCTGGCGCTCATCCCCTTCGAGGATCTGTGGTGGGTGCTCGACCGGGCCGAGACCTTCAACCTGCTGGTGCTCGCCTGGAACGTCCTGCCCTGGCGCATCGGGGGGCAGGCTTCCGACGGCTGGCACCTGGTGGCGCGGCTGTCACCGAGCCGGGCGGGTAGCCCGATCATGGGCCGGCGCTCGGTCCTCGAGCGCCTGGCGCGCTTCGAGGAGACCGTCGGCTCGCCCCTGGGCAGCTGGTATGCGCGGCAGGGCCTGGCCTGGCACGACATCCTGCTCGGTCGCCCGGAGCGGGCGGATGAGCAGATGAGGCTGCCGGATCCCCTCGGCCTCGGCGCCGACGACCGCGGCATCCGGGCGCTGCAGGGCTACCTGATCGTGGCCTGGCACCGGGCCCACGGGCGCTGCGAGCAGGCCCTCGAGGCCGCGCGGGCCTGGCGGGCCCGGCTCGGCAGCGCGGTGCCCGACGGGGCGGAGGACCTGGGCACCATCGCGGTGGCCCAGGCCCTGGTGGGCTGCGGCCAGCCCGCGGAGGCCCGGCAGGTGCTCGCGTCGTTGGCGGGGGTGAGCGGGATCATCGGGCGCGAGGCCACCGCTACGCTGCTGGCGGCCGCCCTGGCCGAGGGGGAGCTCGACGCCACCCGCCGGGCCGCCTGGCGGCTCATCGAGCGGCTGCCCGGCCCGTTCTACGATCCGGTCCAGGTCGTGCGGCTGCTGGCGGCGGCTCAGGCTGCCATGCCCGCGGACGATCCCGTGCACCCGCGGCTGCAGCGCGAGACCGCGCGCGCCCGCGCTCGACTGCTGGCCTGGGTCGGGCCGGCCGATCGCGAGGCGCTGATCCGCTCACTGGGCTGAGCACGCAACGATCCCGCTGACAGGGGAAGAACCGAGCCCCGCTTCGGGCTATGGTCTTAGACCCCCCCGGACTCCTCCCGCCCGCGCATCCCCCGCGCCCGGAGTCTCGGGTCTCCCACCCCCCTGGAGGCCCCGTGAACGCCATCTTTTTCGCCATCGTGCTGTTCGCCTTCATCGCCGCCATCGTCAGCGGCTTCATGGCGGGAGACATCAACGGCGCGATGCAGGAACTGTCCATGGGCGCGGTGAACTCCGCGGGCTCGGCGGTGACCCTGGCCATCGGCCTCATCGGGGTCATGACCCTCTTCCTCGGCCTGATGCGGGTGGTGCAGGAGGCCGGAGCGCTGCGCTTCTTCGCCTACATCATCCGCCCCGTCATGGTGCGGCTCTTCCCCGAGGTGCCCCACGACCACCCAGCCATGGGCGCGATGATCATGAACCTGGCGGCCAACGCCCTGGGCCTGGCCAACGCGGCCACGCCCTTCGGCATCAAGGCCATGCAGGAGCTGGACAAGCTCAACGCTGAGAAGGGCACCTCCACCAACGCCATGGCGCTGTTCCTGACCATCAACACCTCCGCGGTCACCCTGCTGCCCACCGGGGTCATCGGCCTGCGGGCCACCATGAACTCCCAGGACCCCACGGGAATCCTCCCCTCGACCTTGTTCGCCTCGGCCTGCGCCACCATCGTGGGCATCACCGTCTGCAAGATCCTCGAGCGGGTGCCCTACTTCGCTCGGTCCGCCCCGGCGGTGGACACCGAGGGCCTGGCCCTGAAGAGCAAGGACGCGGACGGGCCCGCGGGCGACGCCGACAGCCTGTTGGCGTGGCTGCTGTTCTTCCTCGTGATCTTCGTGATGCTCGCGTTGGTGACGGCCACCATCTTCGTGGGCCCGCTCATCTCAGGCTGGATTCTGCCAGCCCTGATCCTGGGGATGCTCGCGGTGGGCGTGGTCCGCGGGGTCAAGGTCTACGAGGTCTTCGTCGAGGGAGCCAAGGAAGGCTGGGACGTGGCCAAGAAGATCATCCCCTACCTGGTGGCCATCCTGGTGGCGGTGGGCATGTTCCGCGCTTCGGGGGGCCTCGACGGGATGGTGGCGGTGCTCGGGGTCTTCACCGAGCCCCTGGGCATGCCCGCCGAGGCCTTGCCCATGGCCTTGCTCCGTCCCCTCTCGGGCTCGGGCGCCTACGGCGTCATGGCCTCCACGATGGAAGCCGCCGGCCCGGACACCTACGTCGGGTACCTGGTCTCCACGCTGCAGGGCAGCACGGAGACCACCTTCTACGTGCTGGCTGTCTACTTCGGGTCCATCGGCGTCTCCCGGCTGCGCCACGGCATGATCGCGGCCCTCAGCGCCGATCTGGCGGGCATCATCGGGGCCGTCGTCATCTGTCAGATGCTCTTCGCCGGCTGAGCCGAGCG
This sequence comes from uncultured Enterobacterales bacterium, assembly GCA_964481655.1. Taxonomy (GTDB): domain Bacteria; phylum Myxococcota_A; class UBA796; order UBA796; family JAFGLY01; genus CALDOK01. The sequence goes on along the minus strand of CAYZVO010000110.1, from coordinate 8,730 downwards.
CGCTTGACGCGCTGCAGCATCGCCACCTTGACGCGTCGCAGCATGGTCGCTATGTTGCTGTGCAGCAAGGAGGCTCCCATGGCGGCAGCGAACGATGTGTGGACCGAGGCCCTCTCGACCTGGCAGGGCATGATCCCGCCCCTGATGAACCCCGCGGTCGTGGACCCCATGGAGGCGCTCCGCATCGGCGCCGGCATCCAGCGCGCGGCCCTGGACACCTGGCGCGACAGCTGCCAGCAGGCCCACGAGCTGAGCGTGAAGGCCGTCGAGTGGAACCTGGCCCAGGCCGGGCGCGCTGCCGCGGCCATGCAGGAGCGCGCGCGATGAGCTGGGACCACCGCCTCTGCCCCGTGGACCACCCGGCCCGCTGGGGGTCCTACACCCCGGACCGCCCGGCCGTGAGCTGGGGAGAGACCACCTGGAGCTGGGCTGTGCTCGAGGCCCGCGTGGCCCGCACCGCGGCCTGGCTGGTGGACGATCTGGGGCTCGAGCCCGGTGAGCGGGTCGCCGTGTTGGCCCACAACCACCCCTGCTTCTTCGAGCTGATGTACGCGTGCCTGCGGGCCGGCGTCGTGCTCGCCCCCTTGAACTTCCGCCTCGCCCCCGCGGAGCTGGATGCCCTGCTGGGCCTCTGTGGTGCCCGCGTGCTGCTGGTGGACGAGGCCAACCGGGGGACCACCGCCGCCATGGCCCACGCCCTCGCCCGGCAGGCCCTGCCCCTCGAGGCCCTCGAGGCGGAGCCCGCAGGGGAGGGGAACACCCCGACCCGTCGCGCCCTGGCTCCGCTGGGCATGGAGGACCCCGCGCTGCTGCTGTTCACCTCGGGCACCACGGGCCTGCCCAAGGCCGCGGTCCTGCCCGTGCGGCAGCTGTTCTGGAACGCGGTGAACACCCAGCTGGCCTTCGGCCTGACCGGCGATGACGCCACGGTGCTCTACACGCCCCTGTTCCACACCGGCGCGATCAACGTGCTCGCCCTGCCCCTGTTCCAGTGCGGCGGCCACGTGGTCATCCACGAGGCCTTCGACGCCGGCCGGGTGCTGGCCGAGGTGCAGGAACGGCGCATCTCGGCGATCTTCGGCGTGCCGACGACCTTCCAGATGCTGGCCGAGCACCCGGACTTCGAGGCCCGGGACCTCTCCGCCATCCGGCTGTGCCTCTGCGGTGGCGCGCCCCTCACCGTCGCGCTCATCCGGCGCTACCAGGACCGGGGCATCGTGCTCACTCAGGGCTTCGGCATGACCGAGGTGGGCCCCAACTGCTTCTTCCTGCCCCCCCACGAGGCGCTGGCGCGCGCCGGCTCGGTGGGCAAGCCCATGCCCTACAGCCAGGCGCGGGTGGTGGTCGGTGACCGCGACGCCGAGCCCGGCGAGGTCGGCGAGCTGTGGCTGGCCGGCCCCCACGTCTGCCTGGGCTACCACGACAACCCCGACGCCACGGCGGGCTCCCTGACCGACGGCTGGTTCCACACCGGCGACCTGGTCAAGCGCGACGCCGACGGCTTCTTCTATGTGGCGGGCCGAGAGAAGGAGATGTTCATCTCCGGCGGCGAGAACGTCTACCCGGCCGAGGTCGAGGTGGCCCTGGGGGCCCACCCCGCGGTGGCCGAGTGCGCGGTGGTGGGGATGCCCGACAGCCGCTGGGGCGAAGTGGGCTGCGCCTTCGTGGTGCCCCGCAACGGCGGCTTCGATCCGGCGCAGGTCAAGGGCTGGCTGCGGTCGCGGCTGGCCCCCTACAAGGTGCCCAAGCGCTTCGTGTGCCTGGACGACCTCCCCCGCAACGCCAGCGGCAAGGCACACAAGCCGAGCCTCGAGCAGGAGGCCATGAGCCATGCGTCCTAGCACCCCCCACCCCCGGCCCCTCCCCCCGGAGGGGAGAGGGGAGAACGCGAACGTGGTCGGTATGCGCGCCTTCGCCACCTACGTGCCCGAGGGCCGCCGCAGCGCCGACGAGCTCGCCGCCCTCACCGGCGGAAACTGGACCGCCGAGGCCGTGCGGGACAAGCTCGGTATCGAGCAGATCGCCGTGCCCGGCCCCGACGACGGGGTGCAGGAGATGGGCGCCAAGGCCGCGGAGCGATGCCTCGAGCGCGCCGGGCTGGCCCCCGAAGACGTCGACGCCATCCTGTGCATCGGTGACGAGCTGCGGGAGTATCCGATGACCACCTCGGGCATCTGGATCCAGGAGCGCATCGGGGCCCGCCGGGCCTGGGCGCTGGACGTGATGCAGAAGTGCTCCAGCTTTCCCGCCGGCCTGCGCCTGGCCCGGGCCCTGCTGCTCGCCGAGCCCCAGCTGCAGCGCGTCCTGCTCTGCGGCGGCTACCGCAACGGGGACCACATCGACTACACAAACCCCCGGGTCAGCTTCATGTACAACCTGGCCCCCGGCGGGGGCGCGGCCATCCTCGAGAAGGGCTGCCGGAAGAACGAGCTGCTGGGCGTCTCCCTGATCTCCGACGGCGCCCTGAGCCGCCATGTGTTGGGCCGCCACGGTGGCACGAAGAGCCCCGTCCGGGCTGACAATGTCGAGGACGCCGAGCGCTGCCTCGAGGTGACCGATCAGGCGGGGATGCGCCGGCTGCTCGGCGAGCGCTCCCACCCCAACTTCATGCGCGTGATCCGCGAGTCGCTGGAGCAGGGAGGACTGGGCACCGACGACATCGACTACCTGGCCATCCTGCACATGAAGCGCTCCGGCCACCGGGCCATCCTCGACGCCCTGGGCCTGTCCCTCGAGCAGAGCACCTACCTGTCCCGATACGGCCACATCGGGCAGTTCGATCAGCTGCTGTCCATGGAGCTGGCCGAGGCCGAGGGGCGGCTGAAGGACGACGACGTCGTCACCGCGGTCGGCGCGGGCATCGGCTACTCCTGGGGCGCGGCCACCTTCCGCTGGGGAGGTGAGGCGTGAGCCCCTACGCAGCCATGGGCCGCGCGGGCCTGGACGCCGTGGCCGAGCTGCAGCGCCGCGCCGCCGCCAGCTTCGACGTGCTCAGACCGGAGCAGCCCCCTGCACCTCGCTGGGCCACCGAGGGTCGTGGTCGGGCCCTGCGCGACTCGGTCCACCTGCGCCTGTACGGCGCCGAGGATGCCGAGGGCCAGCCCGTGCTGGTGGTGACGCCCCAGGTCAACCACAGCTACATCGCCGACTTCGCGCCGGACCAGAGCCTCGTGCGCACTCTGCTGAGCTGCGAGCTGACCAGGGTCGGCGTGACGGACTGGCAGCCGCCGCCTGAACGGCCCTACACCATCGCCGACTCCATCGACGACATCCTGGCCTGCATCGATCAGCTCGGCGGACAGTGTCATCTGGTGGGCCTCTGCCAGGGGGGCTGGCAGAGCGCCATCGTGGCGGCGCTGCACCCCGAGCGGGTCGCCAGCCTGACCATCGCCGCGGCGCCCATCGACACCCACGCTGGCCAGACCGGCCTCCACGCCTTCTCCCTGGGGCTGCCACTGGGCTTCTTCGAGGGCGTCGTCAGGGCCGGAGGCGGGCGCGCTCCGGGCCGGATGCTCGCCACGGGCTTCGACCTGCTGCGGCCCTTCGAGCGCTTCACCTACCACCCCGCCGCGCTGTTCTGGGGTGCCGAGGATCCGGCCTTCCTGGGCCGCTTCGAGGCCCTGCGCAACTGGTACCGGCTCAACAAGGACATCGCCGGTGAGCTCTACCTCGAGGTGGTGCGCGACCTGTTCCAGCGCAACCTGCTGCACGGCAACCGGCTGATGGTCGGGGACCGCCGGGTCCACCTGCCCGACATCGCCTGCCCGGTGCGGCTGGTGGCCGGGACCCGGGATCACATCACCCCGCCAGAGCAGGTCTGGGCCCTGGAGGCTCAGCTGCAGCCGGGGCAGGCCCGCCGCTGGCTGGTGGACGCGGGTCACATCGGGGTCTTCGCCGGCCGCAACGCGCTGGCCACGGCCTGGCCGGAGATTGCTGCGTCCTGGCGGTGTTGACCGGGCGGGCGTGATGCCAACAGGGCGTGAACGGTGTTAGAATGGAGTGTTCCATCACATTCACTCCAGCGCGGGAACCGTCATGCATCGCAGCACCCTCATCGTCGCCTCGCTCATCTCCACGGCCGTCGCGGCGTGTGAGACGACCGAACCCGACTGTCTGGACGGAGACACCCAGGCGGACGCCGACACCGACGCTGACGCCGACACCGACGCTGACGCCGACACCGACACCGACACCGACGCCGACGCCGACACGGACGCCGACAGCGACACCGACGTGGACACCGCGCTCCCCAACTCGCCGCCCACCGTGCTCGCGGCGAGGATCCAGGGGCCAGCGTGTGAGATGTCCATCACCGACACCATGGAGATCATGTGCCTGGTGGCGTCGTCCACCACCGATCCCGACGGTGATCGCACCTGGTACAACTTCGCCTGGTCGGTCGACGGTGAGGACATCGGGCTGGACACCCCCAACGTCGGTCACGAGCTGACCGAGCCTGGACAGGAGTGGACCTGCACCATCACCCCGTTCGACGGGATCGACGAGGGTGAGCCGGTCAGCACCAGCGTCGACATCCTCGGCTGCGCGTCGTTGGCGTTCTCGGGCGGGAGCGACGGCGTGGTCGTCGATGAGGTGGCGGGGCTGCCGCTTGGCGCCGAGCTCACCGTCGAGGCATGGGTCCGCTGGAGCGGCAGCAGCGAGACCCAGTGGCACACCATCGCGGGCCAGGGGATGGGCGCAGAGGCCGAGAGTGGTGGCTGGCTCCTGGCCGTGGCGTCCGAGGCCTCCGGAGACTGCAGCGGGCTGGTGACCCAACCGGGTCAGGTCGTGGCCCAGGTGCAGGGCGGCCCGTGCAGCGTCAGCACGGGGACCGTCAACGAGCATGACTGGACCCACGTCGCGGCGGTGCTCGACAGCGGCACCTGGACCCTCTGGATCGACGGCTCGGAGGACTACAACGTCGGCTCCACCCTGCTGGTCAGCGCCAGCTCCACCCAGCCCCTTCGCATCGGCACCATGCCCGCCGCCGACAGCCCCTGGGGCTTCGTGGGCAACATCGACGAGGTGCGGTTGATGACCACCGTGCACTACGCCGAGCCCTTCTCCCCCAGCGCCCACCCGCTCCCGGAGACGGGCACCATCGGGCTGTGGCACATGGACGACGGCGAAGGGGATCTGATCGAGGACACCACTCACGAGGCGCGCCACGGCGACATCGAGGGTGCCACCTGGTCCAAGGCCTCGAGCTGCGACACCTACGGCACCTGACGACTGGGCGCGGCCTGGGGGGCGCGGCCTCGGATGCGACTTTGATTATTTGGTGATATCGTGCGGCGGAACATCGGAGGGTTTCATGCTTCGCCCAACCTGCTTCACTCTGCTCGGCGTCGCCGCGTTGTGTTCCACCGCTCTGGCCGACACCGGTGACGACACCTCCTCGTCCATCTCCGACACCGAGACCGCGTACACCGGCGCGCAGATCCTGGTGGGCGACCGCGACGTCACCTTCGCCAACGTGGGCGCGGGTGAGTACGCCAACGAAGACCAGGACGTCTACGCCTTCTTCTCCGGCAACACGCTGTATGTGGGCGCCGAAGACGCCGAGGGCAACGCGCTGGACGCCATCGTCGAGTTCTTCTGGTTCGAGTCCTCCATCGACCGCGGCTCCGACTTCTACGTCGCGGTCATCAAGGCCCGCACCACCCCCCACGTGAGCGAAGACTGGTACCTCGAGACCGGCGACAGCCCGGTGCTCGCGGTTGAAGCCACCACCGACATCAGCACGGGTGTTCACGCCTTCCGCTGGGACTGGTCGCTGCCCTTCGAGAACTACGGCATCGACTCCTACGGCGACGCCACCCTGACCACCTCCTACGGCGTGGGCCTGTCGAGCGAGGGCTCGGCCATCGCGGCAGAGACCGTCGAGGAGGACGGCACCAAGGTCGAAGGCAACATCCAGACCAAGGGCTACCTCAACGCCGACTACAAGGTGCAGGCGACCTACCAGGTCACCCTCTACCGCTGGGACGTGGTCGTGCGCGGCAGCCCCGACGTGATGCGCTGGGAGATGCAGCTCAACACCTCCGACCGCGACGAGCAGAACGCCTACCACGAGTACTTCCTGGTGATGCAGACCGAGGAAGAGCAGTCCTTCGTGATCGACAAGCTCGACATCGGCGCCTCGGTGCAGAACTGGTGGACCTGGAGCGAGACCCTGGGCGTGTCGATGACCAACATCGAGATCCAGCGCCCCGAGGGCTGGGACGACGGCCTCAACGACACCGGCACCCCCTTCCCCCAGGACACCGGCGATCCCGCCGATGACACCGACGAGCCTGAAGGCGGCGATGACACCGGCCCCGACGGCGACGGCGACGGTGACGGCGACGACGCCCCCAAGCTCTGCGGCTGCAGCGCCACCCCGGTCGCGCCCATGGTGGTGCCCCTGGCCCTGCTGGGCCTGGGGCTCGCGGTGAGGCGTCGCGACTAGCGGCTAGTCGTTCTTCACCCGCGTGACGATGGTGAACTCGACCCGCCGATTGCGGGCGCGGGAGTCGTCGTCGGTGTTGGGCACGATGGGCCGGGTCTCGCCGTAGCCCTTGGAGGCGATGCGGTTGCGGTCGATGCCGTAGGCGATGAGCCAGTTCATCACCGACTCGGCGCGCTGGTCGCTCAGGCGGTAGTTGAGCTCATCGTTGCCCTGGTCGTCGGTGTGCCCCTCGATCAGGATGTCGGTGATCTCGGGGTTGTCGACCATGACCTGGCCCACGGCCTCGAGCACCGGCGTGGACTCGGGGAGCAGCCGCGCCTTGCCCAGCTCGAAGTAGATCTTCTCGGTGATGACGATCTTGTCATCCGAGATCTCCGCCAGCTTGGGGCAGCCGTCGGAGGTGGCCGGGTTCTGGCCGAAGCGGATGGGCTCCTGCGGGCACTTGTCGCGCCAGTCGGGCACGCCGTCGCCGTCGCTGTCCGACTCTTCCTCGGGGCAGCCGTCGCCGTCCTGGTTGCCGTCGAGGTCCTCGGCGAGCTCCGGGCACTGGTCCGCGCCGTCGGTGATGCCGTCCTGGTCAGCGTCGTACTCGGGGCAGCCGTCTTCGTCGCGGACGCCGTCGAGGTCCTCGGGATCGTCGACGCAGCGGTCGACGTCATCGAGCACGCCGTCCTTGTCGTTGTCGGGATCGGGGCAGCCGTCGCCGTCCTCGAAGCCGTCGCGGTCCTCGGGCTCGTGGGGGCATTGGTCGGTGCGATCGCCCATGCCGTCGCCGTCGAGATCTTCCTCGGGGGGGATGCCCGGCTCGGACCAGCCGACACCCATGACCACGCGCAGGTTGCTGGAGCCCACGCCCCTGGTGAGCCCACGCCCACCACCGAGGGTGGCGTACAGGTTCATGGGCAGCCGCACGCGGCCGTGGGCCAGGGCCTCCATGGGGAACTGCTCGCCGCTGTAGCCGTAGGTGGGCGTGGCGCGCAGCTCGGCGGCGAGGGAGGCGTCGTCGCGCACCCGGTAGGACATGCCGAAGCCCGCCAGCAGGCCCGTACCCCACTCGACGTTGCGCACCTCCATGCGCTGGCCGGTCCGGCCGCCGACGTTGAGCACCCAGCCCACCGGCCCGATCTCCTGAGCCACGGCCAGGGTGGCGCCCAGGCCGATGCCGGCGTCACCGAGGTAGCGCTCCATGTTTCCGGTGGGGGCCCAGACGGCCGGCACGATGGCGATGCCGGGGATCAGCCCATCGGGGATGAGGATCGGGACCGTGGCGTCCAGCCTCAGGTCGCCCATGGCCGCGAACGAGCCGATCTGGTCGACGGCGTATGGATAGACGGGGACTGCCAGATCCACGCGCGCGAACCCGAGGATGGACGCGCCACCGACCACATTGGCGGCCAGCACCTGGTCCAGCACAGGCACCCTCTGATCGTTGATGTTCTCGACCAACGGGTTGTCCGAGAAGTCGAAGGTGACACCGGCATCCCAGGCGCCCTCCCAGCCGGGGAACGGGTAGGCCAGCTGGAGATAGCCCATGGGGTTGCCCTGGTGGCTCGCGATGGCGAAGCCGTGGGCGTCGAGCCCTCCGATGTCGGCCGAGTGGGCGGGCAGCGCGAGCGCGAGCAGTGCGGCGTGGAGCATGGGTCCCTTCCAGGATCAGCGAGTCAGTCGCGCCGGCGACGCAGGGCGAGGCCGAAGCCGAGGGCCAGCAGGCCGAGGGCGCTGGTGGGCACCGAGCTCTGGCTGGTGCTGCAGTTGCAGCCGCCACCGCCGCCGGAGAGGTCACCGGAGGCGTCGAGGTAGTTGGGGATGCCGTCGCCGTCGTCGTCGCCCACGCCCTCTTCCTCGTCGGGCACGCCGTCGTCGTCGGAGTCGGTGTCGTAGGCGTTGGGCACGCCGTCGCCGTCTACGTCGAGGTCGGCCTCGCCGTCGCCGTCGATGTCCTCGGAGTTCTCGTCGATGGAGTAGATGCCGTCGTCGTCGTCGTCCGAGTCCAGGGCGTCGATGATGCCGTCACCGTCGGTGTCCACCGGGTTGTTCGGGTCCTTGACCTCCTCGAGGTCACCGATGCCGTCGCCGTCGCTGTCGGCGTCCTCCGGGTCGGTGCCGATCTCGGCTTCCTCGGCGTCGCTCAGGCCGTCACCGTCGAGGTCCGACAGGCCGGTGCCTTCGTCCACCTGGCCGTCGCAGTCGTTGTCGATGCCGTCGGCGACCTCCTCGGCGTCGGGGTTGACCGCGGCGTCGTCGTCGTCGCAGTCCCCCTCGGCCTCGGAGTACCCGTC
>CAYZVO010000109.1:0-29468 GCA_964481655.1 uncultured Enterobacterales bacterium | reverse complement strand
GCGCCGGCAAGCCGGGGGTTTCGCCGGGTAGGTGGGGAGTTGCGGGCGCTCCGCGCCCGGTTCGCGCCGGCAAGCCGGGGGTTTCGCCGCGGAGGTGTGGGGTTGCCGGCGCCAAGTGCTCGCTCCCGCCACCCGCCAGGGCGTTGAACCGCGGCGCAGCCGACCGCCCGCGCGCCCGAGGCGGCGCATCCCGCCCCGCCCGCCCCCGCCGCCCGCGGCGCCCCCCCCCCCCCCCCGCCCCCGGGGGGGGTCTGGCGCCGGGGGCACGCGATCGGCTCGATCTCCTCGAGGAAGCTAGCCCGGATCAATCACCAGGGTTCGCGAAGGCGCCCTGTGGGGCGCTTGGCGGCTCCGATTCGATCGCTTCCGGTCGTTCGTCTGTCGAATTGTGTGCCACCGTCCCTCTGGTCGCTCTCCCCGGGCGCACGTCTCCATCCCCCCGACCCCGACCTCCCCGTTCTGTGATGTCAAAGTGCGTTCGGTAGCTACGCCGACAGTGACGCTGCTGCTCGCAGTTTCACCGCGACGTCGTGCCAGATTTCCTGCAGCGGGAACGCGCTGCTGAGCGAGGCGTAGACCCGCCTGGCGCTCACCTTCACCGCAGCGCCGACTTTCAACAGCCTTGTCCGAATGGTCCCGGCCTGGGCCCTCTCCATCTCGGTGCCGACCAGGCCGACGCGGCGGACCTCGGCGATCAGGATGTAGGCGAAGGTCGACAGCCAAAGACGAATCTGGTTGGCCCGCATGGTTCTGGCGCTGGTCCGGTCGGCGAACAGATCGAGCTGCTGCTCCTTGATGCGGTTCTCCATGTCGCCTCGGATGGCGTACAGCTTCTCGTAGACCGTCCGTGCATCGAACCGCTCGAGTGGCAGGCTGGTGACCACGAAGCGCGGGTTCGCCTTGCCTGGTAGTTGCTCGGCCTTCCCCACCACGCGCCGCTCACAGCTCCAGGTCTCCTTGGTGCGGTAGCGCAGCTCGGCAAACTCCCGTTCTGGCTTCTTGCTGGTCTTGTGTCGCTTGGCGGCTACCCTCTGCTCCTTGTCGATCATGGGCGACAGCCTGGCGTTCTTGGCCAGACCCAGCACGAAGTGGACCTCGTTGGCTTCGCACCAACTCATCAGCTTGTCGCGGGAAAAACCGGAATCGCCGCGGACCCAGATCTCGACCTCGGGCCAACGCTCACGAAGCTGGCCGACCACCCGGGCCAGTTCATCCACGATGCCTGCACATCCGTCCATGTTGGCGCTGCGCAGCTTGGCCACCACGGGGAAGTCGTCCCAGTGTAGACGCTCCACCCAACCCGCGTGAATCCGGTGAACACCGCGGCAGGTGATCAGCTGATCAACAACAGCGGCCTTCACCGATGGTGAAGACCGCGGAAGATGGTCAGTGGTGAAACACGCGCTTTGTCAGCGCCGCCGGTATCAGGTCTTGGCACCCCGCTTCTCGGCCTTCTTGGCGGCGCTGTCCTTGGCCTCCTTCAGGCGGTAGGACTCGCCGTCCATCTGCACAATCTCGGATCGGTGGACCAGGCGGTCGACCAGGGTGACGACGCAGGATGCGTTGGGGAAGACCTCGCTCCACTCGGCGAAGGGCTTGTTGGTGGTGACCAGGATGGGCTTGTCACCCTCGCTGTAGCGGCGGGTGACGACCTCGAACAACAGGTCGGCGTGACGGTTGCCGTACGACAGGTACCCGACCTCATCGACCACCAGCAGCCTGGGCCGCGTGTAGCGCGACAGGCGGCGCTTCAGGCCGCTGGCGCTGTCCTGCGCTGCCAGCTCGCCCAGCATGTCGCTGGCGGTGGTGAACAGGACCGTGTGGCCGGTCAGCAGTGCCTTGTGGGCGATGTTCTTGGCCAGCATGGTCTTGCCGGTGCCGTTGAGGCCGATCAGGATGGGGTTGGCGGCGTCCTTGATGAACTCGAGGCGCAGCAAGGCCTCGATCAGCACCCGGTCGATGTGTCGGGGCCACTCCCAGTCGAAGTCGGCCATGGGTTTGAACCGGCCCAGCTTGGCGTTGCGGATACGGCGCTCGAGGCTGCGGCGTTGCCGCTCGTCCTCCTCGACCTCCAGCAGCCAGGGCAGCCAGTCTGCTTCGCGGATCTCGTCCCAGTGCAGCAGCAGGCCGTACAGGCCCAGGGCGGCCAGGCGATTGCGCAGGTCAGGCTTGCTCATGGTTCTGTCCTCCCACGTTGTCGTAGCTGGCCAGGTCGTGGGGCCGGACGTGGACGTCTCGGACCCGCGGGTCGTCGGGCAGGGTCACCGCCAGCGGCGGTGGCGTGCCCTCGGCCTGGGCGCGCCGCTCGAGGACCTGGCGCACAGCGCCCACGTGCAGGGCGTCGGCCTCGAGGGCTTCACGGATGGCGCTGTCCAGGGGCTCCGCGCCCCAGCTGTCCAGCAGGCGTAGCAGGGCGGCGACCGCCGACCCGATGTTGTGACCACGCTTGGCCGCGCCTTCGAGTAGCGGCTGGCTGGACGGGGCGGCGTGGCGCAGCAGATCGATGCCGCGCTCGGCGCGGGCCTTGCGCTTCCATGCGACCAGGTCCTCGACGTGCTTCGGGTTCTCGATTCGGGCGCCCTTGTCGAAGGACCGCTGGTGCCTGGCGACCTCTTGGTCGCCATCCAGCACGCGCACGATCTCGGGTGTGGCCAGGACCACCAGGGTCCGGCGGACGTGGTCGTGGGGCACGCTGTAGTCGTTCAGGTCGAAGCGCACGTAGGGCGTGCGGCCGACCTTGACCTCGACCCGGTCGTGGGCCGGGAAGGCGTCGTCGGGCAGCGGCAGTAGGCGCTTCTTCTCATCTTCCCAGGCCTCGGCCACAGTCATGGTGCTGTCGTCGGGGTGGCGGCGCTGGCCCGCGACCCGCAGGCACCACTCGGCCACGGCCTCGTTCAGCTCCTCCAGCCCGCTCCAGCTCCGGCCCAGCAGGAAGCTCTGGCGCAGATCCCGAATGCGGCGCTCCACGCGGGGCTTCTCGTTGCCGCGGTACGGGGCCACAGGGCGGGGCTCGAAGCGGTGGTGCCCGGCGAAGGACAGGAAGGTGGGATTGAAGCGGATGGCGTCGCCTCGTCGTTCGGCCACCACGGCCTTCAGGTTGTCGTACAGGACGGTGCGGGGCACGCCACCCAGGGCCTCGAAGCCGGCCTGGTGGCCCGCCATGAAGCTGCCCAGGCGCTGGTCGTAGAAGAAGCGCACGAAGGGCATCCGGGACCAGGCCAGGACCATCACGAAGGCCGACAGGGGCCGGCTGGCCCGTCCCACGTCCACCTTGCCGCAGTGGGCCCAGTCGGCCTGGCCCTGTTCGCCTGGCAGCGTGGCCAGGCGCAGGTAGGCCTCCGCCGGCGGCCGTGGCCGCATCCGGCCTACGATCCGCCTGAAGTGGCTGGCCGAGCCGGTGTAGCCACGCTCCACCACCATGGCGTGAAGCCGGCTGGCGGGCAGGGTGGGCCAGCGCCGCAGGGTCTCCTCCATAAAGAGCAGGTACGGGTCCACGATGGAGGGCCGGGTGGCCAACTTGGGCGCGATGCCGTTGGACTCGAGCACGCGGCGGACCGTGCTGTGGTGCACGCCGGCCTGCTGGGCGATGGTGCCCACCTTCCAGCCTTCCACGAAGTGCAGCCGCAGGATCTTCTGGGTCAGTTCGTCGGGGATCACGACGCCCTCCCGTGCACACGGTAGACCTCGCGGAAGTCACCGGGGCCGCGCAGCCGAAGCGGGCGGCGGTCGGGCATCCACGCGAAGTGCAGCCGGGCGGTGTTGGCGGGCAGCAGTGCGCCACCGAAGAGGCTGTCGCCGCAGGAAGCCCGTCCCTGGCTGTCCGCAGCGATGGCAACATGGGCCGGCGTCCCCACCCACGCGGCCAGGGACTCCAGCAGCTCGATGGGGGCGCGCGGATCGACAGGATGGGTCGGCAGGACCGCCCGCAGGCAGTCGTCCTGGTTCCAGGTGGCCAACAGCCGCGTCTGGTACGGCTCCGACCACAAGGTCACGGTCAAGGGTCTCATCGGATTCCTCCGGCCGGGCAGCCGACATGGCGGCCTCGGCTGTCGGCTCCTTCCCCTGGACCCCGGGGGTGGAGGAACCCTGATCCGTCATCTTCGATGCGCGGCGTTCGAGGTAGCGCTGCTGCCGCACCGCGTGCAGCTCCCGGCCACGGGCCGTCCGCTGGTAGCGCCGGCGAGCTCGGCGGCAGCTCTCGTCTCGGCGGATCTGTGCGCAGCCGTCGAGGCAGTAGCGGTTCCCGCGGTCGCAGCGGCGGCACAGGATCACCTGCCGCCCGCAGCGGGCGCAGGTGTACAGGCGGTGGGCGTAGGCGAACGTCTCGAAGTCTCCAGGCTCGACAGGCCAGCGGAGACGGGTGAATCGGCGAACGGGTCGTCGCTTCCGAACGTCGGCGATGGCCCACGGAGGCTCGGTGCGGCAACACCGGGCCTCCACCCTCTTCAGGGGCGGGGGGCGCCCTGCTATCCCGTGACGGCAACAGGGGGGCCGTCCTCGTCGCTGCGCTCCTGCGGGCGGCCCAGGGAGGCGGGCTGGGTGGCTCAGTTCAGCCGCCCCCGGGGTGGATCAGTTCAGCCGCCCTGGAGGTGATCGGCTCCCGCGTGTTTCACCGGATGGGGGCGGGTCTGGAGGGGCGTTCACATCCCAGAACACGTACAGCGGCATGTAGCAGTAGTGGCCGTAGTAGCCGTGGAAGAACCGGCCCTCCTGCTTGCCGTGGATGCGGTCGTCGGTGGCGTCGGCGTCCAACACGATGCGCTCCGGCGGCTGCTCGAAGCGGTCCATCGCCAGCTCGACGAACAGCCGCTCCAGGTCCGCGGCCCGGAGCTCGAGCTTGCGGTAGCGGCTCGGCACTCCCGTCGGCTCGGGTGCCCACTCGAGCCGGTTCAGGGTGCTGGGCGAAGCCAACGGGCTTCCCTGGTCACGGGTCCGTGGGCGAGTCGCCCCAGTCGGGTCGACCTTGCCCACCGCAGCGGCCAGCAAAGGGTCCACGCGCAGCCGGTCGTGATCGTTGAGATCCTCGTACCCGAGCGCCAGAGCGAGAATTCGCTGGGCCAGCAACTCTTCGACTGTGTGTTCGACGCGGGCCGGTTCCCTGTGATCCACGAAGCTCGAGCCGGCTCGGGAAAACAGCTCCAACGAGGTGGCCGCCTCACGGAGCAACAAGACTCCGCCATCCGATGTGATGGGGCCACCGTCGAAACAGGCCGTGACTCGGCGAGAGCCGAGACCTTGGAAGTCGACCGGATGCGAATTACACTCTGCTGGCACTGCGCCCTCCTTCTGGTTGGTTGATTTGTTCCGTAGAACCAACGTATTCCAGGAAGAGGGCGCGTTCTGGTCTACGCCTGGTGATTGATGCGGGCTAGAAGATGTTCGGGGGCACCCGCTTCATCACGTATCGCCGGTAGTGCAAGTTCACCGCGAAGGCGAACAGGTGCAGCCCCGGCTGCTTCCTGGCCGCCGGGTTCAACAGCGTCCGCCGCAGGATGCTCCGCATGGAGAAGATCTGCCGATTGAGCCACCAGTACAGCTCGGTGAGCTGTTCCGGCTCCAGATGCGGGGTGGTGTGCACCGCCTGGCTCCCGTCGAAGCGCTCCCAGTCGTGGGTGATCAGCCGGCCCGCCTCGTCCAGCTCCCGGTACAGCGCGGAGCCCGGGATCGGGGTCAGGATGTAGAAGCGCGGGATGGCGATCCGGGCCCGGTTCACGAACTCCAGCGTGGCCTGGATGCTCTCCGGCGTGTCGGAGTCCAGCCCCACGATCATCTCGCTCGAGCCCATGATCCCGGCGTCCCGCAGCCGGCCCAGCAGCACCTCGTGCTCGGCGGCCTTGACCCAGGGCTTGCCCACGCCGTCCAGCGCGTCCTGGCTGATGCTCTCGATCCCGAGGCTCAGCAGGTTGCAGCCGCTCGCGGCCACCCGCTCCAGCAGGGCGGGGTTGCGGGCCAGGTTCAGGGAGCACTGGGACGACCAGGTCATGCCCAACGGCTCGATGCGGTCACAGAGCTGCCGCAGGAAGCCGGGGTTCGAGACGATGTTGTCGTCCAGCAGGTAGAAGCCGGGGAACCCCAGCGACTTGACGTGCTTGATGTCCCGCATCACCTCGTCGGCCGGGCGATGCAGGTAGCGGCCCTCGTAGATGCAGCTGACCGAGCAGAAGCTGCAGGTGTGGGGGCAGCCGCGGCCCGCCTGCACCGGCAGCTGGGTGCCCAGGGGCTTCTCCATCAGCAGCTCGTAGCGGGGCAGGGGCAGGCCGGAGAGGTCGTGCACCGGGTGGTCGTAGATGCGCTCGAGCTGGCCATCCCGCTCGAAGTCGGCGAGCACCATCGGCCAGGAGATCTCGGCGTCGCCGATGACCACGGAGTCGGCGTGCTCGAGCACCTGCTCGGGCACCATGCTGGCCATGTAGCCGCCGAAGACCACGGTCACGCCCCGCTCCCGGAAGGCATCTGCGATTTCTACCCCTCGGTAGATGGCGTAGCCCATGGCCCCGATGGCCACGAGGTCCACGCCTCGGGCGATCTCGGCGTCCACGTCGACTTCGTCCACCACCTCGATGAGCAGGCGCACGTCCCAGTGGTCCGGGGTCAGGGCCGCCAGCAGCGGGAACACCAGGCCGGGCAGGTGGATCTTCTTCTGCTTGCACAGCCCGCCGTCGGGGCCGTACTGCGTGGGCTGGATGAAGAGGACGGTGGGCATGGCGCGGCTGTATCCCGGTCCGGAGCTTCGGTGCTGGCTTCCGGTCGGGTAGACTCCAGTCATGCGCGTCCCCGTATTTCCAGTCGCCATGTTGGTCGCGACCGCCTGCGCGACCGTCACCGAGTCTCCACCAGCGGCCGTTGAGGGCTCTCCACCCGCCACCGAACCCGTCGTCCTCGATCTACCGGGTTGGGCCCAGGCGGAGGGCACGCCTTCGGCGGACAACGAGCGGGTCCTGGTCTTCAGCGACGGCGAGGCGACCGTCGAGCTCATCCGCTGGTGGGGCATGCCGGAGACCGATGGGGGGCCCATGGAGGTCAGCGGGGTCTTGACGACCTACATCGAGGGTGAGCCAACCGAGATGCTGCTGGTGAAGGTCCTCGATGGCGAGCCCGTCAACGCCACGGTGCTGTTCTTGCGCGGTGGCGGCTGGCTGGTGCGTGTCGCCTGCCACCACTGCAACCTCACCCAGTTCCACGCCATGCAGATGGGCCTGTCGGTGAGTGATTGAGGCGAGCTGTGGGCCCTACACGCCCGCCTTCTTCGCCGCCCGCTTCTTCGCCAGGTACTGCCTGCGCACCCGCCAGGTGCCGGCGATCATCTTGCCGAGCATCCGAGGGGGGTAGCGCCGGGCGTAGTTGTACAGGTCCACAGGCTTGTACAGCGTGCCCATGTAGAGCTTGATGAGCTCGCCGTAGTAGTCGGCCTGGCTCATCTGCGAGGGCTGCACCATCAGGTGGGCCAGGTCCCAGCGGGCCAGATCCGTACGAGGGATCAGCAGGTCCTCGTCGGCCACGGCTGAGCCGGTTCCGGGGAGCGGGGTCAGGGGCTGCAGGTTGACGTAGTGGATGCCCATCCTGCGCATCCAGTCACCGCAGGCGGCGAAGTCCTCGCGGCCCCAGTCCGGGTGCAGGATGATGGTGGCGAAGCAGTCGATACCCAGGCGGTTCAGCAGACCCATCGCCGCTTCGTTCTGGGCCATGGACGTGCCCTTGTCGTAGCGGTCCAGGTCCTGCTCCCGGAAGCTCTCGAAGCCCACGATCACCGTGCGCAGGCCCTGGCGGTGGAAGCGTTCCACCAGGTCGGGATTGTCGGCGATGAAGTCGGCGCGGCCGTAGAGCAGGTAGTGCTTGTCGATGCCCCGGGCCGCGAGGCCGTCCAGGAAGGCCTCGACCCGCTTGCGGCCCACCAGGAAGTCGTCGTCGACGATGTAGATCTCCCGCTGGAGCAGGCTCTCGATCTCGTCGAGCACCTCGTCCAGCGGGCGCTCGTGGTAGCGGTCCCGGGTGACCCGGCGGCAGAAGC
Source organism: uncultured Enterobacterales bacterium (assembly GCA_964481655.1). Classification (GTDB taxonomy): domain Bacteria; phylum Myxococcota_A; class UBA796; order UBA796; family JAFGLY01; genus CALDOK01. The sequence goes on along the minus strand of CAYZVO010000109.1, from coordinate 21,460 downwards.
AGAAGCTGCACTTGTACGGGCAGCCGAACGCGGTCTTCAACAGCGCCACGCGGTCGTGGAAGATGTAGAAGTACTGGTCGCGGTAGCGCTCCACCAGGTGGCGGGCTGGGCGGGGGTAGAAGAAGTCCAGCTCCGGCAGCTCGGTCTCGATCAGCGGCTGGCCGGGGCGCAGCACGCCGGGGGGCAGGTGGCGCTCGCCGGCGATGTGGGCGAGCAGATCGGGCCAGGCGCGGGTGGCGTTGCGCACCACCCGGAAGTCCACGGCTGGATCGTCGAGATCCTCGGGGCAGACCTCGCAGTGCACGCCGCCCACCACCGTGGTGATGGTCGGGTCCAGGGACTTGGCCTGGCGGCAGGCCCGCAGCATGGCCGGGACGTTGGTGATGTAGCCGGTGAGCGCGAGCACCCTGGGCTTCTGCTCGCGCAGGTGCCAGCGCAGGGAGCGCTTCTCGAGCTGCATGTCCAGGATCACAGGCTCGAAGGGGGGGGCGGTCAGTGCGCCCAGGACCTCGAGCTCCAGTGGCTCCACCAGCATCACGTGCTGCAGACCGATGGTGCGGCGGTCGGCGCGGGGATGGACCAGCAGGACCTTCACTTGACACCCTCCACCAGCTGGATGCTGGGGATCCAGCGGGGTTTGTCCACCGATCGCACGATCCCGGGGGTCAGCCCCTGCTCACGCATCAGCCCGTGCAGCCCCGCGGCGCTGTGGTAGCGCGAGGGGGTGGTGGTCAGCCGCACGATGAGCAGCCAGCTGCGATCGTAGAGGTTCTCGGTGTTGGCCTGGATGATCAGCAGCCGCCCCCCCGGGCGCAGCAGCGCGGCCATGGCGGCCATGCTGCGGGGCTTGTCCGGGAAGTAGGGGAAGGCGTGGGTGCAGACGATGGCGTCGAAGCCGTCGCCGCGCTCCATCAGCTCCACCGGACCCAGGTGGTAGTCCAGGTTGGGGGCGGTGTAGTCCCGCGTCGCGCGGGCGATCATGTCGGGGGAGGCGTCGCAGCCGACGATCTCGCAGTCCGGTCGCCGCTGGGCCAACTCCTGGGCCAGCTGCCCCACCCCGCAACCCACGTCCAGGATGCGGGTGGCCTCGGGGGCCACGGCGTCCATGTGCTGGTGGATGAGCCTGCGGCTGGGGCCCAGGCTGTAGGTCTGCGCCCAGAGCCCCTCGTAGCGGGGGGCCCAGAAGTCCCAGACATCGCGGTCGGTGGCCATGGGCGCCCTCTATCGCTTCGCGGGCGTGGAGGGAGAGCTCGGGCGCTACCTGTCGAGCACGAAGATGGTGGGGTCGTCCGGGTCCACCACCACCGGGAGCATGTCGCCGCGTTGGAGTGCCTCGGCTTCGCTGGCGGGCAGGTGGGTGTGGAAGACGCTGTCGTGGGCGGCCTGGCCTGGGAGGCGGATGCGCAGGATCAGGCGGTAGCGGGGCGTGCCGATGGCGGTCTGTCCGGGCTCGATGCGGATCAGCTCGGCGTGGTGGTCGATGCCCCGGAGCAGCAGGTCCGCGGCCTTGCTCGCTTTGGCGCGCCTGCGCTTGCCCAGCGTGAGGAAGACCGCGGATACGGCCAGGAAGAACAACCCCATCGCGAGCACCGACAGCCCGGTCAGCCCCAGGGCGATGGCCGCTCCACCGCCCCCGAGCCAGGCCTCGGTCCCGCCCCCGGAGACCAGCGGCACCACAAGCGCAGCCACTGCGCCGACCAGGCACAGCGCGCCGAGGATCAGCACACCCGCTGCGACGAGCCCGCAGAACCAGCCCATCAGCCTCGCGCTGCACCCGCCCGTAGCGCCGTGGGTGCGCAGGGCGTACTTCGCCGCGGCCTCGCGGTGGCGTTCCGCGGCGATGGGGTAGCTCACGGGACAGCGCGTCTCGCCCTCGAGGCCGGCGTAGCAGTCCGCGATCGCCCGCCGATGGCCGCGCCCCATGGCGAAGCGCAGCTTGGACACCGCTCCGTCCACGTCCCCGCCGCGCTCCAGCTCGTCGGCCTGCTGTAGCAGCTCGACGGGGTCGAAGTCGGTGGTGGATGGGCCGGACATGGTGGCGGGGCCTCGAGAGCGCGTGCGACGCCGGGAATGTAGCGGACCGGAGAGGAACCGGCCTTTCATCAGGGCAACGCCACCGCCTCCCTACCAGCTGGACCCCGCGCCGCCTCCACCGCTGCTGCCGCCGCCAAACGAGCTGCTGGAGCTGCTGGAGCTGGACCAGGACGAGCTGGAGCTGGAGCTGGACCAGGATGAGCTGGAGCTACTCGAAGACTTCTTGGGGCGCTGCTTGCGGGGGATCGTGACCGTGCGGCTGCTGTGGTAGCTGCAGTGGGCGCAGGTCTCGGTGACCCTGGCCTTGCCCGAGCTGCTGTAGGTGGCGCTGCGGATGGTCGTGCGGCTGGAGCTGCGGGTCTTGTTCTTGCACTTGGGGCACCGCGAGTAGCCCGAGAACCAGGACGCGGAGCGGAAGGTGCGGGTGTGCTCGCAGGTGGGGCAGGCGTGCACCTGCCAGTCCACGCTGCCGATCTCCTCTTCTGTGCGCTGGCCCGCGTCGAGGTGCTCATCGTCCTCCGCCTCGCTCAGCTTGGGCATGTAGACGGCGCACTCGGGGCAGGTGCGGCGGCGGCGGCGCACGATCAGGAACAGGCCGCCGAACAGCCCCAGGCCCGCGATGCCAGCGCTGCCGGCCAGGATCTCGTCCCTGGGGATGTTGTCGCCGTAGGCGGTCCCCGGTGCCTCGGGCCAGTCCTCGCGCTCCATGTCCCGGGCCTTGCGGCCCAGGCGGGCCTCCAGGGCGTATTCGCGGATGCGGGCGGCGCTGGCGTCGATGCCGGCCTCGAGCCCCGCACCGTAGTCCTCGGTCTTGAAGTGGGGGACCATGGCCTCGGCCTGCATGGTGCCCAGCCAGCTGTCGCTCAGGATGGGCTCGAGCCCGTAGCCGGTCTCCATCTCGAGGCGGCGCTGGCCGATGACCATCACCGTCAGCAGCCCGTTGTCGGCCCCGGCCTTGCCGATGCCCCACTGGTTGAACAGGGCGGTGGTGAACTCCTTGGGGGTCAGCTCTGTGTCGTCCACGGTGACCACGGCCAGCTCCACCGTGGTCTCGGCCTCGAGGGCCGTGATGGTGGCGTTCAGCCGCGCTTCGGCGGCCTCGTCGAGCACATCGGCCAGGTCCACCACCCAGCCCCCGTCGGCGCGGGGGTTGGGGACGTCCGTGGGACCAACCGCGAGGGCTTGGGCGACGGAGAGCAACAACAGTGGGTTCATCTGGCACCTCAGGAGCGTTGGCCGCCCGGTATGGGGAGGCTTATCACAGGGCTTAGGAGGCCCCATGCCCGAAGCCACCCGGAAGGCCCTGCTCGAGCGGGCCGACGTCGACAACGACGACATCGACGACATCATCGGGATCGCCGCTGAGCTGCACCAGGCGGACGTGGACGCGTCCGAGGGCGCCTCCATCGAGGAGGTCCAGGCGGTGGCCGAGGAGCTTGACATCCCGGCGGCCTACGTGGAGCAGGCCATCGAGGTGCTCGGGAGGCGCCGGGAAGAGGCCATGGACGCCGCCCGCAAGGCCGAGCTGCAGGCCAAGGAGCGCCGGCGCATCATCGGCATCGGCGTCGCTGCCGCAGCGTGCATCGGCATCGGGGCGCTGGCCGCGGTGGGCGTCGCCGTGGCCGATGCCGCCGACAACCTGTCCGCCGCCGCCACCAACATTCAGGCGCGGGCCGAGTACGTGGAGCTGGTGCTGGACCGCCAGGCGGCCCTGGTGCCCCAGCTCGTGGCCATGTCCGGCGGAGAGACCGGGGAGCTGATGCCCCTGGCCACCAAGCTGTCCGAAGGCGAGACCCTCGAGGAACGCCTCGAGGCGAGCAAGGCCCTGGACCTGGCCCTGGGCACCACCCTGGCCGGGCTGCCCGCGCCCAAGGACGACACCGAGGGCGTGCAGCGCCTGGGGCTCACCCACGAGCTCACCGGCATCCAGAACCGCCGCGCCACCGAGCTGGGCCGCCTCGAGGACGCCCGCAGCGACTGGGAGCGCGCCCGCCGGCAGAAGGGCGCGGGGCTCGCGCTGTTCATGGGGATGGCCTGGGAGCCGGAGTTGTAGGGAGTCAGCGCCCCACGAACAGGTAGAAGGCCTGGTCGTCCTGGACCACCAGCTCGGAGAAGCCGTCGCCGTCGGCGTCGAAGCCGGCGGAGAAGGCGAGGGTGGAGTCGTGGGCGAAGGTGAGGTCGGCGTCGTCGGCGGTGAGGGTGCCTTCCGGGATCTCGAGCAGGATCCAGGGTTGGTTCTCCGAGCCCCACAGGGCGAGGTCGTCCCGTCCGTCGCCGTTCACATCGCCGGCCGTCTCGACGGCCTGGAGGTCGCCACCGATCATCTGGGTGTGCGCCTCGGCGCGGAGGTCCTCATGGTCCATGAAGGCGGGGAGGGGACCCTCTACCAGGTAGGCGGTGTGCTCGTCGGCGACGATGACGTCCTGGTGGCCGTCTCCCGTCTGATCACCCGGGAAGGCGAAGTCGACGATTTGTAGGCCGTGCGTGCCGTGGAACACGACATCAGCCGCGTCGTGGGCGTACGGGTCACCGCTGATGGATGGGTCCAACACGTAGACCCGGCCGACCCAGTGGTAGCTGTGTGCCGGGTAGCCCTCGTCGTGCACACCCAGCTCGACGAGGCCGTCACCGTCCAGGTCAGCGGTCTCGAGACGCGCCCCGAACGATCCGTTCGAACCACCACGGATGTGGGCCAGACTGACGTCCTCGAGCGCCGAGGCGTCCTCGAGGTCGGTGGGGATGATCCACAGGCCCTGCTCGCTGCCGCAGCCGGCCCAGGCCAGCTCGGCGTGGCCGTCGCCGTCAATGTCGGGCAGGCGGAGCACGTCGTGGTGGAAGGCATACTCGGTGTGGAAGCGCAGCCAGGGCTCGCCCTCGCCCAACGTGGCCAGGGGGCCGGCCATGATGGAGACCATCTCCCGGTCAGCGGTGGGGACCACCACGTAGATGTCCTCGACGCCGTCGCCGTTCAGGTCTCGGGTGATGCCGTGCTCGCCGGACACCTCGAAGTCGTTCAACACCTGCGCCCCCTGCCAGTCGTCGGCGTAGTAGACCGTGTGGTCACCCACGCTGCGGTCGTGGACCAGGTCCTTCACCCCGTCGCCGTTGGCGTCGAAGACCCGGAACGGGCTGCCGGTGGAGACCACGTCGGCGGCGCTGGTGGACAGCTCGATGTCGGTGTCCGCGTCGGTGTCGGCGTCCGCATCGGCGTCGCTGTCGGTGTCGCTGTCGGCATCCGTGTCTGTGTCGCTGTCCCCCGCCGTGTCCCCCGGGCTGTCTGGCGGCAGGTCCGTGCCGTCGGCCACGCCGCCGCAGGTGCAGCCGGCCAGCAGCAGGGCGGGGAGCAGGAGGGTGAGGGAGCTGCGCATCGCGGTCACCAGCTCTGGTTGAGGTAGATGACGTCCTGCTGACGATAGCGTGCCACAGCGATGTCGATGTCGCCGTCGGCGTCGAAGTCGGCGGCCACCACGTCGCGGGTGTCGGTGCTGTCCTGTCCCAGCAGTTGGACCTCGCCGAAGCCGCCGCCGGGGGTGCCGTAGCGGATCAGGTCCTGCTCGCGCACGTTGGCCTCGACCACGTCGAGCCAGCCGTCACCGTCCAGATCGGCCACCGCCACCGCCCAGGTGTTGCCGACCTCGGGGCCCATGGGCTCGGGCTTGTCGAAGTGGCCGTCCCCCAGGTTCCGCAGCACCAGGTTGGGCTCGTAGATGTTGCCCACCACCAGGTCCAGGCTGCCGTCGGCGTCTACGTCCACCAGCTCCACCGCCCGCGTGGTGCCCAGCTCGAGCTGGCGGGTGCGCTCGGGGCCCTCGGGGCCCATCAGATGTACGCCGGTGGGCAGCTCACCCCGGGAGGCCACGATCACGTCGGGGTGCCCGTCGTGGTCGATGTCTCCGATGGTCGAGGCCACCGACGGGCGGTCCTCGTCACCGAAGGCCAGCAGGACCAGCTCGGGATCGTCGTCCTTGGCGCCGACGCCGATCAGCTCGTCCTGCATCCAGTCCAGGTGTCCGCCGAAGAAGATGCGGTCCCGCTGCAGCTTGTTGGCGAAGACCATGTCCAGCAGCCCGTCGCCGTCCAGGTCTGCCAGATCGATGTCCCGGCTGTGCCAGCTGGACCAGTGGGAGACGCAGTCGAAGTCCCCGCGCAGGGTCTGCAGGCAGATGCGGTTGTCGTACCCGGTGTCGTTGGCCACGACGTAGTCCAGCAAGCCGTCCCCATCGAGATCCCCGAAGTCGATGCCGAAGGTGGCGTCGGCGCCGTCGTCGAGGTGGATCTTCTTGTCCAGCAGCCCCAGCGGCCCGCTGCGGTACAGCACATTGGGCCCCGGTTCGTGCTTGCCGCCCACCACCGACAGCTCGAGCAGCCCATCACCCTCGAAGTCCACCACCCGCATGTCGAAGCTGCGGCTCTCGATGGGGCCCAGGGGCACCCGCAGCAAGGGGGTGCGGCGGAGATCCTCGTCGGGTGCGCAGGCGGTGAGTGTGGCGATGAGTGCGAGCAACGCGCGGGTGTGCATGGTGGGTCCCCCCCCGGGGGTGTGGTCAGCGGCCGATGAAGAGGTAGAAGCTGTTCGCAGTTTGAAAGACCAGCTCGCCCAGGCCGTCGTCGTTGCCGTCGAAGCCGGCGGAGAATTGGTAGCCGTAGGGGCCGATCTCGAGGTCGGCGTCGGTCTGTGAGCCACCCTGGGCGTCGAAGAACACGGCGTAGGGCGCGTACTGGCCCCACAGGCCGATGTCGTCCCGTCCGTCGCCGTCCACGTCTCCGACCAGGCGGGCCTCGTAGACCGAGCGGTCGTCGAAGGTGGTGTGGGCAGCGGCGGCGATCGCGGCCCTGTCCAGCTCCCCTTCGAGGGGGCCCTCGAGCAGGGTCGCGGTCCACTCCACCACCAGCAGGGTGTCGTCGTACCCGTCGCCGGTCCTGTCTGGCACGATGGTGAAGTCCGCCAGCACGTCCCGGTGCATGCCGTAGAGCACTGCGTCTGCGGTCTCACTCGGTCGATAGCTCGTGTCCGTTGGCAAGGTGATGACCCAGGCGGCACCGAACTCGTCGTAGGTCGTCTGCGGCCAGGTGCTGTCCAGGATGCCCAGCTCGGTCAGGCCGTCACCGTTCATGTCGCCCGAGCTGAGGCGTTCGCCAAAGGGGCCCTCGCCTTCGCCCATCAGCAGGGTGGAGTTGTCGCCGGTGATCCGGGTCTCGAGGGGCAGGGCGCTCGAGGTGATGGTGACGATGGCGTTGGGGGAGTTGTCGCGGGACAGGGCCAGCTCCGCGTGGCCATCACCATCGAGATCCGGCAGCCTGAGCGCGTCGTAGAAGTCATGTCCCACTTGGTACAGCCGGAGCCAGGGATCGCCGGAGCCCTGCTCCGTCAACGGGCCGGCCCACAGCTCGATGAGGCCGCCGTCACCGTAGTGAGCGGTGGTCAGCAGATCGCCGGTGCTGTCGCCGGACAGGTCGGGCAGCAGGAGGTGGCCGGCGCTGGCGACCTCGAGGGACAGCGCCGTGGGCTCCCCCTGCCAGGTGACCGCGGTGTAGAGGGTGGCGTCGTCGAGATCCTCGCTGTGGACCAGGTCCATGACCCCATCGCCATCCACGTCCATGACCACGGCGGGGTCGCCGGTGGTGATCAGGTCCGCGGCGTCCCAGCTCACCTCGCCTCGCAAGGGGCAGTCGGAGTCATCGCCGTCCACCCAGCCGTCGAGATCGTTGTCGATGCCGTCGTCGCAGATCTCATCCGTCGGCACGACATCGGTGTCGTCGTCGGTGTCGTCGTCGGTGTCGGTCTCGGTGTCGGTGGTCGGATCGGAGTCGCCGTGGGCGCTGTCCATTCTCGATCCACAGCTGCAACCGAGCTGCAGGATCAGCAGTGGCAGGATGATGGTCATGGTGTCTCTGTCCCCCATGTGTGTTCACCTCCCCCGGCCCGATCACCCGACCGTGTGGCAGCGCGTCGGGCACAGCGTAGCGTACGAAACTCCCGGCCGCCTCGGCCCCGGGGGTGTGCCCGCAACAAGGCCCGGGTCGAACGTTCCAATGTCGCGACAGGATCGTCCCGAACGTTCCACACCGGGTACCAGGTCAATGTCTCGCCACCATAGAACGCCGGTTTTCAACATGTGAGGAACGGCCCATACCCACAACTGGAACCCTCACCCGCACCCTGTCGCGAAGTCGGAACGTTCAGCCCGACCCTCGTTGCTTCCGACACCACCGCGACCGGCACGGCCCCGCTGACACCCCACCTCAACGCAGCTGTGGGCTGTGGGCTGTCGGCCCGGCCCTCCCGACGCCGGCAGCTCAGCGCCACCTCCACGCCTTGCCCAGAAACTCGAGCCCGGTCCACGCGCTCTCCACGATGAACACCAGCCCGCCGAACAGGCCGTAGCGCCGCAGGATGGTCCACCCCGTGCGGGGCCGCATGCTGGGCAGCATGTAGAGCACGAACAGCCACAGGTAGTACCCCACACGGCTCATGTGGGTGGGTTGCTGGTGCAGCCGCAGCAGGTCGTAGCGCCACAGTTCGGCGGCCGGAGGCAGGGGGGCGTCCTGGGCCGCGGCCTGCTGCTGGGCCAGGGTCGTGCCCGGCAGCACGGTCAGGGTGCTGAAGGTGGCGAAGCACAGGCCCTGCTGCACGACCCAGCGGGCCATCCGGAGGAAGTCCCGGTGGCGCCAGGCGGGGTCGGCCATGAACAGGCTGAACAGCTCGATGTCCAGCTGCTTGCAGCGGGCGATGGCGGCGCTGTTGTCGTCGGACCGAGCGCGCTTGCGCACGGCGGCCAGCTCGTCGTCGGTGACGAACTCGAAGCCCACGATGAGCGCCTCGAGGCCCACGTCCCGGAGTCGCTGCATGACCGCGGGCTCCCGGGCCACGAAGTCCGCGGTGCCGTAGGCGATCAGCCGCTTGCGCAGCCCTCGGGCCTCCATGGCGTCGCAGAAGGCCTCGACCCGCTCGGGGCGGGTGAGGAAGTTGTCGTCCACCAGGTAGACGGACTCCACCTCGAGACCGGCGATCTCATCGACCACCGCCTCGACGGGTCGCGGGCCGTAGCCCCCGCCGTGCATGCGGGCGCAGAAACAGAAGGTGCAGGGCCCCGGGCAGCCAAAGGCCGTCTTCACCGACGCGCAGGGCTGGAAGTACAGCATCTTGTAGCGCTCGGGGTGAGCCTCGAGCAGGGGCCGCTTAGGCACGGGCAGGGCCGCCGGGTCGAGCACCGAGCCGGGGTTCTTGCGCCAGCCACCTTCACCATTGGGGAAGGCGCAGCCGGGCAACTCGCCGTAATCATCCCCACGGTCGATTCGGTTCAGCAGCCTGCTGATGCCCTCGAGGGTGTCGGCGAAGAGCACCCCGTCGATGGCGTCGTCGTACAGGTGCTCGGGCACCACCTCGGCATGCACGCCGCCCACGAAGATCTTCGGCGGGGGCTGGATGTCCTTCTTCATGGCCCGGGCGGTCTCGAGCACCCAGGGCACGTTGGTGATGTGGGCGGTGAACAGCACCACCTCCGCACCCAGGCGCCTGGCGCGTGAGGTCGGGCGGTCGCGCTCCACCAGCCCGTCCCACAGGGCCACGGTGTGCTCGGGGCCCCGCGAAGGATCGGTGAGCACGGTGTAGAGGTACTCGAGCTCCAGCGGCTCGCAGCACATGGCGCGGTCCATGCGGATGGTCTGGACGGCGGGCGGGGGCCGCACCGCCAGGACGCGCAGGCCCTTGGTGGTGTCGCTCATGTCTGGAACACCCGCCGCGGCTCGAAGCTCTCGCTGTACTCGAGCAGTGGCGCCGCGCGCTGGAAGGCGCCCCGCACCAGGCCCCAGCGGCTCCAGGCGAACATGCCGCGGGGCTGGGGTACCGCGCCCGTGCGCAGCTTGGGCTCCTCGGCGGTCTGGCCCAGATCGATGGTGTGGGTGCCCGCCTCGATGCCCTGCTCGATGACGTCGAAGAGCAGGGCGAAGTAGCTCGGGTAGCTGGCGTTGAGATCCTGGTCCACGCCGCCCATGAAGAAGGTGGTGCGGCCCGCTTCCACCGCGCTGATGTGCCAGCCAAGCAGCGCACCGTTCAGCTCGAAGCGGGTCAGCTGGAAGGGCGCGGGCAGCTGGGTGAAGAACTCGTGGGAGAGCAATTCGAGCTTGGCGTCGCTGCGCTCGTAGGCCCCGAGGTAGAGCCGGTAGGCGTGCTCCGACAACTCGGAGCAGGAGCCCACGATGCGGGTGGTGCCGCCCATCGCGCCGCGAACTCGACGGTAGCGTCGGCGGTAGCTCGAGCGCAGCGCGCCGACGTAGGCGTCCATGGTCTCGAAGTCGTGCTCGAGCACCAGCGTGGGCAGGGTGGCGCCTTGCACCAGGCCGTTGATGGTGGGCCGCGGGGTGGTGTTCAGCCCCAACACCAGGCCCTGTTCCCGCTCGAGCACGGAGGCCAGCAGGGGGTTGGTGTGCATCGGCCGGCCCAGCAGCCCCGGCCAGGCCACCGAGCAGGGGACCCCCAGCACACTCATGCGCAGGGGGCTTCTGACCTTGGCATAGGTGAACAGATCCAACGTCAGATCGTAGGCGATGCAGCCTGCGACCAGCTCACCGTCGCGCTCGAGGCCGTAGTAGCGCTGGTGGCAGGGGTTGTGGCGCTCGCAGTGCTCGAGGAAGGCACGCGTTCGGAAGACCGTTCCGGCCAGGGCGTCCCAGGCGGAGGGCAGGTCGGTGGCGTGGGGGTAGGCATTGATCATTCTGATTCGGTCGCGTGCCCCCTCTCCCGCCGCTTTGCGGCACCCTCTCCCCCCGGGGGGAGAGGGGGGGGGCGTTTCACACCTAGAGCTCCCCGTCGAACACGCAGTAGCGCCGCGCTGGCTCGAGCTCGTCGCCGAAGGCCTTGGCCAGGTAGCGCAGGGTCATGCCCATGCTGTCCTGGTTCTCCTCGAAGATGAAGCCGCCTTCGGTGAACTTGTACCCGCCGGCTCGCACCGATCGGATCATCTGCATCATCATGCCGGGCACCACGCCGCGGTTGCGGCACTCGGGGTGCACCGCGATCTCGGTCAGGCGCACGGTCTCGATGGGGTTGCGCAGGTGGTAGCGCAGCACATGCTTGAGGCCGAGGGGCTCGTCGCCACGCACCAGCTCGTTGAAGTCCGGGTACCACAGCAGGAAGCCCACGGGCTTGCCGTCTTCTTCGGCGAAGATGAGGTTCTCTTCCTTCAGCAGGAAGCGGAAGGGGTGGAACAGCTCCCAGTCCTCGGTGGTGGTGCGGTCGGCCCAGTAGGGGTGCCGCTGGAAGCAGGCGTTGTTGAGCCAGGTGTAGAGGTCCACCTCGCGGGCCAGGTTCTTGCGGTCCATCAGTCGGATGGTGATGCCCCCCAGGTCCAGGTCTTTGCTGACCTCTTGCTCGAGGGCGTAGAACGCGTCGTTGTCGAAGCGGAAGCTGACCATGTCCCGGCGCTGCAGCTCCGAGAAGTAGTCCAGGTAGTAGCGGGGGGTCCAGGGCAGGCCGAAGACCGGCGGCAGCTCGTGGGGTTCCACCAGGAAGCCGGCACCGTAGTTGAGGTGGCCGGCCAGACCCACCACGACGCGGGAGCACTGGGGGTGTAGGGCCTTGGCCTTGAGCAGGATGACGTCCAGCAGGCCCGGCAGGCCCTCTTTGGCCTCGAAGAAGGCCACCTGCACGTACTCGGGCAGCTTCCGGTCGTGGATGAGCGCCAGGCGGCCCACCACCTTCCGGCCATCCTTGATCAGGAAGGGGTCCACCGAGGCGTGCTCGAGGAAGGCCGACTCTTTGTCGACCAGCATCTCCATCACGTCGTCTTCGGTGGAGCGGTGCAGGTCGGTGTCGGCGTAGACCTTCGCAGGGAAGCGGTAGAAGGCGCGCAGGCCGAGCCGACCGCGCGCGGCCTCGAGGCGGATCATCGGTAGTGCTCCGGCGCGGGCGGGAAGCCCAGGAACTGGGTGTGCAGCGAGGCGCTGTAGGCGCCGGCCTGGCCGATCACGACCATGTCGCCGGGCTGGGCCGGGGGCAGGGCGCCGTCCCAGACCAGGAAGTCCCGGGAGTAGGTGGAGCAGCCGTAGATCTTGCTGGGCACGGCCTCGCCGGGCTCGCGTCCGTTCGCCGGCACCAGGGTGTGGGGGTGCCAGGCGGAGTCGGGGTACAGCAGCGGCCGCGGGAACTGGGCCGAGGACCCGTCCACGCCCACCAGCTGGTGCTCGCCGCGCTGCTTGACGTCGGTGACCCGACAGACGAAGGCCCCGGTCTCGGCCCCCACGATGCGGCCGGGCTCGAGCACCAGCTCGATCGGGCGGCCCGCGATGGTGGAGGCTTCCTCCATGATCGTGGCCACCAGCCGGCCGTAGCCCTCGAAGTCGAAGGGGGCCTGGTGTGGCCCCGGCACGCCGAAGCCGCCGCCCAGGTCGATGTAGCTGAGGGCCGGGAAGTGGGGGATGAGCTCGAGCAGGGCCCGGTAGCAGGCCTCGAAGTAGTCCAGGTCGAGGATGTCGGTGCCCACGTACAGGTGCAGGCCGTGGATGTCGGGGCTGCCGAAGGCGGCCTCGAGCTCGGCGCCGGACAGGCCCAGGCGGGACTGGGGGCCCACGAAGAAGCCGCCGCGGGTCTCGCGGGCCTCGATGCGGTCGCCGATGTTGCAGCGGATCCCGAAGGGCTGGCCCGGGAACAGGGAGCGCCAGCGGGCGATCTGACCGGGGGAGTCCAGGTTGACTTCGGCGCCGGTGGCCTGGACCTGGCCCATGAGCTCATCGCTCATGCCGGAGGCGGTGTAGACGATCTGGCGCGGCTCGAAGCCCACCTCGAGGGCCCGCTGCAGGTGGCCCATGGTGTTGACGAACACGCCCAGGCCTTCGTCCCGGATGACCTCGAGGAAGCGCGGGTGCGCGTTGGCCATGGTGGCGAAGTAGACCCGCGGCTGGGTGGGGAGCCCCCGGAGCGCCCGGCACATGCGGCGCAGCCGAGCGGTGTCGTAGACGTAGAAGGGGGTCGGCTGCTGCGCGGCCAGCTCACCAGCCAGGTCCAGGAAGGTGCGGTCCACGGGTCGCTCACCTCGTGCTTGCCGCGCGCTGCGGCGTGGGACCCCCCATTAGCCGCTCCGCAGGGGTGAGGTCTATCTTCGGGAGCCGCATATGCCTGACAAGCTGCGCTGGGTATGCTCTCCTGGTCCCATGCTCCGCCCCCTCCCGGCCCTGCTGCTCTCCCTCGCCGCCTGCGAGTGCGGCTCGGGCACCCGGGACTCCACCCCCGCCCCCACAGACAGCCCGACGCTTCCCGCGGACACCCAGGACAGCGCCCCGCCGCAGCCCACCGCCCCCATCGAGGATCTGTGGATCAGCGAGCACGCTCAGGTCTCCACCATGCTCGAGGTCTACTGGACCCAGCTCGAGGAGGTGGACAGTGTCTGGGTCGAGTTCGGCCTCGAGGGCGAGCCCGTGCTCACCACCCCGGCCACCCAGGGCAGCACCGGCGACCACCACGCCCTGCTGCTGGGCCTGCCCGCGGACACCAGCGCGCAGGTCCGCGTCGTCAACCAGCGCGGCGATGAGCTGCTGCACTCCGCCACCCTGCACCCGACCACGGGATCGCTTCCCGACGACCTCCCCGTGCCGAGCCTGACCCACCACGATCCCGAGCTCATCACCCCCGAGCCCTGGCTGGTGGGTAGCCTGGGCATCAACGATCAGAACTGGTACGCCGGCCCCTGGTACCTCTACGCCATGGACCGCCAGGCCCGCATCGTCTGGTACTGGGCGGTGCCCGAGGGCCGGGCCACCATGCACGCCCGGGTGGCGCTGGACGGCGACCACCTGCTCTTCGAGGAGACCACCATCTACCTGGGGGACCAGGGGAAGGGGTCCCTGCTGCATCGCATGGGGCTCGACCTCGAGCGCGACGAGCTCATCGACGCCTCGGGCCTGGGCTCCACCTTCGCCGAGACCGCCGACGGCACCATCCTGTTCGACTCCTACACCGACGACCCCCTCATCTGCCTGGACGAGCTGTTCGACGACGGCAGCCGCCGCCGCATCTGGACCTGCACCGAGTGGCTGATGCAGCACGACGGCCAGCGGCCCAGCGCCTGCGATCCCAACGAGACCCTGTGGTTCCCCGAGACCGACTCGGTGATCTGGTCCATGTGGCCCAACGACACGGCGGTGGAGATCGACAGGAAGACGGGGGAGATCCTGGCCCAGTGGGGATCCCTCGAGGGCAGCTGGCGCTTCGACCCGCCCACGGCGGGCTTCGACATGCAGCACTACCCGTACTTCACCGACGCCGGCACCCTGCTGGTCTCCACCCATGTGCCGGGCCGCAGCGATCAGCACCGGGCCCGGGAGTACGAGGTGGATCGGGACGAGCAGGTGCTGCGGGAGATCTGGAGCTACGGCGACGAGGTGCCGCACTACCCCACCTACGCCGGAGAGGCCCTGCGGCACGAAGGCGGCAACACGCTGATCAACTACGGCAGCGACGGCGCCATGCGCGAGATCACCCCCGACAAGACCACCGCCTGGCAGGTGGACTGGGACTCCGGCTACCTGCTCGGGCACGTGACCCTGGTGGACGACCTGTATGCGCTGACCTCGATGCCCTGATAGCCGCGCCTCGTGCGACGACTCCTGCCCGCGTTCATCCTCACCCTGCTGCCGGTCCTGCTGATCGGCTGCACCCGTGACTGGCGCGTCGGCGACGACGACCCGCCCAACATCGTGCTCATCGTGGTGGACACCCTGCGGGCCGATCACCTGGGCTGCTACGGCTACGAGCGCCCCACCTCGCCCCACATCGACACGCTGTGCGGCATGAGCACGGTCTTCGACCGGGCCTACAGCCACAGCCCCTGGACCATGCCCTCGGTGGCCAGCATGCTCACCGGCCTCGAGCCCCGGGAGCACGGCATCACCAGCTGGGGCGATCCCCTCGAGCAGCAGCTGGTGACCATCGCCGAGGTGCTGAGCGACAACGGCTACCACACCGGCGCGGCGGTCTCCCACTACATCCTCAAGCCCGACTACCACTTCGATCAGGGCTTCGAGGTCTACAACACCACCGCCCTCGAGCTGGGCTCGGTCCACGACTCGGTCACCTCGGACCACATCTACCGCTACGGCAAGAAGCTCACGATGCCCGACCGCGGCGAGCCGTGGTTCGTGATGCTGCACTTCTTCGATCCCCACGCCTGGTACCAGCCCCACCCGGAGTTCGACTTCGGCACCGAAGAGATGGATCTGTACGACGGCGAGATCGCCTACACCGACCTGCACATCGGCAAGCTGCTGGACACCCTGCACCGCCGGGAGCAGATGCGGGACACCATCGTCGTGATCATCGCCGACCACGGCGAGGCCTTCATGGACCACGGCCACAAGCAGCACACCATCTCCCTGTACGAGGAGCTCATCCGGGTGCCCTTCATCATCTGGGTCCCCGGCTTCGAGGCCCGCAGGATGGACACGGTGGTGGCCGAGACCCAGCTGGCGCCGACGCTCTTGAGCCTGGCCGGGCTGCCCATCCCGCCGTCGATGCGGGCGCCGCCCATCCCCTTCGACGCCACCGGCTTCCTCGAGGGCGAGGACCGGACCATCTACGCCGAGACCAAGCGCCGCACGAACAAGCAGGCCATGATCGAGGGCGACTGGAAGTACATGGAGGATCGCCTCCGGCGGACCAGCAAGCTGTACGACCTGGCCAGCGACCCGGGGGAGACCGAAAACCTCAAGGCCAAGGACCGGGAGCGGACCAAGGATCTGCGGGGCAAGCTGCGGGACTACCGGGCCCAGGGCCGGATCCAGGTGGAGACCGTGGAGCTGTCTTCCGAGACCCAGGCCGCCCTCGAGGCGCTGGGGTACATGGGCGGCGCCGACGCGCCGGAGCCGGCCTTCCCGGACCCCCGGCACGAGCCCGTGCCCGACGTGGTCGATCCGGAGCTGTCACCGGAGTAAGAGGCGGCCCACCTGGAGGGAACGATGTCCGAGCGCTCCCATCGGCCCGTGGCCGTGGCCCTGTTCCTGTTCAGCTTCAGCCTGGTGCTCTTCGAGCTGGTGCTGACGCGGCTGTTCGGCGTGGTGCTGTTCGCGGCCTTCGCCCACCTGGCCCTGGGCCTGGCCCTGCTGGGCATCAGCCTGGGCTCGGTGCTGCAGCACATGTTCCCCCGCCTGGTGCCCGACGAAGGTCTCGAGCGCCGCCTGGGCTGGCTGGCCCTGGCCCAGGGGATCACCACGCTCGCCGCGGTGATCTGCACGCTGACCTTCCCCCTGACCACCCAGTTCGACCAGCACCCCGACGGCTTCGGCGACCGCTCCACCATCACCTGGGAGCTGCTCGACCCGGTCTGGTTCACCGCCCTGCTGCCCGTGCTGATGGTGCCCTTCGTCATCGTGGGCATCGCCTTCGCCGGCACCTTCCAGCGCCGCAAGGATCAGATCGGGCGGCTGTACGGCGCGGACCTGGTGGGTGGCGCCCTGGGCGCGCTGATCTTCCTGCCCCTGCTGGGCACCCTCTCCGGCCCGGACACCGCCTTCGTGATCACCCTGGGCGCCGGCATCGGGGCCGTGGTGCTCTTCCACGCCGCCAAGGCCCGGGCCCCCATGGGCATGGCCGGGCTGGCCGTGCTCGCCTCCCTCATCCTGCTGGTGGTCAGCGGGTCGGGCGGGGAGCTGCTGAAGGTGCGCTACGCCGCGGGCTACTCCGAGGAACAGGTCACCTACACCCGCTGGACCGCGCTCACCCGCCTGAGCATCCACGAGGACCACCGCGGCACCTATGTGCTGCTGGACAACACCTCGGCCTCCCACGTGATCCTCACCGAGAAGGAGCGCACCCGCAAGGCCCGTGAGGTCAACCGATCGCTGGTCTACCGGCTGCACGATCCGGGGGCCCGGATCGCCATCCTGGCCGCCTCCGCCGGCCCCGAGGTCGCCGTGGCCCAGAGCTTCGGCCACCACGGCATCGACGCCATCGACATCGCCGCCATCGGCGAGCTGGTGGCCGAGCTGTACCCCGACAGCGACGTCAACCCCTACGCCATCGGCGACACCCGGGTGCTCGAGTCCGACGGCCGCGCGGCCATCCTCCACGCCACCGAGCCCTACGACATCATCCAGATGGTGCACGCCAACCTGCACAGCTCGGCGGGCCTGCTGGCCAACGCCTGGTCACCGTCGCTGCTGGAGACCACCGAGGCGTTCACCACCTACCTGGACCACCTGAGCGAGGACGGCACCCTGAGCTTCGGGCGCGGGCACCACACCCGGTCGCTGGTGCACTCCGCGGCCCAGGCGCTGCGGGAGCGCGGGGTCAAGAACCCCGCCGAGCACATCCTCTTCATCACCGGCCGCGCCACCGTGATGCTGGTCAAGAAGCGCGCCTGGACCTCCGCGGAGCGCGACGCGGTGGCGGCCATCGTCGAGGCCCAGGACGGCCAGGAGATCACCCTCGATCCCGTGTTCCGGGACAAGGGCAAGTTCCGCTCCATCGTCGACAGCACCTCGCTGATGACGGACAACCGGCCGTACATGGACAGCAAGAAGAAGGTCCGCAAGACCCTGGGCAAGGCCTTCTGGAACATGCTCGCTGGCGGTCCCGACGAGGTCACCGCTACCCAGGTCATCTACAACACCCTGGTCATCCAGACCCTGTTCGTGGTCGTGGTGGGGGCCCTGCTGCTGGGGCTGCCCATGCTGCGGCGGCGCTCGTCGAGCCTGAAGGGCATGCCCGGGGTCTGGGCGGGCCTGCTGTATGTGGCCTGCCTCGGCTACGGCTACCTGGCCGTCGAGGTCGTGCTCATCCACGAGCTGGTGCTCTTCGTGGGTCACCCCACCTACGCCATCACCGTGGTGGTGCTCGCCCTGCTGCTGCTGTCCGGCCTGGGCAGCGGGCTGGTGCAGCGCTGGGACCCGGCGGTGCTCACCAAGCGCCTGCGCATCGTGCTGGTCGTGGTGCTGGCCCTGGGGGCCCTGCAGGCCTGGGTGGTGCCGCCGCTGCTGCACAGCTTCTTCCTGGGGCTGCCCATCCTGGCGCGCCTGGGCATCACCTTCGCCGTGCTGGCCCCCCTGGGCTTCGCCATGGGCATGCCCTTCCCCCTGGCCATGCGGCTGATCCCCGAGAAGGCCTCGGGCATCGTGCCCTGGGCCTGGGCGCTCAACGGCCTGATGTCGGTGACCGCCAGCCTGGGCACCGTGATCGTCTCCCGCCTGTGGGGCTACTCCCAGGCCTTCGCCGTGGCCCTGGCCTTCTACGTGGTGGCCCTGCTGCTGGCCGGGAAGCTGCACAAGGTCGGAGGCGAAGACTGAGCGCCGCTCGGACGGTTCACACCGTCGGCTTGGTGATCACGAAGGCCCCGTGGTTCACGCCCTTGAGCCCGATGATGTGGTCCGCGTAGCGCTCGAGCTCGGCCTTGGGGCCGGCCAGGGCGGACATCTCGAGGCAGTGCTGCTGATCCAGGTGCACGTGGGTGGTGGCCAGGACGTAGTCGTGGTGGGCGTGGGCCACGTGGACCAGCTTGTCGGACAGATCGCGCTGGGCGTGGTCGTAGCTGATGGCGACCACGCCGGTGACCCGCTCCTGATCGTCGCTGCGCTCCACGAAGTGGGAGCGGATGAGGTCCCGCAGGGCCTCGGAGCGGTTGCTGTGGCCGGCCTCGGCCACGAAGGCGTCGAGCCGGGCCAGCAGGTCCGGCTCGATGGTGATGGAGATGCGCTCGAGCTTGGGCATGAAGCCCGCTTAGTCTTCGACGGTCGTGAAGTCGAGCTTGTACCGGAGCCAGATGTCCACGGCCATGGTCAGGGGCTTGACCATGGGCACGGTGTAGGTGTGCACGCCCTGCTGCAGCAGGTCTTCCTGAGCGCGCAGGGTGTAGCCGGAGTAGCCGCGCAGGGACATGATCAGGGGCTTGGTCATCTCGGGCTGCAGCTCGGCGAGCCGCTCCACGAAGTACTCGCTGATGTAGGGGGGCTGCAGGTAGAACGCCATCACGATGAGATCGGTGTTGGGGTCCTGGTTGAGCAGCCGCAGGCTCTCGATCACCCGGTCGTCGTTGGCGTCGCCGTACAGGTCCAGGGGGTTGGCCACCGAGGCCTCGCCGGTGCCGTCCATGGCCTCCTGGATGCGCCGGGGCAGCAGCTTGGCCAGCTGCTCGCTGGTCTCCGGGGCGAAGCGGGTGAGCTCCAGGCCGTGGGCCGTGAGCGCGTCGGCCAGCAGCACGGCTGCGCCGCCACCCACCGAGACCACCGCCGCCCGGCGGCCCTTGGCGGGCTTGTGGGCGGTGAGCATGGACATGGTGTTGATCAGGAACTTGGGGTCCTCGGTCAGCTCTTCCAGCAGGTAGACGCCGGCCTGGCTGCAGGCGGCCTTGAAGGCCTCGAAGCTGCCCGCCAGCGAGGCGGTGTGGCTCAGGGTCGCGGCGGCGCCGCCGGCCATGCCGCCCTTGATGATGATGATGGGCTTGCGGCGGCCCACCCGGCGGGCGACCTCCATGAACTGCAGGCCGTTGCGCAGGCCTTCCAGGTAGATGCCGATCACCTTGATGCGGGGGTCGTCGCCCATGTTGACGATCAGCTCGGGGATGCTGACGCCCGAGGCGTTGCCGCAGCTGACCCACTTGCCGACGCGCAGGTCGTCGGCGGCGGCCATCTCGAGGATCTCCATGCCGACGCCGCCGGACTGGGAGATGATGCCCACGGGGCCGGCCCGCTTGGGCAGATCCGAGCGGTGGCGGGGGAGGAACAGGGTGTTCAGTCCGGAGAAGTTGTCGAACACGCCCAGGCCGTTGGGACCGATGTAGATGACGTTGTGCTGCTCGGAGATGCTCTGCAGCTCGCCCTCGAGGTCGTGGCGCCCGCTCTCGGCGAAGCCGTCGGAGACGATGATGGCGCCCTTGCCGCCCAGCTCGCAGAACTCCCGGAAGCCCTTGATGGTCAGGTCGGGTCGCACCGCGAAGACGCAGACGTCCGGCACCTCGGGCAGGGAGGCCAGGTCCGGGTAGCACTTCAGCCCCAGCAGGGTCTCCCGCTTGGGGTTGATGGGGTACAGGCGCGGCACCTTGGTGGAGTTCTTGAGGATGATGCCGCCCACCGAGCCGGGCCGGGAGGCGCCGATGACGGCCACCGACTTGGCGTTGAAGACCGAGTCGAGGCTGTGAAGCCGCTCGTAGGAGAGGTCCTGGCCGCGGGGGTGGGTGATGGGCTCGCCCATGATCAAGCGGGCGTCGACAACCACAAAGCCGTCCTCGTACAGGAACACCGGGTTCAGATCCAGCTCCTGCACGTCCGGCCGCTCGGCCATGAGCCTGGAGACCTTCCTGGCCAGGTCGATGGCCACGTCCTTGTCCAGGGGCGGGCCCCGGAAGCCCTCGATCACCCGGCCGGCCAGGGTGTGGGAGAGCATGCGCTCGACGTCGTGGTCCTCGAGGATGCCCACACCGGGCCAGACGTCGGCCCACAGCTCCACGAAGCGGCCGCCGTGGCCGACCATGGTGACCGGGCCGAAGACCGGGTCCTGGCGGGCGCCCACCAGCAGCTCGAAGCCCAGGGGGGCGAAGGGCTGGACCAGCACACCGTCGATGGTCTTGGCGCCGGCCTCGGCTGCCCGCTCCATGATGAGGTCGTAGGATTCGCCCACACCGGCGGCGTCGGGGATGTCCAGCAGCACTACGCCGAAGTCGGTCTTGTGGACGACGTCGGGGGAGACCAGCTTCATCACCACGGGGAAGCCGATCTCCTCGGCGGTGGCGATGGCGTGCTCGCGGCTCGTGGTGGTGCGGCCCACCACGGGGATGCCGTACTCGGCGAGGATGTCGCGGGTGGTCTCGAAGTCGGCCTGGGTTCCGGTCATGGGATCGCTCCTGGCTGGAAAGGGCCCCCGGCTATCCGGAAGCCGGCCTGTGCTCACTGTGTCGACCCAGGAATAACGGCATGAGCCTGATCCGCGGATCATGGAGCGCGGCTTTCCGTCCCTCGCGTCAGGCTGCGTGTGGGTGTCGTGATCCGGTCAGGGCTCGTCGTAGGTGAACGGATCCGAGGGCTCGGACAACTCCGAGCAGCCACGATCGTTGCATGCCCTGATCAGGTACGACCAGGTCTCGCCGGCCGCCGCCCCGGGGTCCACCACGGTGGCCTCGTTGGGGATCACGGCGTCGTGGACCCAGTTCTCGGCGATCTCGGGGCAGCACTCGAAGGGCCGGGAGCGCTCGAGCACGTACCAGGCGGCCCCGGCCGAGCCCCGCCAGTGGATGCTCCCGTCGGCGTCGATGCTGGTGATCACGGGCACCTCGGGGATGGGCATCCGCTCGGGCTCGAGGCCCCGCACAGACCAGGCGCTGTCGCGCAGCAGCTCGAGCACGGCGGTCTCGTCCCAGGCGTCGCCGCTGTTGAAGCCCGGCCAGTGGTAGGCCTTGTCCCTGATCGTCGGGCCACCGCCCGCCGCGTCCGTCGACACCGGGCGTCGACA
>CAYZVO010000108.1:0-29517 GCA_964481655.1 uncultured Enterobacterales bacterium | reverse complement strand
GGGGCTTGGGGGGATGTGGTGGGGGGATCTCCACGATAACACGACGGGCCCACTGCTGAAACGGCGGGTATGAAAGGGACATGCCGACCTCCCCCGCAGCAACACCGTCCGACGCCCTGTCCATCCACGGGCGCTTCCCCGGGGCGCCGGTCTCCCTCGTGGAGCCCGGTGGCCTGATCAACACCACCTGGCTGGTGGGCAGCCCACCGCACGGGGTGCTGCAGCGGGTCAACGCCATCTTCCCCGAGGCCATCCACGAGCGCATCCAGCGGGTGACCGCCCACATCGCCGAGCGTGGGCTGGCGACACCACGGATCCTGCCCGCGGTCGACGGTCGGCTGGTGCTGCCGGGGCCTGAGGGCACCCGCTGGCGCCTGATGGACTTCGTCCCGGGCCACACCCTGCATGCGGTGGACAGCCCGGACCGGGCCCGGGACGCCGCCGCGCTGGTGGGGCGCTTCCACGCCGCGCTGCTGGACTACCCCCACGACCTCTCCCCCCTGCGCCCCGATCCCCACGACACCCTGCGCCACATGGACACCCTGCGCGGGGCGATCGAGGGCTGCGGAGACCACCGCCTGTGTGACGGCGTGCGCGCGTTGGGGGCGCGGGTGCTCGGCGCCTGGGACCGCTGGCAGGCGCGCTTCGACGCCGCCGGTCTGCCGGTGCGCCCGGCCCACGGCGACCTCAAGATCTCGAACCTGCGCTTCGACGACGCCGGCCGGGCCTCCTGCCTCATCGATCTGGACACCCTGTCCTCCATGCCCCTGGCCCTCGAGCTGGGGGACGCCATGCGCTCGTGGTGCAACCGCAGCGGCGAGGACGGCGGCGATGTGGACGTGGACCTGCAGATCTTCGCGGCGGCCATCGCCGGCTACCGGTCCAGCGCCCACTTCGCCACCGAGGCCGAGCTGGCCTCCATCGCGCCGGGCACCTGGCGCATCTGCCTCGAGCTGGCCGCCCGCTTCGGCGCGGACGCCTACCACGAGTCCTACTTCGGCTGGGATCCCGCCGTGGCGCCCGGGCGGGGCGAGCACAACCTACTGCGCGCCCGCGGTCAGCTGGCCCTGGCCGAGGCCGTGGAGCGTCGCCTGCCCGCGCTCGAGCGCATCGCCGCGGGGGGCTGAGCCCGCGGCCGGTCGGGTCCCCGGGCGACCCGGGCGGCGCGGGGCTACATTGCCGCATTCCACAGAGCCCGCTCAGCGGGCGCCGGGAGCATTGTGCAGTCCATCATCACCGACATCCCACCGCTGGTGGATCGCGGCGCGGCGCAGGAGCCGGGCTGCGGCTACTTCGAGCGCTTCGGCGTCCACGCCACCGTGCTGCGTCGCGTCCTCGCGGCCGCCCTCTCCCGGGGGGGCCAGGACGCGGATCTGTTCTTCGAGCACAGCACCTCCACCATGGTCGCGCTGACCGACGGCACCGTGAACCGGGCCTCCACCGGGGTGGACCTGGGGATGGGCGTGCGCGTCGTGGTCGGCGATCAGGTCGGCTACGCGTACACCGAGGAGCTCAGTGTCGAGGCCATGGTCTCCGCCGCCCGCACGGCGGCCGAGATCGCCGCGGGCGGTCAGCCCCGGGAGCCCGCCCGGCTGCAGCCCCGCCGCTACGCCGACCGCTATCCCTCCGAGCGTCGCTGGGACGCCGTGGGCATCCAGGAGCGCGCCGCGCTGGTGCGCGCCTGGGAGGCCGCGGCCTTCGAGCAGGACGCGCGCATCCGCAAGGTCCAGGCCTACCTCATGGACGGTGAGCGGGTCATCCTCATCGCCCGCCCTGACGGGCGCCTGGTCCAGGACCACCAGCCCATGACCCTGGGCTTCGTCTCCTGCACCGCCGAGCAAGGCGATCGCAAGGAATCCGCCGGCTACAACGTCGCGGCCCGGCGAGGCATGGAGCAGTACGACGGCGGCGCGGTGGGCGAGCGCCTGGTCGAGCGGGCGGTGGAGCGCACCCTGTTCCTGCTCGACGCCGGCTCCCCCCCCGCCGGTGAGCTGCCCGTGGTGCTCGCACCCGGAGCCAGCGGCATCCTGCTGCACGAGGCCGTGGGCCATGGCCTCGAGGCCGACTTCTGCCGCAAGGGCGTGAGCATCTACGGCGGCAAGCTGGGCGAACGGGTGGCCAACGAACAGGTCACCATCGTCGACGACGGCACCATGCCCGGCGCCCGGGGCAGCATCAACACCGACGACGAGGCCAACGAGCCCCAGCGCACGGTGTTGGTGGAGAACGGCGTGTTGAAGGGCTTCATCCACGACGAGATCTCGGCCCGACACTTCGGCGTCGAGCCCACCGGCTCGGGGCGTCGCGAGAGCTTCCGGCAACCGCCGCTGCCGCGCATGCGCGTCACCTTCATGGAGAACGGGCCCCACGCGCCCGAAGAGATCATCGCGTCGGTGAAGCGGGGCATCTACTGCGAGACCTTCGCCAACGGCCAGGTGCAGATCGGGGCGGGCGACTTCGCCTTCTACATGCGCCACGGCTGGCTCATCGAGGACGGCAAGCTCACCCAGCCGCTCAAGGATGCCAACATCATCGGCAACGGACCCCAGGCCCTCGAGCGGGTCACCATGGTCGGCAACGACCTGCTGCTCGACGAAGGCGGCTGGACCTGTGGCAAGGAAGGGCAGGGCGTGCCTGTCGGACAGGGGCTGCCCACCGCCCTGGTCTCCTCCCTGGTGGTTGGAGGTGCGGGATGATGCGTCACGACGATCTGAAGACCATCGCCCGGCGCGCGGTCGAACAGGCCGGCCTCGCCGGCGCTCAGGAAGCCGTCGCCTCGGTCTCCCGGGGGGTCTCCGTCGAGCTGTCTCAGCGCCAGGGCTTGCTCGAGCAGGCCACCGAGTCCCGCTCGTCGGGCCTCGCCATCCGCCTGCTGGTGGACGACCGCTACTCGAGCCACGGCACCTCCGATCTGCGCCCCCAGGCCGTCGAGGTCTTCATCCAGCGGGCCGTGGACGCGACCCGGCTGCTGGAGCCTGATCCCGACCGCGCGCTGCCTCCGGCCGAGGCCTGCGGCATGGCCCCCGGGATCGAGCTGGACAGCTACTCGGACGCCCAGGAGGCCCTCGAGTCCGCTCAGCGCCGTCGCGACGTGGCCACCCTCGAGGAAGCCCTGCTGGCGCGCAAAGACCGCGGCACCCTGCGGTCCACCACCGCCTACACCGGGGACTCCCGCAGTGTGGCCTGGGTGGTGTACTCGAACGGCTTCGAGGGCTTCAGCGCCAGCACCAGCTTCGGCTACGGCGCGACCATCACCCTCGAGGACGCCGACGGCAAGCTGCCCGAAGCCTCCGCCGGCTACTCCTGCAGCCACGACGAGGACCTGCCCGGCATCGAGGCGGTGGCCGACGAGGCCTGGGAGCGGGCCCTGCGGCGCATCGGCAGCGGGCCGGTGCCCAGCGGGCGCTACCCGATGCTGCTCGAGAACCGCGCCGTGGGCCGCATCCTCGGCGTGCTGCTGGCACCTATCTCGGGATCCGCGCTGCACTACGGTCGGTCCTGCCTGGACGGCAAGCAGGGTGAGCGTGTCGCGGCCTCCAACTTCGAGCTCCACGACGACCCGCACATCGTCCGGGGCGCGGGCTCCCGTCGCTTCGACGGCGACGGCTTCCCCACCCACCGCCGCGCCCTGGTGAGCGGGGGCGCCCTGCAGTGCTACCTGCTCAACCAGTACTACGCCCGCAAGCTGGAGATGGACCCCACCACCGGCGGGACCTCGAACCTGGTGATCCCGCCAGGACCGCGGGGACCCATGGAGCTGGTCGCGGACCTGCCGAAGGTCATCCGCGTGGAGTCCTTCCTGGGCGGCAACGCCAACAGCACCACCGGGGACTTCTCCTTCGGGATCCGCGGCACCCTGCTCGAGCACGGCCAGCCCGCCGGATCGGTCAGCGAGATGAACATCGCGGGCAACCTCTTCGAGCTCTACGAGCGCTATGTCGGGGCCGCCAGCGACGTGCGGCGGTACGGAACCTCCCGGGTGCCTTCGGTGTTGTTCGACGACGTCCAGTTCAGCGGGATGTGATCCCCGGAGGCTCCATGGCCGTCCCCATGCGAGGCACAGCGCGCGCTGTGGGCCGCGCCGTCATCGGCGCGCTCCTGCTCGCCAGCCCCGCGTGGGCCCAGGACGACCCCGAGCCGATGGGCGAGCCCCCCGTCGGGGACGCCGAGGGCGAGGACGTGGCGGACGTCGAGGCCGGGGATGGCGACGCCGACGAGGTGATCTACGTCGACGACGCGGCGGTCATCCGGGCCCGACAAGAGGTCGGCTTCGCGCTGCGCGACATGGGCTACCAGCGCAAGCGCACCCGCAACGGTCGGGAGATCTACGTCAACGAGATCCCCTGGAAGCCCCAGGTGGTGGTGGACGACGACGGCTGGATGGTGGTCCGCCGGGCGCCGCCCACCGTCGGCAAGCCGGACCTCCCCGGCATCTGGGGTGGCCCCCTCGGCTACCTGGTCTGCGTGGCGAATCCCACCGCCTGTGTGCACATCGGCGGCTGGGTGATCTCCGAGCGCAAGCTGGCCTGGCACAAAGAAGCCGTGGTCTCCCACATCGAGCCCACCATGGGCCGCTACGAGGACGCCATCATCGACCACGCCTTCGGGCGGCGGGTCGGCGAGGACGTGCCCGAGGCCCTCATCGGCCTGTGGGAGCGGGGCGAGCCGTTCGTGGGCGAGCAGATCCTCGAGACCCCGGCCGAGCGCCGGGCTGCGTTGATCGAGTTCTGGAAGAGCCGCACCTGCAACGAGTGGGGTGCCGCGGTGCGGCAGGTCGCGCTGGACTTCATGGTCTACGAAGTCCACGACAGCGAGCACCCCTTCACCGCCGCCGAGATCGAGGCGGCCAATCGAGACCTCACCTGTCAGGAGCCGCTGCAGATCCATGGACGCGAGGAATGAATCGACCCCCATCGCGCGGAGCTGGGCCATGCTGGCCCTGCTGCCCGTGCTGCTGCTGTCCGCCGGCGTGGCCGGCTACCTCGGCTGGGTGCACCTGGAGCTGACCCACGGGGAGGGCGCCTTCGAGAGCGCCTGCAACCTGGGCGGCGCCTTCGACTGCGACAAGGTCAACACCAGCCGCTGGTCGGAGCTGCTGGGCCTGCCCATCAGCTTCTGGGCCGTGCCCCTGTACCTGGCCATGGGCTGGCTGGCCCTGGTGGGCCGGCGCGGGGACCGGCGGGGCGCCAAGGCCCGCGGGGCCCTGACCATCGTCGTCGGCTGGAACGTGCTGGTCAGCCTGGTGCTGGCCTACATCTCGCTGTTCGTGCTCGAGTACATCTGCCTGTTCTGCGTGGCGCTGTACGTCCTGCACTTCCTCGCCCTGGGGCTGGTGCTGGTGCCTCCAGGCGGGCGCAGGCCGGCGCTGCCCGCGGGGATGGATCTGGGCGTCGCCGCCGCGGTGGCCCTGGTCTCCCTGGCGCTGCTCTACCCCCTGAACATGACCATCGGTTCGAGCCTGGACGAGGCCGTGGTGCAGCAGCTCGAGCAGGCCGCCGAGCCCAGCGCGGGCGCGGAGGGTGAGCCCGCCAAGGGCAAGCGCGGTGGTGGGACCGTGCAGCTCCCGGCGACGGTGCTGGACATCGCGCCCCACCAGCACGCACCCTCCACCGGCCCCGCCGACGCGGCGGTCGAGGTGGTGGTCGTCTCGGACTTCCAGTGCGGCTACTGTCGGCGCCTGCAGGGCTCCATGGCCGGACTCGAGGACCGCTATCACGACCGCGTGCGGTTCAGCTTCGTGCACCTGCCCCTGGATGAGGGCTGCAACCCGAACATGAGCCGGCAGATGCACCCTCGGGCCTGCGCCGCCGCCGTCGCGGCCCAGTGCGCCCACCATCAGGGTCGGTTCGGCGCCTACCACGACCAGCTGTTCCTGAACCAACGCCACCTCGAGGACGACGATCTGCGCACCCACGCCGAGCGAGTGGGGCTGGACCTGGCCGCGTTCGACGCCTGTGTCGCCGGCGGTGAGGCGCTGGCGCAGGTGGAGGCCGATGTGGCCTTGGTCAACGACCTGGGCATCAAGGGCACCCCGCGCACCTACGTCAACGGGCGTGAGCTCAAGGGCGCCATCCCCCAGCGCATCATCGACGCCGCCATCCGGGTTGCGCTGGGCGAGGCCGAGGCGCAGGCCGACGGCACCGTGGCGACCTACGACGAGACCGTGGACGCCGAGCCGCTGCCTGCGGGCCCCATGGCCATGGTGCAACAGCAGGGTCCCCACGGGGCGTTCTGGATCGACGCGGTCGAGAGCTCCCTGTCCGCCGATGGCGCCGCCATCGCCCTGGCCGGCTCCCAGCCCGCCAACGCCAGCTGGCACGACGCCGCCGCCGCCTGTGCCGCGGCGGGCAAGCGCCTGTGCACGGCGGGGGAGTGGCTCTCGGCCTGCCGAGGCGAGCCCGCCACCGACGACGACGATGACGGCGCCTACCACGACGACTACCTCGAGGGTCGGCCCTACCCCTACGGGACCGCGTACGAGTCCCGCCGCTGCAATGATCACCTGGGCCGCGAGGTGGGCCGGGCTCGCCCCGCCGGCGCCCACTCGGCCTGTGTCACCCCCGACGGCGTGTACGATCTGGGCGGCAACCTGGCCGAATGGATCGGTGCCAGCCCCGACCAGGCCCTGCTGCTGGGGGGCGCGTTCCACGAGGCGGAGAAGACCTCCTGCACCTACGCCTTCGACATCTTCGGCACGGGCTTCCGCAACCTGCACACCGGCTTCCGCTGCTGCGCGGACCAGCCGCCGGAGCCCATCGAGGCCAACGCCGTCCCCGCGCTCACCGAGCCCATCGCGAAGGGGGCGCCCTTCCCGGTGCTGCAGGGGAAGAGCCCGGTGGGGCGCGACGTGGACAGCGCCGCGCTGCAGGGCAAGCTTCAGCTGGTGACCCTCTGGGCGTCCTGGTGCCGCCCCTGTCAGGGGCAGCTGGTGGACCTGAAGGAGATCCACGGGCAGTACGGCGACGAGCGGCTGGGCCTGCTGGCCATGGGCGTCGATCGGGACCCGAACAAGGGCAAGACCCTGCGCGCCAAAGGCCTGGACTTCACCTTCCTGCAGGACAACGACGCCCACGTGCTCGGCGTGATGGGCGCGGTGGCCATGCCCACCACCGTCCTGGTCGGCGGCGACGGGCTGGTCATCGACAGCTGGAAGGGCTGGAACGACGAGATCGACGAGGCCGTGCGCGCCGAGCTGGAGACCTGGCTCGGGGCCCCCAGCGCCTCTCCGGACGCCCCGGCAACCCCGTAGCCTGGAGCCCGGAGCCTGGTCAGGCAGCCCGCTGGTAGTGCCCGGCCGCCAGGCGGCTCTCGTACTCCTGCTGGTGCAGGGCGAAGGCGCTGGCGTAGCCGGCGCGGCGCAGCAGCATCATGCCGACGCGGTCGGCCAGCTTCTCGTTCTCGCTGCGGCACAGGATGTGGGCCAGCTCGTGGGCGAGCAGCACGAGCAGGTGATCCTCGGTGAACCAGTCCTGCTCCAGCAGGCGGGCGTCCACCACGATGAAGGGCTCATCGATCGCCTCACCGTAGACGGCGAAGGCGTGGCTGTGATCGAGGCGGCTGGGGGGGAGGTCGGTAGGATCGACGAAGACGACGCCGATGTTCGGGTCGAGGGGACAGGGCATCATGGTCCACCTCCGTTGTGTGCCTGACTCTCTGTCTTCAGCGTGGACGCTGCTCACACCAGCGTCTTCGGACCGGATCCGCCCAGCTGAAAGCGGCCCCCCGCACGCAGCTCTGGGATCCCCACCAGCGCGATGCCATGGGAGAAGGTCCCTTCTTGTCTCGGAAGGTCAGCGCCGGTTGGGCGCCGACCGGGCGCGTCTGCCCTACATCGACCGCAGCGCGGCCCGCACCCGCTCGAGGCCCGCGATGACCTTGTCGGGGTCGGCGGCGCCCACGGAGATGCGGAACCAGCCGGTGTCCTCCTCGAGGCCGAAGGCCTGGAAGGGCACCACGGCGAGGCCGGCGGTGTGTAGCAGGAAGCGCCGGATGTCGTCGTTGCTCTCCAGGAGGGTGCCGTCGGCGGTGCGGCGGCCGTGCAGGGCGAAGCGCACGCTCAGGTAGATGCCGCCCTCGGGGCGGATGAGATCGACGGGCAGGCCCTCGTCGCGCATGGCCTCGAAGGTCTCCACCAGCAGGCCCAGGCGCTCACGGACGCCGGCGTTCATGGCGGCGCGGTCGGTGGCCACCAGCTCGGGCTGGCTCAGGTACCAGGCGGTGGCGCGCTGCTCGGGACGCGGCGCGAAGCCGCCCATGTGACCGATGACGGCCTTGAAGGCCTTGGCCAGGTGGGGGGGGACCACCGCCCAGCCCACCCGCAGGCCGGTGGCGGCGAGGGACTTGGAGATGGCGTCCAGGTAGACCACGTAGGGGGCCAGCTCGGGCACCAGGCCCAGGGGGTGGGCGTGCTCGCGGCCTGCGCCGGTCAGGGTCCAGTAGACCTGGTCGTACAGCAGCATGCAGGGCGGGCGGCCGTCCAGCTCCCGGCGCTGGTTCTCGGCCAGCAGCACGCGGCAGACCGCCTCGAGCTCGTGGGGCTGGTAGGCGGTGCCGGTGGGGTTCAGGGGGTTGTTCAGCACCAGGACCCGGGCGTCCGGGAGCACCTGCTCGACCTGCTCGGCGGTGGGCAGGAAGCGGGACTCCGGCTGGCCGACCATGACCAGACCGCGGCCGCGGAAGAGGTAGTCGTAGTAGGCGGTGTTCCAGCTGGGCACGCCGTAGGCGAAGCCGTCGCCGGGCTCCAGGAACGCGCGGTAGAAGGCCCACATCAGGGGGCGGGCGCCGGCGCCGACGACCACCGAGTCGGGGCCGAAGTCGATGCCCAGCTCGCGGGCGTACAGGTCGGCGATGGCCTGCTTGAGCTCGGGGATGCCGTCGGCGGGGGTGTAGTTGGTCTGGCCGGCCTTGGCCTCGAGCACCATGCGGTCCATGAAGGCCTTGGGCACCGGGAACTGCGCGGGCACGAAGTCACCGATGGTCAGGTTGCAGACCTCGGCGCCCTGGGCTTGCAGGGCCCACACCTCGGAGGCGACGGCGCGGATCTTGGAGCCCTCCATGCCGTTGGCGAGGGGGCTCAGGCTGCGCTCGGTGAGCGCGGCGGTCTGCTCGGGGGAGGGGAGGAAGTCTGCGGGGGTGCGGCTCATGGTGGGTTCTCCAGCACGAATGAGGTCGAAGGTCTCGCTCAACGTATGGACCTTCGCGGCGATCTGCGCCATGACGACGGACAGCTTCGGGGCAGGGGACTACCGGCCCGCGGGATATGGCCTGTCCATGAGCGACGACCCGATCATCGCGGAACACGGCGAGCTCGTCTTTCTGCGCAAGCGCGCAGGGGTGCCCGTGTTCCCGCCCCACGGAGACCCGGCTGGCGCCTGCCTGCTGCGGGACCTGCTCGCGCAGCGTCCGGAGCAGGGGGATCCCCTGTGGCCGGAGGGCTTCTCGGGGGGGATCGCCCACCGGCTGGACACGCCGAGCTCCGGCGTCGTGGTGGCCTGCCGCGATCCCCGAGCCCTCGAGGCGCTGCGGGCGGAGTTCGCCGCCGGTGTGCTGCGCAAGGTCTACCGCTTCGTCTCGGTGCGCGAGGTGCCGTGGCGGGAGCACCTCGTACAGCTCCCCATCGCCCATGACCGCCGGCGTCGCTCCCGGATGGTGGTGCAGCGTGGCAAGCGCACCCCCCACCGGGGGCGCTGGTACCCGGCCCACACCGAGCTGTCGTGGCTCGGCGATCGGAGCTGGCAGGCGGTCATCACCACCGGCGTGACCCACCAGATCCGGGTCCACGCCGCCTTCGTCGGTCTGGCCCTGGCCGGGGACAGGCTCTATGGGGGCGGCGCCCTGCCCGAGGGGCTCGACCCACCCCCAGGGGCGGCCTTCATGCTTCACCACGGGCGCATCATCGGGCCAGGCTGGTCCAGCCCCGAGCTCCCGCCGCCGTCCTGGTGGGGGCCCTACGGCAGGTCGGGGTAGTCGACCTCGAGGATCTCCACCGTGCGGCGGCCATTGGGCGCGCGGATCAGGGCCTCGTCTCCCTCTTCCTTGCCGATCAGGGCCCGGCCGATGGGGGACTTGTAGCTGATGCGGCCGGCCTTGACGTCGGCCTCGTCGACACCCACGAGCACATAGGTGGACTCGACCCCCTCCTCGTCCTCGACCACGACCCGGGCGCCGAAGCGGATCTTGTCGCCGGCGACGTCCTGGGGATCGACGATCTCGGAGGACTCGATGCGGTTGCGCAGGTAGCGCATCCGGCGGTCGATCTCCCGCAGGCGCTTCTTGCCGTAGATGTACTCGGCGTTCTCGGAGCGGTCCCCGAGGGAGGCGGCGTAGGCGACCTCGGCCGTGATCCGCGGCCGCTCGGTCTTGAACAGCCAGTCGTACTCGTCGGTCAGGGCCTGGTAGCCGGCGGCGGTGATGTAGTCAGGCACGGCGTGCTCCGCGCCTGCGGCGGGCCAGGGCCAGCAGGCCGGCGCCCAGGACCAGCCAGCCGGCTGCGCCCCGGTGTCCACCGTCGCTGCTGCAGTTGCAGCGCCCGTGGATGCCGGGCTCCCAGGGCTCCTGGTCCGGGCCGTCCAGGGACCCGTCCATGCAGAACTCGTCCACGTCGCCGTCGCAGTCGTTGTCCAGGCCGTCACAGATCTCGGTGGCGCGGGGGTAGACGGTCGCGTCGCCGTCGTCGCAGTCGCCGCCGCCGGCCTCGGGGGAGGCGTGGCCGTCGCCGTCGACGTCGTAGAGATCCACGCCGTCACAGTCCTGGTCGATGCCGTCGTCCGCTCGCTCCGGGCTGGTGGAGGAGATGGAGATGTCGTCGTCGTTGCAGTCCATCTCGCCCACGGTCACGCCGTCGCCGTCGCCGTCGAAGGCCAGGCCGTCGTCGTCGGTCTCGTCGTCGCAGTCGCCGTCGATGCCGTCGATGCCGTCGAAGGCGTCGGGGCGCACGCCGGCGCGGGTGTCGTCGCAGTCGCCGTCACCCACCGTCCAGCCGTCGCCGTCGGCGTCGGCGGTGGCGGTGCCGTCGGCGATGCCGTCGCAGTCGTCGTCGACGCCGTCCTCGCCCTGCTCTCCGGCGCCGGGGTAGCGCGCGGGGTCGCCGTCGTGGCAGTCGCCTCCGGCCTCGGTGTAGCCGTCGCCGTCGTCGTCGACGTACCAGGTACCCTCGTCGACCACGCCGTCGCAGTCGTTGTCGGCGCCGTCGGGGATCTCATCGGCACCGGGCCAGGTGGCGAGGTTGTGGTCCTCGCAGTCTCCGGCCGCCACGGTCCAGCCGTCACCGTCGATGTCGGCGGACTCGTCGATCTGCGGATCGCCGGTGTCGAGGCCCGTGTCGAGCCCGGTGTCGGCGGGGGGCGACTCGTCGACCTCGCCGTCGCAGTCGTTGTCCACGCCGTCCTTCACCTCGCGCTCGTGGAGGTTGGCGCTGGCGTCGCTGTCGTCGCAGTCGAACAGGATGGGGACGCCGTCACCGTCACCGTCGGTCCAGTCGCCGGCTGCCCCGCCGAAGGGGCCGATGTCCGCGGTGCTGCCGTCGGTGTCGGTGCCGTCGCCGGCGTCGACACCCGCAGAGCCCGCCTGGAGGGACAGGTCGATCCGCGGCGGACGCAGCCCCGAGGACCAGCGCACGAACGCGGGCGGCGACAGGACGATGTCGTGGAAGCCGGAGACCGGGCAGGCGGTGGTCTCGACGGTGTTGTCCAGCAGCGAAAAGCCCATGTCGACGACGTTCTTCTGGCAGTCGGCGACCACGGGATTGGTGGCGAAGATGGCGTTGACCACGCTGTGGGCGCTGTGGGCGAGCAGCCCGGTGGCCGGGCTGTCCAGGGCCGCGATGTGGGCGAGGCTGGTGTCGGCCGAGACCTCGAAGCCCGGTGAGCCGCCGATGGCGATCATGCCGGCGTAGCTGCCCGCGGTCTCCACCGCGTACCCGGCGCCGGTGGGGTCCACGGCGAGGGTGCGCTTCACGCTGGGCCTGCCGTCGTAGAACACGAAGGCGTGGGCACCGGCGTCGTAGACGGCCACCTCGGTGATGGTGGGGCTGTCGTCGAGCACGGCCACGCCGTTGCCCCCCGGGGCGAGCACCACGCAGCGCTTCATGCTGGTGTTGGAGCCCTTGAGCTGGACCGCCTGTCCCGGAGCGCCGGTGATCACCAGCTCGTGGATGGCCCCGTTGGACACCGCCACGGCGTTGGAGGTGGCGGAGGAGCCGTCGATAATCACGGTGCCCAGGCCCTGCTCGGCCTGGATGGTCTGGCCGGTGGCCAGCCAGATGGTCTCCGCGTAGGTGCCGGGCTGCACCGAGATCGTGTCGTTGTACCCCGCGGCCGCCAGGGCGTCGGCGATGGTGGCGTAGTCCCCCGACGCGCCGACGATGAGCTCGGCGGCCGAGGCCACGGGGAGGAGCAGGAATAGGGGAAGCATGGCAGCGGGCTCCGCTGACTCTATATCAGCTGGGCGGTGCCCAGGTGCCGTGGACGGTGGGCTCGGTGAGGTCTTCCTGGGTCGCGTCGCCCGTCCGCCTGCGCCACGGGATGAGCAGCGCCCCGGTGATCTCCGGCAGGGGCCGTCCGCTCTGCTTCGCGGCGCGCACCATCAGGTACAAGGCCGTGTACAGGGACAGGAACTCCCAGAAGGGTTTTTCCTTGAACTCGAACTCGACGAAGGACCAGGCCAGGTAGCCCACCATGGTCGCGGGTATCGTCCAGGCGAAGATCTCGAGCGAGGTGCCCTTGGTCCAGGTGGCCAGCTGGCGCACCATGCGCGCGACGCTGGAGATGATCCAGCCGAAGATGGCCAGGCCGACGACGCCGTAGTGGGCGAGCAGTCCCCAGAAGATGCCGTGGGGGTAGTTGTAGTCGCTGTTGTAGATGAACCAGTTGTAGCGCTCGAGCAGCACCATGTAGCCGCCGGCGCCCGCCCCTCGACCCCAGGTGTCCAGGAACACCTGCACACAGACCTGCCAGTTCTGGGCCCGGTAGGTCGACCAGGTGCGGCCCACGTTCATCCAGATGCGGTTCAACGCCTGGCCCGTCGAGCCCCAGTCCAGGGTGGTGCCCAGGATGAAGATCACGGCCACCACGATCAGGAAGCGCATGAACCACTTGCGGAACAGCGGCAGCGCCAGCGCCGCCAGCCCGCCGCCGATGATGATGGCGTAGGTGGCGCCGCGGGAGCCCGAGCGCAGCATGTTCAGGAAGATGAAGAGGCCCGCCGCCACCAGCAGCCAGCGCACCAGCTTGTTCTTCTGGATCAGCGCCATGCCCATGCAGGTGTGCACGATGAACATCAGGTTCATCGCGTACCAGTTGGGCTGCTGGCCCAGGCCCGTCTCGCGCCCGCCGCCGGAGGCGGCCTGCCACGGGCCGGTGTCGCTCACCCCGAGCGCGTCGGCCCCCAGGGAGTAGAAGCCGATGAGCACGCAGGCCAGGATCCACGCGTAGATGACCAGCATGAAGTGGTTGGGCGTGCGCACGAAGCTGAGGATCAGCACGGCGTTGACGGTCACCACCGCCAGGCTGACGATCTCCGAGATGCCGTCGCCCCGGTCCAGCGACCAGCCCAGGGTCAGCACCTGGAAGGCCATGAACGCCAGCAGCGGTGCCAGCCACGGCCACTTGATGAGCAGTGGTCGTTTCTGCCGCACCACGTAGACGGCCATGGCGATCATGGCGACCAGCAGGAACAGCTCGAAGGAGCCGATGGCGGTGCGGCCGATGCGGATGAAGGCGTTGGCCGAGGTGTCCATCAGCCGCGCCATGATGAGCAGGCTGATGCCGAGCACCGGACGCTCCAGCACCAGGGCCACCAGCGCCATGCCGACCACCGCGCCGATGGCCATCCGCCAGTCCAACACCATCAGGCCCACCAGGAGCAGCTGGAGCACGCCCACGATGGCGACGATCCACAGGCTGTTGAGCCCATCGCCGGGCAGGCTGCGCTTGATGCTCGCGATGATCGATGAGATGGCGGTCCCGGGGGGGAGGGGAGTGGCGGAGGTTATCCGGCGCCCCCCTGCGGGGCCATGGGACGCTCGCCTGCTGGTGGTCCGTTATGGTGGGCGTCCCCTCGGGAGTGCCCATGCTCGTGGATCTCGCGCTGTTCCTCTCCGCTCTGCTGCTCGGGCTCGTCGCGGCGGTGCTCGGCCGCCGCAAGCCGCCGGCCCTCGACGCGGGGCGCCTGCTGGCGGTCTGCCGCTCGGCCCTGCTCTGGGGGGGCGTGGAAGACCGCGATGACGCCGTGGAGGCCTGGACCACCAAGGTGACCGACGCGCTGCTGTACCACCCCGCCGGTCGGGACGGCTGGGCCAAGCTCGACGCACCGGAGAGCTACGAGATCCCGGTGCCGTCACTGCCCACCGAGCGCGCCCTGGTCGAGGATCTCGCAGGCCTGCCCGCCGGCGCCGAGCGCTTCGCCCGCATGTTCGCGGAAGAGGGCGGGCGCGCCGCGCTGCTGGACGATCCCCGCGCCATGGGCGACGACTGGGACCCCGGCCGCTGGCTGGGGCACGGCTGCGACTGGGAGGCTGTCGCCCGCTGGGCCGAGCCGGTCCAGGCCGCGGTCGCCCGGCGCCTCGAGCACCATCACCTGGTGGTGCTGGCGGGACCCGATCAGGCCGAGGCGGCCTCGACGCTGCACGCGGCCCTGGCCGCGGACGCCAGCGCCCGCCTGGTGGAGCGGGACGGCTGCGCGCTCGACGACGCCGCGGCCGAGGCCCTGGCCGCGAGCCTGATGGGCTGCGTCGACGGCGCCGCTGATCGCCTCCTGCTGCTGGCGCTGGGCGACATCGGCCCGCTGCTGCTCGCCGGCCTCGCCGCCGACCCGGTGCTCCGGGATCGGGTCATGGGGTTGGTGCTGGATGGCTGCCCCCTGGGTGGTGTGCCCGGCGACGCGCCCGCGGGCCTGTCGCCCGAGGAGCGCGCGGCCTGGCTGCAGGAACACCTCACCCACGACCTGTTCGACACCGAGATCCGCCGCGCCACGCCCTACTGCCTGATCGCCCGCCTCGCGCCCGACGCGGTGCCCTCCGGTGACGGGCGCGTGCCCTGGAGCCTCCAGCGGCTCATCGAGCCCGCCGTACCCCCCAGCGGACGCCGCCCCATCGCGGTGATGGACCTCGGTGTGGCCCCGGCCGAGCGCGCGCTGCTCGACCCGACGGTCGAGGCTCGCAGCCTGCTGCTGACCATGGCCTTCCTGCTGGGCGAGGGCGCCCCCCGGCCCTGATCCGACCGCGCCCACAGGCCGCCCGAGCCGTGGTATCCTCCGGCCACCAACCTGGAGGAGATCATGACCACGACGCGCCCCGTGACCCTGCTCCTGTTCGGCGGCCTGCTCCTGGCGGGCGGCTGCGGAGACAAGGACGACACCAACCCCGGCACCGATGACACCGGGCCGAACGGTGAGGCCGCCCACGCGGTCGTCGAGATCGTCTCCCCGAGCCCCGGCAGCAGCGTGGCCATGGGCGATCCGGTGGATCTCGAGGTCACGATCACCAACGATCAGACCGGCGACGCCATCGTCCCCGACGCCGTGGCGTGGAGCGCGCCGGGCTGGGGCTTCGACCAGGCCACCGGCACCGTCACCGATCTGCCCGTGGGGGCCTACGATCTCGAGGTCACGGTCACCGTCGGCAGCCGGGACATCAACGACAGCGTCTCCATCACGGTCGAAGAGCTGTACGAGCCCATCAACTACCGGGGCGAGCTGCGCTCGACCATCTACCTGTACAGCAACGAGTACGGGCTGGACGACGAGGGACCCTGCGACGGCGTCTTCGAGCTGTCCACCGACGAGCGCTGGTCCGTGACCGGGATGGGCGACTGCGACGTGGAGCTGTTCTGGGGCATGGTGGACTGGGACGTCATCTTCGACATCGACGGCCAGCGCGAGGTGACCAGTGTCGCGGGCACCCTGTTCTTCTTCGACGACCACGGCACCCGCTACGAGACCCCCTACGAGGGCACCATCAGCGACACCGAGGTCAACGTGACCTTCGGCGCCGAGCACACCAGCCCCGACGGCATCCTGGACTTCTCGGGCACCATGGTCGGGCACGCGGTCCCGTAGCCCCTCGGCGCCTCAGCTCGACGCGTCCGGCACGGCGATGGTGGCCACGCTGTCCCCGGGGGCGATCCACGCGCGCTCGGCCAGGGCCAGGATCAGCGCGCGCTCCGTGACCGGGATCCGCTCCCTGAGCCCGCCGTCCAGGCTCGAGATGACCGCCAGCAGTTGGCCGGGCTCGAGCACGGTGCCTGGGGGGTGAAGGGGGCGCAGCACTCCGCCGCTGCGCGGGGTCGGCCCGCTGTCCCGACGCCAGGGTCCTCCGCCGATGCGGCTGGGGTGCGCCGGCGCGTCGGCGGCCACGAGCCCCAACATGGTGAGCGCGCCCATCACGGCCCGCTCCCCGGCCTCGACCGCCCCCGGCAGCAGCAGCCGTCGCGGGCCCAGCTCCAGCGTCAGGGCGCCCACCTTGCCGTGGTTGAGCAGCGCTCCGCTGAGGGAGCGGTCCAGCTGGAAGCGGCGGTAGGGCGCGTCGGCGTAGTCGTGCACCACCGTCAGGCCGGTCGCGGCGGCCAGGCCCTGGAGGCGAGCCATGCGGCGGCCCCGCTCGGGCTCCCTGGCGGTGACCAGGCGATCGAGGATCGCGTAGGGGATGCTCGCGGAGCTGTCGGCGTGCAGGTCCAGCACGAGCTCCGGGCCGAAGGCCATGATGTCGTGCCAGACGGCGTGGGCGATGCGCTCCGCGGCGCTGCCCCGGGCTTCACCGGGGAACGCGCGGTTCAGGTCTGTGCGCTCCCCGGGCGCGCGCCGGGCGCCCGCGCGCAGCCCTTCGGGGTTGAGGCTGGGG
Organism: uncultured Enterobacterales bacterium; assembly: GCA_964481655.1. Taxonomy (GTDB): domain Bacteria; phylum Myxococcota_A; class UBA796; order UBA796; family JAFGLY01; genus CALDOK01. The sequence continues at coordinate 12,683 of CAYZVO010000108.1, read as the reverse complement.
ATCAGGCGCACCGAGCCCCGCAGGAGGGTCCGCGGGAGCGCCTCGATCAGGCGGTGCACGACCCCGATGCCGATGCACTCGTCGCCGTGCAGGTTGGCGCAGATCACCACCCTGGGGCCGTCCTGTCTGGACTCCACGGTGATCACCGGCAGGGTCCAGGGCATGCCCGGTGGGTTGAGGCTGTGCCGATGTGTGCGCGCGGTGGCGCGCCCCGTCACGGTGTCCCCCAGGCGGACCAGACCCCGAGCTTGAGGTAGCGCCCCTCCGGGAAGTGGAGCGCCGCGGGGAAGTCGGGGGGCTGGGTGCCGTCGAGCACCAGGTGGAGGCGGCGCTTGGCGCGGCGGGCGGCCTTCTCCACGGCGCCCTGGAACGCCCGCGGTGAGACGGTCCCCTGGTTGCAGGCCAGCACGAACAGGCCACCTTCGCTGGTCACCCGCAGGCATGCCGCGGCGAGGCGCTCGAGGTCTTTGCCGGCCGAGAAGGTCCCGCGGGGGCCATGGGAGAAGGGCGGGGGGTCGGCGAGCACCAGATCGAAGTGCACCCGCTTGCGGCGGTAGCGGTCGAGCAGGTCGAAGCTGTCCTTGCGCTCGAAGCTGCAGCGATCGTCCAGCAGCCCGTTGAGCTCGAGGTTGTCCTGGGCCCGTCGCAGGGCGGTGGCGGCCAGGTCGGCGGTGACGATCCGGGTCGCGCCGCGGGCGGCGGCGAACACGGAGAAGGCCCCCGTGTAGGAGAAGAGGTTGAGCACGCTGCGGCCCTGCCAGAACCCGTCCAGGGCCATGCGGTTGCTGCGCATGTCGCAGAACAAGCCCGCGTCGCTGCCCCCCGCGGGGAACACGCCGAAGCGCAGGCCCCGCTCGAGGACCACCCGCGTGTGCTCGTCGGGCGGGGTGTTCGGGGCGTCCGGCGCGTGGAAGAGCAGCTTCGTGGGCAGCTCGGTGCGCTTCTTGTCCCGGGGGTCGGTCCGCCAGCCGAGGGTGATGCGGCTGGGGCTGTGCGCGGCGCGCAGGGCCTCGCAGAGGGCCGGCACCAGGGAGCGGAGGCCGGGAGAGTCCAGGGTGATGTGCAGCTCGTCGCCCCAGGCGTCCACCCGGATCCCGGGGCAGTCGTCGTTCTCTGCGTGCAGCAGGCGGACCGCGTCGGTCTCGGACGGGATCAGGCCCCGCCGTCGCTGGGCGGCGGCCCCGAGCAGCTGCCCGAACCATGCGGCGTCGATGGGGCCCCCGTCGGGGCGGAAGCGGCGCACGGCGAGCCAGCCGTCATCCCACAGGCCGCTGCCGAGGGCGCGTCCGCGGCGGTCCTGCAGCTGGACGATCGCGCCCGGCCGCAGCCTCGGCCGGGAGGGGATCTCCTTGGGGTAGACCCAGGGAAACCCCCGCTCGAGCCAGCCGGCGGAGTGATTGTCGACCACCACCGTGGTAGGTGGGGTCCGCTTGCCTCCAGCAGGACGGGAACGGGCCATGTCAGGATCTTCCAGCGCCAACGACGCCCCTCGGAACGAAGGACTCACCGAGCTGTACCAGCTCGTCACCGCTGCCGTCTACCACGCTGACGGGCTGTGGGGCGAGGCGACCTTCGACCTCTACCTCCGTGAGCTACCGGAACACGTCGGCTTCGGCATCGCCGCGGGTATCGACGAGGCCGTCACCGCGGCCCTCGACTGGCACATCAGCGACGAGAGCATCGACTTCCTCCGGCAGCTGCCCGAGTTCTCCAAGGTCTCGGACATCTTCTTCGACTCCCTGCGCCACCAGAGCTTCGAGGGCGACATCCACGCGATGCCCGAGGGCACGCCCTTCTTCGCCAACGAGCCCATCCTGCGGATCACCGCCCCCCTGATCCAGTGCGCGCTCATCGAGTCTGCGCTGATCCAGCGGGTGGCCTTCGGCTCATCGGTGGCCACCAGGGCGGCCCGCCTGGCCTTGGCGGCCGGCGAGCACGAGGTCCTGGACTTCAGCGCCCGCCGCTGGTCCTGCCCGGAGAGCGCCCGCGCGGCGGCCCGGGCCGCCTACATCGGCGGCATCTCCAACACCAGCAACGTGCAGGCCGCCGGGACCCACGCCATCGAGCCCATCGGGGCCCTGTCGGGCACCTTCCTGGCGGTCTATCGCGAGGAGCGCCGGGCCCTCGAGGCCATGCGCGTCCACTTCCCCAACGGCCTGCAGCTGGCCATCGGTGACGAGGACCCCCGCAAGGCCGTGGCCCGCTACCGCGAGCACCGCGAGACCCCGGCGACGCTGACCATCGGTGAGCCAGGGCTCGAGAACAAGGCGCGGCTGTGTCGCCAGGCTCTGGACGCCCACGGGATCGAGAACGTGAACATCCTGGCCTCCGGCGGGCTTGACGAGCTGCGCATCGCCCAGCTCAACCAGGCCAAGGTCCCGGTGGACCAGTACGCGGTCGGCACCGCGCTGGTTCGGGGCATCGACGCCATGGGGGCCCGCTTCGTGTTCCGCATCGCCGAGCTGATGCGCGGCATGCACATGGAGCCGGTCAACGCGCCGACCGCCGCGGTCAACCCCGGCCGCAAGCAGGTCATCCGCTACCCCCACAAGGACGTGGTCTGCCTCGAGCACGAGGCTCAGCGCCTGGCGCGGGTGGGCGGTGTCGCGCTGCTGCACCACGTGGTCGAGCGCGGCGAGCGGGTGGGGCACCCCGCGCCGCTGATCGTCGCCCGCGGTCTGCGCGCGGCCGGGGTGGAGTTCCTGCCACCGTCCTGCAAGCGGCTGCGCAGCCCCAAGGCCTTCGATGTGATCAGCAGCCCCGGGGTCGAGGCGCTGCGCTCGCGCTGAACCAGGGACCTAGATCGGCTGGTCGCTGATGTGCTCCGGGGACAGGAAGTCCTCGAGGGGCAGGGTCGCGGCGCGGGTGAAGCGTCGGTTGGCCAGGCGCAGGGTGCGGATCATCTCCCGGGCCAGGATGCGCTGGAAGCGCACGGCCATGGGCTTGGGGGAGCTCATCAGCAGCTCGAAGCGGTCGGCGGGCAGGTGGGCCAGGGCGACCTTGGACACCCCGCGCACATTCGCGCTGCGGGGCTTGCCGTCGACCATGGTCAGGAAGCCGACCACGTGGCCCTTGCCCAGCCGGGCGATGGTGATCTCGCGGCCGCTGGTCAGGGAACGGGTGACCTGCACCTGGCCGTCGAGGATGAAGTAGAAGCCGCCGCTGGTGGTGCCCTGCTCGATGATCACGTCGCCGGGCTCTGCGCGCACCAGCTCGAGCTGCTGCGCGAGCTCGCGGTGCTCGCTGGAGCTGAAGCCCCGCAGCAGGGGGATGGCCTTGAGGTACACGGGTTCGATGGGCATGTTCACTCCGCCGGGGCGATGTTCCACGCCGCCTCGAGGGAGCCGGGCGGGAGGGTCTCGAGGCGCGCGTCGAAGAGCTCCTCGATGCGGTCTTCCATGGTGCGGAAGCGACCGGCGAGCAGCAGGAGCACCTGGCGCAGCACCTTGGGCGCGGCGGGGTGATCCGTGTCGATGAGCTGGTCGAGGGTGTCCTTCTGCATGATCAGCAACACGGCGTTGCTGGCCGCCACCGCGGTGGCCGCGCGGGGCGCGGGGTCGATGACGGCCATCTCCCCCAGCACCGCACCCTGGCCGAGGGTCGCCACCTCGACGGTGACGCCATCCTCGGCGGCGCAGCGCAGGCTGATCTCACCCTGGAGCACCACCATCATGGAGTCGCCCAGCGCGCCCTCGCGGAAGATGATCTTCCGCTCGAGGTACAGCGCGATCTGGCACTGGAGCAGGACGGCCTGCAGCTCGGCCTCGGACAGCGAGGCGAACAGGGGCAGCGAACGTGCTCGCTCGAAGATCTCTTCGGTCTCGATCATGGCTCCAACCTGGGGTTGGCCCCCCTGCGCGGGGAGCTATCGAAGGGGTTGCTGCAGCGCGATGACCGTGGTGCCCACGATCAGGTGCTCGCCGATGGGTACCGGCGTGAGCTGCGCCGCGCGGACCAGCTCGCCCGAGACGCGCCAGACCCAGGTGGGACAGCGCTCGTGCAGAGGCTCCACCAGACAGCTGCCGGCGCGCGGGGTGATGGCCACCTGGTGTCGGCCGGCGAGGGCCCGGTCGAGGGTGAAGCCGGACTCGCGGGCGCGGGCCGCGCGGGCGCCGGCGCACCAGCGGATGTTCGCCTGCCCGCGGCGGTCCGGCAGGGACAGCCCGGGGTGGGCGGGCTCGCGGCCCAGCTCGGCCCGCTGGCCTTCGGCCACCAGGATGTTGCTGGGGGTCTCGCAGAGCAGGAAGCCGAAGTAGGGATCGGTGAGGGACGCCCGGTACTGGTGGGTCCGATCGCCCACGCGCACCGCGCTGCCCTCGAACAGCTCCACCCGCTCCCGCAGGCGCATGGGGCGGTCGTTGACCGCGACGCGGGTGGAGGTGGCGATCAGGAACACACCGGCCGGGGAGACATCGACCCGCGCCAGGGACTGATCCGAGGCGTTGACCCACTGCCCGTGCTCGACGAGGTCGTAGGAGTAGCCGCCGACCACGTCCGACATGGGGACCGCCGGCAGGGCCAGCCCGGCGTAGGCGATCTGCAGCGCCGCGTTGAAGCCGGTGTCCAGGATGATGGTGTTCGAGCCGGCGTCCTGGGTGATCACCCGCTGCTGCTCGATGATGGCGTCCTCGATGGCCTTGGGGGTGCCGATGACCAGCCCGTGGCCGTCGCGCTCCCAGGCGAAGCGGTCGCCCGGCGCGATGTGCATGGCCGCCAGGTAGAGGCAGGCGGGGTCCAGCACCGGCAGCGAGGCCACCGCCCGGCGGAGCACGTCGCCACCCGGGGAGAAGCCCAGGGCGACGATGATGGGATCCGGGGGCAGGGGAGGGACCGGGGTGTCGGGGCGGATCACCACGAGGGTGTGCTGGCGGGCGGCCTGGGCGACCTGCTCGGGCAGCCAGGCGCGGCTCGCGGGCACGGCGCGGTAGACCGGGACGTCGCCGGCGATGCCCTTGAGGGTGTAGATGCCCACGCGGTCCCAGGGGATCTCCGCCTGGTTCATGCAGTGGAAGGTGGACTCGCTGAACCAGACCTCGTCGGCGGGGGTCTTGCTGTTGATCCGGGCGCTCAGGTTCACGGCGTCGCCGAAGGCGTCGCCTTCGATCTCCTCGACGTCGCCGGTGGCGGCGCTGACGCGGATGGAGAGGCCCTCGGCCGCGGCCTTGTCGACGAGGTCGAGGCCGGCGCGGATGGCGTCGGTGGCCGAGTCGAACAGGGCCATGAAGGAGTCGCCCAGGTTCTTGACCACGCGGCCGTTGTGCCGGCGCAGGGTGGGGATCACGAGCGCTTCGTGAGAGCGCAGCAGATCGCGCAGTGCCTCGCGGTTCGAGCGCGACACCGAGGCGGTGTAGTTGGCCAGGTCCGTGAAGACGACCGTCCGGGTGGCTGTAGGCACGGGCGGCTCCGCATCGATCGGGGGTCAGTGAGTATACTTTGCACAGCGCCAGGAGTCGAGCCCCCGCGGCGTCTTCCTGCCTCCTATGGGCCCGCTGGCGTCGCGCTGGTCGGTGGATTGTCAGCTTGTCAATCGCGGGGCGTCCGCGGCCGGTCCTGGTGTCAAGCTGTCCACCCCCGGGGGCATGGTGCGGCGGATACGGCAGCTTCGTGCATGGCGCAGGCTGGCATGGTATTTGCGAGGGCTTTCTGTCCTCCCCTCCCAAAGGTCCTGCACTGCGAGGCATCGTGGAGCACGAAGAAACGAACGAACAGCGGGTGATCGACCCGCAGAAGTGGGCCGCCGCGGGCGGTGTCATCGCCGTCGTGGCGCTGGCGCTGGCCTTCGGTGCCGGCCAGGGGCTCCGGCTGTTGCTGGCGCTCCCGGACGGCGCCTCGGTCACCAAGGCCACCACGGCCGAGCCCGAGGACCCGTCGTCGCGCCGTCAGCGCAACCGGGACTCGAAGCGCGCCCTGTCCAAGAACTCCTACCTCGACCCCATCCTGCGTCGGAACATCTTCGACAGCACGGCCGTGGGCACCACGGCCAGCGCCGAGGTCGACACCGGCGATGACGGGCGGCGCTCCAGCCTGGACGTCACCCTGGTCGCCACGGTGGTGGCCGAGCCCGACAGCTTCAGCTCCGCGCTCATCTCCAGCGGAGATCGGCGGGAGAGCAGCGTCCAGGGCTACGGCATCGGGGACGACCTGCTCGGTGAGGCGACCATCGTCCGCATCGACCAGAAGAAGGTCGTGATCCGCCGCACCGATGGCACCATCGAGTACATCGACATGGGCGGCGAGGGGTCCAAGACCGCCAGCAAGGGTCGCAGCTCCAAGAGCTCCGAGAGCGACGAAGACGGCGGCATCACCAAGACCGGCGAGTACAGCTGGGAGGTCGACCAGAGCGTCATCACGAGCGCGATGGGCAACATCGACTCCCTCATCTCCCAGGTGCGCGCCACCCCCCACAAGGGCCCCGATGGCGAGATCGACGGCTTCCGCCTCTCCGCCATCCGCCGAGGCAGCCTGCTGCAGAAGCTCGGCATCAAGAACGGCGACGTCATCCACGGGGTGAACGGCACTCCTCTCACCAGCGCCACCGGCGCCATGGGCGCCTTCCAGTCCATGCAGAGCGAGAGCGCCTTCTCCTTCGACGTCACCCGCAGAAACCAGAAGAACACCTTCGAGTACTCGATCCGTTGACGCGGACCCGCTCCCGGAGCGCTGTCGTATGAGCTGTACATTCCTTCGTTGCACCGCCCCCATCTGGCTCGCCGCCCTGCTGGCCTTCGGCCTGAGCGTAGCGCCTCCTGCCCTCGGCGAGGACGACCCGCCCGATGACGACGCCGAGGAGTTCGAGGACGGGCCCATGCGGCCCATGCCCATGCTCCCGGCCCCCGGTGGCCCCCTGCGCCGGGGCATGCCCGGCCCGTCCCGCAAGCCCATCGGCGAGATCGCGGGCGACGACGAGCGGGAGCCTCCGCCGCCCCCGCCGCCCGAAGACGACGACGAGCGTGAGCCCCCGCCGCCCAAGCGCCCCTCCAGCTCCGACGACGCCTCCGACGACTCATCGTCGAGCTCGGGTCCCAGCGAGAGCCGGCAGCGCCCGCCCATCCTGGACCCCAACGCCAAGGTGAGCGTGGACTTCGTCGACGCCGACATCAACGAGATCATCAAGTACATGGCCGAGATCACCGGCCGGAACTTCATCCTCGGCGACAAGCTCTCGGGCAACATCACCATCATCAGCCACCAGCAGGTGACCGTCGCGGAGGCCTACGAGGCCTTCCTGTCGGCCCTCGAGGTGGCCGGCTACACCACGGTGACCGTGGGCAAGGCCACCAAGGTCGTCAAGTCCGGCGAAGCGTCGAAGACCCCGCTGCGGGTCTACCACGGCGAGAACATCCCCTACACCGACAACTTCGTCACCCAGATCATCAACCTCGAGAACGTCTCGGTGAAGGACATCTCGTCGGTGGTCAAGGACCTGCTCTCCGGCAACGGGCGGGTGATCGCCTACTCGCCCACCAACACCATGATCATCACCGACGCGGCCACCAACATCCGCCGCGTCTACGGGATCGTCAACGAGCTCGACGTGGCCTCGCCCAAGTCCACGATTGAAATCGTCACCCTGCGCTACGCCGAGGCCACCGACGTCGAGACCATCCTGGAAGAGGTCTACGCGGTCGAGGGCTCCACCAGCTCCGGCAACGACGAGGCCCAGTCCGCCGCGGCCCGTCGCCGCGCCCGCCGCAACAGCCGCAACAAGGGCCGCGACAAGAGCAGTGGGTCGTCCGAGGCCTCCGCCACCAACGTGGGCGAGGGCTCCTACATCTCCAAGATCATCTCGGACGAGCGCACCAACTCCCTGATCATCCAGGCCAACACCGAGGCCATGGAAGACATCATGGAGCTGGTGGCCAAGCTCGACGTCGATGTCGATCCGTCCTCCCGCTCCCAGATCCACGTCATCTACCTCGAGCACGCCAAGGCCGAAGACGTCGCCCAGGTGCTGTCGAACCTGGCCAACTCGAGCTCCCAGTCCTCGAGCTCCTCCCGCACCGGCCGCAGCTCCTCGCGGGATCGCCGGGACGACCGCCGCCCGGGTGTGCGCCCTGGCGACGCGGGCAAGGCCGGTGAAGAGGGCGGCTCCACCGGCGCGGTGGCGGCCTTCGACTCCGGGATGCGGGTGGCGTCGGACGAGAACACCAACTCCCTGGTGATCATCGCTTCCCCCGAAGACTTCCGGATCATCAAGCAGGTGGTCGACAAGCTCGACATCCGCCGCAAGCAGGTCTTCGTCGAGGTGGTCATCCTCGAGCTGGCGTCGGAGGACACCTTCGACTTCGGCCTGGGCTACCACACCGGCTCCATGGGCGACGACGGCAAGTACGGCGTCTACTCCGCCCAGCTCAACGGCTCCTCCCTGGGCCTGTCCACCGACGCGCTGTCGGGGCTGGCCATGGGCATCTTCGGCGAGTCCATCAGCCTGTCGCTGTCCGACGGCGCCGGCGGCACCATCGAGTACCCGGTGCCCGCGTTCGGCGTGGCGCTGAACGCCATCCAGGCCGACAGCCGCTTCAACATCATCAGCACCCCCAACGTGCTGACCATGGACAACGAAGAGGCCCAGTTCATCGTCGGTCGCAACATCCCGTTCCCGGTCTCCACCGGCCGCGACTCGAACAACAACCCCATCGTCAGCTACCAGCGCGAAGACGTCGCCACGACCCTCAAGGTCACCCCCCAGATCAACGAGTCCAACTTCGTGACCCTCGAGGTCTACCAGGAGGTCCAGGAGATCGAGGAAGACTCCCAGGGCCTGGACGTCAACTCCGCCGGCTTCATCACCTCCAAGCGCTCCGCCGAGACCACCGTGCTCGTGCGCGACAACCAGACCGTCGTGCTCGGCGGCCTGATCGGCACCACCGACACCGAGGTCGAGAGCAAGATCCCGCTGCTGGGCGACCTGCCCCTCATCGGCGTCATCTTCCGCGGCCGCCGCACCGTCAGCCGCAAGACCAACCTGCTCATCTTCCTCACCCCCCACGTCATCGACGGGCCCGAGGACCTCGAAGAGGTCTACCGGGTCAAGGTGGCCCAGCGGAACGAGTTCGTGCGCCGCTTCTACGGCAAGTCCGCGGAAGAGCAGCAGGAAGAGCTCATGAAGCTGCTGCAGTACTCCATGAACGTGGTGGACGAGCCCTCGGTCTACCGGACCAAGGTCGGCGGCGGGAACAACGTCACCACCATCACCGGCGACGGGTCGGTGCAGGAGTCCTCCACCAGCTCCAACGCCGAGGCCAACGCCGAGTACGAGACCCAGACCTCCCAGCCCCTCGAGGACGCCGATCCCACCGGCCAGCCCGAGGTCGAAGATCCGCTGAGGAAGTGGATGAACGCCGGCGACAACCCCGAGGCCGACGCCACGGACACCGAGACGGAGCAGTAGGATGGGCATCCGCCGGATTCCCCTGGATCAGGAGCTGGCCGCGCGGGGTGTGTCCCGCGAGGCCATCAGCGAGGCTCAGGACCAGGCCGCCAGCGAGGGCCTGGGCCTGATGGAGGCCCTGCGCCGCACCGAAGGCGTCGAAGGCCTCGCCCTGGCCCGCAGCCTCTCCGCGTTGTCGGGCCTGCCGATCCTCGAGGCCGTGGACCTCGAGCGCGTGGACGTCGAGCTGGTGCGCAAGATCCCCCTGCACCTGGCCCGCGACCAAGGCGTGCTGCCCCTCTACGAGGATCGCGAGGCGGTGCTGGTGGCCATCGGCCGCCTGGACGCGCTGACCTCCCTCGACGATCTCCGCATGCTCCTGGGGCGCCGCTGCAAGCCGGTGCTGATGCCCCACGATCTCCTGCAGGAGGTCATCAACCAGTCCTTCGACAAGGCCTCCCGGACCGCCTCGGCGGTCATGGAGGAGATCGAGGACGAGACCGACGACGACCTTCCCCAGGACCTGGACCTCGACGCGGATCTGCTGGACGACCCCAACCAGGCGCCCATCATCCGCTTCGTGAACTCCCTGCTGACCCAGGCCATCAAGGAGGGCGCCTCCGACATCCACATCGAGCCCTTCGAGAAGGAGCTGGCGGTGCGTTTCCGCATCGACGGCGTGCTCTACGAGGTGGTCAAGCCCCCCGCCCGCCTGCAGGCCTCCATCGTCAGCCGCGTCAAGATCATGGCCGGCCTGAACATCGCCGAGAAGCGCATCCCCCAGGATGGCCGCATCCGCACCCGCATGGCCGGTCGCGAGATCGACCTGCGCGTCTCCACCCTGCCCGTGCGCCACGGCGAGCGGGTCGTCATGCGTATCCTCGAGAAGGGCACCGTCTTCTCGCTGGACGGCGTGGGGATGGGGGAGGACGCCCTCGATTCCTTCCGCAGGCTCATCCGCCTGCCCCACGGCATCCTGCTGGTCACCGGCCCCACCGGCTCCGGAAAGACCACCACGCTCTACTCCGCCCTGTCGGAGATCAACTCTCCCGACAAGAACATCCTGACCATCGAAGATCCCATCGAGTACGAGCTGCGGGGCATCGGCCAGACCCAGGTCAACCCCAAGATCGACCTGACCTTCGCCTCCACCCTGCGCGCCCACCTGCGCCAGGACCCCGACGTCATCCTCGTCGGCGAGATCCGCGACGGCGAGACCGCTGACAACGCGGTGCAGGCGTCGCTGACCGGCCACCTGGTCCTCTCGACCCTGCACACCAACGACGCGCCCACCGCGTTCTCGCGCTTGAGCGACATGGGCGTGGAGCCCTTCCTGGTCTCATCCTCGGTGGTGGCGGTCCTGGCCCAGCGCCTGGTGCGGCGGCTGTGCAACGAGTGCAAGCAGCCCCACCACCCGTCCATCGACGAGCTGCGTGGCCTGGGCCTGGGCGACGCCGCCATGACCACCCTGCGCCAGGCCATGGCCCGGGGCATGACCATCTACCAGGCCAACGGCTGCAAGGAGTGCCTCGACAAGGGCTACCGCGGCCGATCTGGCATCTACGAGCTGCTGGCCGTGGACGAAGAGATCCGCGTCCTGGTCTCCACCAACGCCAACGCCGGCACGGTGCGGGCCAAGGCCATCGAGAACGGAATGCGCACCCTGCGCGACGACGGCATCCGCAAGGTGCTCGACGGCGTCACCTCCATCGACGAGGTCGCCCGGGTCACCCAGGAAGACGTCTTCGAGCTGGACTAGCGGGGTCGCGGGATGCCTGTCTACGAGTACAAGGGCCTGGATGGCAAGGGCAAGGAAGTCAGCGGCATCGTCGACGCCGACTCCGCCCGCACGGCGCGGACCAAGCTGCGCAAGCAGGGCACCTTCCCCACCGAGGTGAAGGAGCAGTCCGCCGGCACGGCCCGCAAGGTCACCGGCAAGGGCGGCAAGGCCTCGGGCGGAGCGAGCAAGGGCAAGGGACTGAACGTCGAGATCGACCTGTCCAAGACCTTCCAGTTCGTCACCCGCGCCGACGTCGCCACCATGACCTCCCAGCTCTCCACCCTGGTGGGCGCCTCCATCCCCATGGTCGAGGCCCTCTCCGCGCTGCTGGACCAGGTCGAGAAGCCCGCCCTCAAGGTGGTGCTGGCGGACATCAAGGAGCGGGTCAACGAGGGCTCCAGCCTGGCCAAGGCCCTGGGGCATCACCCCAAGGTCTTCGACGATCTGTACGTGAACATGGTCGCCGCCGGCGAGCAGTCCGGCGCCCTGGACAAGGTGCTGGACCGCCTGACCGAGCACACCGAGTCCATGCTCGCCCTGCGCTCCAAGGTCACCACCGCGCTGATCTACCCGGCGCTGATGGCCTTCGTCGGCGTCGGCCTGCTCACCGTCATCATGTTGGTGGTGGTGCCCAAGGTCCGCAAGCTCTTCGACTCCTTCGGCGAAGGCCTGCCCCTGCCCACCAAGATCCTGCTCGAGACCAGCCAGTTCTTCATGGACTGGTGGTGGCTCATCTCCGCCCTGGTCACCGTGGGCCTGTTCCTCTGGCGCCGCTGGCTCAAGACCAAGGAAGGCCGCGCCAAGTGGGACCGCTGGATGCTGCGCATCCCCGTCCTCGGCGGCATCCTGCGCACCATCGCCGTCTCACGCTTCTGCCGCACCCTCTCCACCCTGCTCATCTCTGGCGTCCCCATCCTCACCGCCCTGGGCATCGTCCAGAAGGTGGTGGGCAATGTGGTCCTCACCGAGGCCATCGAGAAGGCGGCCGACAACATCCGCGAGGGTCAGTCCGTCGCGGTGCCGCTGCGTCAGTCGGGCGAGTTCCCGCCCCTGGTCACCCACATGATCGCCATCGGTGAGCGCACCGGCGACCTCGAGCCGATGCTCGAGAAGGTCGCCAACGCCTACGACGCGGCCGTCGACCGCGCCATCGCAACCTTCACCTCCCTGCTCGAGCCCCTGCTCATCGTCGTGATGGGCGGCGTCATCGGCGGCACCGCCATCGCGCTGCTGCTGCCCATGATGCAGATGAGCAAGTTCGCGGGGTCCTAGTCACTGTCTCTTCACGTCTCGCCACCCAGGAGAAACCCATGTTCAACAACGCCAAGCATCGCTTCCGCAACTCCCGCGCCGGCATGACCCTCGTCGAGATCATGGTGGTCATCACCATCATCATCACCCTCATGTCCGTCCTCGCCGTGGTCGTCCTCGGCCGCCTCGACGAAGCCAACGCCGACATGACCAAGATCCGCATCGGCCAGATCGAGCAGGCGCTGCAGATGTACGCCGTCAAGCACAAGGGCAAGTACCCCA
>CAYZVO010000107.1:0-29526 GCA_964481655.1 uncultured Enterobacterales bacterium | reverse complement strand
CCTCGTCGACATCACCGTCGCAGTCGTTGTCCACCCCGTCGCACAGCTCGTCGGCGCCGGGGTAGCTGGCGTTGTCCAGGTCGTTGCAGTCGGTGTCGTCCTCGACGTAGCCGGTGGGCTGGGTGCAGGAGGAGGTCCCGGTGGAGGGATCACCGTAGCCGTCGCTGTCGGCGTCGAGGTACCAGGTGGTGGCGTCCACCGCGTCGTCCTCGTCGGTGGTCCCGTCGCAGTCGTCGTCGACGCTGTTGCAGTACTCGTCGGCGTAGGGATGGACCGAGGCGTCGGTGTCGTCGCAGTCGGAGTCGTCGGCCACGTAGCCGGTGGGCTGATCGCAGGTGGCCGTGGAGCTCGAGCTGGCCGCGTCGCCGTAGCCGTCCCCGTCGGCGTCCAGGTACCAGGTGGTGCCGTCCACGACCTCTTCGTCGATGTCGCCGTCGCAGTCGTTGTCGATGGCGTCGCACAGCTCGTCGGCGCCCGGGTAGGTCGCGTCGTCCGTGTCCAGACAGTCGCTGTCGTCGGTGACGTAGCCGCTGGGCTGATCGCAGGCGGTGGTGGTGTTGTCGGGATCGCCGTAGCCGTCCTGGTCCAGGTCGGCGTAGAAGGTGTCGCCGTCCACTGCGTCGTCCTCGTCGATCACCTCGTCGCAGTCGTCGTCGATGCCGTTGCAGTACTCGTCGGCGCCGGGGAAGACGTCGCCGTCGCCGTCGTCGCAGTCGCTGGCGTCGTCGCTGTAGCCACTGGGCTGTTCGCAGGCGGTGGTGGTGCTGTCGGCGTCACCGAAGCCGTCGTCGTCGCTGTCGGCGTACCAGGTGAGGCCATCGACGGCGTCGTCCTCGTCGACCTCGCCGTCGCAGTCGTCGTCGTAGCCGTTGCAGCGCTCGTCGGCGTCGGGGTGGACCGCGTCGTCTCCGTCGTCGCAGTCGCCGCCGTCCAGCACATAGCCGCTGGGCTGCTCGCACTGGGTCAGGACGAGGTCTTCGTCGCCGTAGCCGTCACCGTCGCCGTCGAAGTACCAGGCGGAGTCCAGCGCCCCGTCCTCGTCGATCTCGTCGTCACAGTCATCGTCGATGCCGTTGCAGTACTCGTCGGCACCAGGGTGGATCGCGGGGTCGGCGTCGTCGCAGTCGGTGGCGTCCGCAGACCAGCCCTCGCCCGGTTCATCGCAGAAGGCGGCCCAGGTGGAGTCGTCGCGGTAGCCGAAGCCGTCGCCGTCGCCGTCCGGGGCCCACTCGTCGCCGTCGTCCAGGCTGGGATCCTCGTCGTCGATGTAGCCGTCACAGTCGTCGTCGACCCCGTTGCAGCGCTCGACGGCGCCCGGGAAGACCGCGGGATCCTCGTCGTCGCAGTCCTCGGACTCGAGGTAGCCGTCACCGTCGGCGTCGACGTCCTGAGGTAGCTCCCCCGTGTCGTCCGAGGGTTTGCCGGGGCAGGCGGTGAGCAGCAGGGTGGCGAGCAGGAGCACGCGGCGCATGAGGGCCTCCGGTGACACTTCGTGACCATTCTCACTGATATGCCCCGCAGCGTCGCGAATCCGCCTGAAAAATCACAATTGTCTACAGTTCGGGCCGCTCGACGCCCCGCTGGCGGTCCCCCCGGACCCTCGATACCCTCCTGCGACCACCCCGAGGGCCGTCCCATGCCTCCAAGCAGCGACATCGCCGCCACCATCGCCGCCACCGACGACGAGCTGATCGACGTCCGCCACTGCGTGCTGCGGGTGCTCGACGGCCCGGCCAAGGGCACCACCCTGGACCCCATGCCCCCGCGCACCCTCATCGGGAGGCAGCCCTGGTGCGATGTGGTGCTCGACGATCCCCGCGTCAGCGCCATCCACTGCGAGCTCATCATCCGGGGCGACACCATCCGCCTGCGGGATCGCAACAGCACCAACGGGGTCTGGGTCGAGACCGCCCGGGTGGCCGAGGCCACCCTCGAGCCCGGCACCGTGCTGCGGGTGGGCTCGAGCAGCCTGCGCATCGAGGCCCGCCAGGCCCGGCACCCCACCCGCCAGGCGAGCGCCGACGCCTCGGGCCGGCTGGTGGGCAAGACCGCCCCGATGCAGCGCCTCTTCGACATGCTCAGCCGGGTGTCCTCCCGGGATCTCCCCGTGCTGCTGCTGGGCGAGACCGGCACCGGCAAGACCGCCGTGGCCGAGGCCCTGCACGCCCAGAGCGCCCGGCGTGAGGGCCCCTTCGTGGCCATCAACTGCGGCGGGCTGCCCCCGGAGCTTGTGGAGAGCACCCTGTTCGGCCACGTCAAGGGCAGCTTCACCGGCGCCCACAAGGACGCCGAGGGCGTGTTCCAGCAGGCCCGGGGCGGCACCCTGCTGCTGGACGAGATCGGCGAGCTCCCCGCGGCCATGCAGCCCAAGCTGCTCACCGCCCTGGACAAGGGCCGGGTACGCCCCGTGGGTAGCGACCGCGAGGTGGCCATCGACTTCCGGCTCGTCGCGGCCACCAACCGCAACCTCTGGGCCGAGGTCGAGGCGGGCCGCTTCCGCCAGGATCTCTACTTCCGCGTGGCCGGCATCGAGCTGGTGGTCCCGCCCCTGCGCGAGCGCAGCGCCGACATCGGCCCCCTGGCCGAGCGCCTGCTGGCCAGGCTGGTCAACGACGACCCGGGCCTGCGCGCGGCGCCGACCCTGCAGCCCGACGCCATCGAGCGCCTGCGCGGCCACAGCTGGCCCGGCAACGTGCGCGAGCTGGCCAACGTGCTGGCCCGCGCCTCGATGCTGGCCGGCGACGACGACATCGGCGCCGAGCACGTGATGCTCCGAGGCTGGACCGCCGCCAGCGACGGCGAGCCCAGCGCCGCGAGCCCCTCCGGCACGCCTGCCGAGCTGGACATGGACCAGGAGTTCAAGGCCTTCAAGGCCCAGCTGCTGTCCATGCACGAGCGGCCGTACTTCGAGGCGCTGATGGAGCGGGTGGACGGCAACATCACCCGCGCGGCGCGGGAGGCGGGGCTGTCCCGGACCTACGTGCTGACGATGCTGCGGAAGTACGGGATCTACGAGACGCTGTGAGGGGAAGCGCCGATCGCGATCAGCGATCAGCGATCAGCGCTGCCCCTCTCCCCGGGGGGGAGCGGAAACAAGGGCGAGGAGCCCCTCTCCCCGGGGGGGAGCGGAAACAAGGGCGAGGAGCCCCTCTCCCCGGGGGCGGAGAGGGATCAGGGGGGATGCCCGCTACGGGTAGGTCGTCGGCAACACCGCCTGGATGTCCCCGTCACTCACCGTGCCACCGATCTGGATGATCTCGGCCCCAGGCCCGATCAACACCCGATTGGGGTGACCGCTGGTGTAGGTGTTCAGCGTGCCGAAGCCCGGATCGGCGACCACCGGGGTGGTGAGCCCCCAGTAGCTGACCGCGTCCTGCAGGTCGCCAGTGTCTGGGGTGTTCCGGTCACTGTCCTGGCCCCAGGTGGAGATCGCGATGAATCCGTAGCCGTTGTACTTCTGATAGATGGCCTCCAGACCGGAGGCTTCCGACTGGCAGCTGGGTCACCAGAAGGCACCGAAGGTCACCAGGACCGCCCGGTCGCAGAAGTCGTGCAGGTAGACGGTCTCACCGTACTGGTCAGACAGGGCGAAGTCGGGGGCGATGTCGCCCACCGAGGTGCCGGTGCTGGTGATGGAGTCCCGGCAGGCGCCCTTGGCCCAGCCGCCGGCGTAGGGGTAGTCGGTGGCGTCGGTGGGATCGGAGTAGTCCGCCACCTCATCGCCGTCGTCCCAGCCGTCGGCGTCGCTGTCGGTGTCGAGGGGATCCGAGCCGTACTCGTTGACCTCGTCGCCATCGTCCACGCCGTCACCGTCGGTGTCGGGGTCGCCGGCGTCGGTGCCCAGGACCTTCTCCTCGGCGTCGGTGAGGCCGTCACCGTCCGAGTCGGTGTCAGGGTCGGTGTCGGCGTCGGCGTCGGCGTCGGCGTCGGCGTCGGCGTCCGCATCGGCGTCCGCATCCGCATCCGCATCGGCGTCGGCGTCCGCATCGGCATCGGCGTCGGCGTCCGCATCGGCATCGGCGTCGGCGTCGGCGTCGGCGTCGGTGTCACTGTCAGCGTCGGTGTCGGTGTCGGTGTCGGTCTCGGGGGGAGCGGTGTCGTCGACCGGCTCCTTGTCCCCGCAAGCCACGAGAGCTGCCATCAGCAGCAGGGCGGTGGGTCGCATGGGTCCTCCTGGACGATTGGGATCGTGTCCGGAGAACAGGTTCACACCGAGCCGCGCAGAGCGAGCCTGAGAGGCTGGGTTCCAGCGATGCTGCGATGTGGACTACAGCCGAGGACCGCCTACTGCCCGCAGCCGGCGGCCTCGGCGTCGGAGAAGGCGACCATCAGGTAGCCGCCGTCGCTGGTGTCGTGGAAGCGCCCGGTGCGGGGATCGTAGACGAAGGGGCACTCGCCGCTGCCGGCGTCTTCCCGCGAGGCCACGGCGTCGTTTCCTTCGCCGGACAGCAGGGCCTTCACGTCGTCGGCCACCGCCGCCACGCCCTCCTGGAACACGGGGACGAACACAAACGCTGCGGCCACGATGGCGATGATGATCACCGACAACAGCAGCACGTACTCGGTCGTGGAGGCACCGCGGCGGCCGAACATGGCAGGCTCCCGGGAGGAGGGGGCGGGCAACTCGGAGCTGCAACTATCATGCCAGGACCGGTGCGCCAGATCGGCCCCTCCGGCCGTCATCCACGGCATGATCGGCGACATGTCGCCCCGTTTCCGTCGCAGGCCAGCGCCCCATGGGACGCGGATGTCTCAGGGGCGGGGGCCCAACACCGCCTCGAGCTCCGCCTCGCGGGTGCGGATGAACTCGCGCATGTAGTCCTGGTAGTAGACGACGTAGTCGTCGCCGTACCAGTGGTTGGTGTCTTCCTCGACCCAGGGCTCGATCTGATCGTGGACGTAGTCGAAGTAGGCCAACCAGTCCCACTCCTCGGCCCGGGTGAGGGCGGCCCAGGTGGCCTCGATGAACGCCGTGCGGCAGCTGGTGGAGGCCTTGCAGCGCTGGGCCACGATGCCGTTGACCGACGTGAAGTCGTGAGTCGCGTAGTAGAAGGTCTCGTCCGCGCCGTGGGGCATGAACACCAGCTTGCCGCTGGTGGGGTCGTGGTAGACGTGGCAGTCATCGCCCGGCGAGGCGTAGGGGTAGCTGTCGTACTGGGCCACCACCGCCCCCACCGCCCAGTATTTCACCCATGCTTCCCAGTCGAAGTAGGGATCCGCCGCCTCGATGGCGGCGTCGCCCGACAGCTCCATGGCGTCGGCCACGGCCTGGATGGGCTCGCGGTTTTCTTCGCCGTACTCGAGCTGAAAGCAGCCCGCCGACCCGTAGGTGTTGGGGCAAGGCACGTAGCCGTCGTAGAAGTCCGCGTCCCAGATCTCCCACAGGGTGCCGTCGGGATCGTCGAACCAGCGGGCGATCATGTCGTCGTTGGCGTTCTCGAGCAGGGCATACAGCCCGTAGAAGCGGTCCGAGAGGACGGTGCCCTCGTCGTTGACCTCTTTCACGTACAGCAGGGCGTGGTTGGCCCGGTAGGAGGGCACGCCGAACTCTCGGTAGACCCGGTAGACGACCCGCTCGTGCATCATCGAGTAGTCGTCGTTCATGTTGTTCAGGGTGACGCCGTTCAGCCCGCGCAGGTCGAAGTCCTGGTAGCGGTTGAAGTCCACCTTGATCGACGGCTTCGAGCGGAAGTCCTCGAAGGAGTTCTCGCCCTTGAGCCGGATGGCGATGGGGCTGTACACCCGATCGTCGTACTCGAAGCTGGCCTCGACCCACTCGTGCTCGCCGCCAGCGTACTCGGCCTGCAGCTGGTCGGCGTTGGTGCGCGAGATGGTGATGGTGAAGACCGGCAGCTCCTCGTCAGAGAAGAGCTGGTCGGAGGGGTCGGGGGCGTCGGGGATGGTGTCCGGGCCCTCGGTGTCCCGCGTGTCGGGGGGATCGCTGTCCGGGGGTAGCTCCGAGTCCGGCTCGTCGCTGTCGGGGGGCGAGATCACGCCCGGCGGCCGGCAGCCGACCACCAGGATCGCCAGCGCCGCGAACGCGATGGGGCGCAGCGTGGCCATCAGAGCTCGTTGGCCTCGCCAGGCGTGGCGCTCTCGTCGAAGTCCCAGGTGTCGGACCCGTCCGGGATGCGGGCCGCAGACCAGTCGGTGACCTGGGCGCCGTACTCGAGCTTGGTGAGGGGCTCGCCGTCGGGGTTGCACAGGGCCAGCTGCTCACCGTCCATGTTGAGGGTGAAGCCCATGTGGGTGTCGCCCTCTTCCTCGTCGGAGTCCGCCCAGAGGACCAGGTAGCCGTTGGCGGGGATGGCGACGCCTTCGACGAGCACGTGCTTGTCGCACTCGGTGAGGTCGTCGGTCAGGGTGTAGCCGGCCAGATCGATGGCGCTGTCGGTGAGGTTGAGCAGCTCGACCCAGTCGGGGAAGGTCCCGGGGTAGTCGGTGTCCTCGAGGGTGGTGGAGTTCGAGGCCATGAACTCGTTGATGATGACATCGGGGTCCGTCACCACTGGATCGTCGGTGATGTCCGAGTCGGTGGGCTGGGTCGTGTCGGTGTCATCGGGGGTGTCGGTGCCACCACCGCAGATGGCGTAGCCCATGCAGCCGGCGTCGAGGCAGTCGATGGCGCCGTCGCTGTCGTTGTCCAACCCGTCGGAGCACTCGCCAGCGGACTTGCCCTCCCCCACCTCGGGGGGGCAGGCGGTGAGCAGGGTGCTTCCGAGCAGCAGCAGGGTGACGGGCAGGAGCTTCATGGTCTTCCTCATCGCAGCGGGGTCGAATCGCGTCATTATACAGCCACAGCGGTGGGATGGGATCCAGACTGTGCTCACAGTGACCCGATCCACTTTCGGCGCCGACGACACTTCCTGGTGTAGACTGTGTCGTCGCCACCGAAACCGGATCGGATCTTGTCGAAGCTGACCACCTGCTGCGCGCTGTCCGCGACCCTGCTGTGCCTCGCCGCCTGCGACGCTCGCCCGCCCATCGTCATCAACGAATTCATGGCGGACAACGAGACGACCCTCGCAGACGGGGCCCTGGGTGAGTACCTCGACTGGATCGAGCTGCACAACACCAGCGACGAGCAGATCGTGCTCGAGTCGCTGTACATGACCGACGACCTCGACTGGCCCACCCAGCAGGCCCTCTCCTCCCGCCTGACCATCTCGGCGGGGGGCTACCTGGTCCTCTGGGCGAGTCAAAATGCTGTCAACGACCCCACCCACCTGAACTTCGCCCTCGCCACGAGCGGCGAGGCGCTGGGACTATACTGGCAGGATCCCGACACCGGGAACATCACCATGCTCGACGGGCTGGTGTTCAGCGCCCAGGAACCCGACGTGTCCATGGCCCGGGCCGAGGATGGAACCGGGGCCTGGGGCCTCTCCACGCAGCCCACCCCCGGAGCGAGCAACCAATGAGCCCGGTCCCCGCCAGAGCGCGCCTGCGCCAGCTCGCAGGCTTCGGCGCCATCGCGCTGCTGGTGCTCCTGGCGCTGGTCCTGCCCCACTGGGGTGGCCTGCGGCAGAAGGCCGTGGTGGACGCTGACCAGACCTTCCGGCTCAACTCCCTGGACAACGGCGTGCACCGCTGGAGCCTCCGCAGCGGCTGGGCGGCCGAGGGCGAGGCCCTGGTGAGGGAGCAGGTGCTGGAGCTCGAGCGCAGCGACCTGGTCGAGCTCGAGATCGACCCCCAGCTCTCCCCCGGCGACGTGGTGCAGGAAGGCCAGACCGTGGCCTGGCTGCGCTCCCCCCGCGACGAGCGGCGGCTCGCCGAGCTGCGGGCCATGCAGGGCGAGCTCCAGGCCCAGATGAACCTGCTGCAGGCTGGCCAGCGAGCCGAAGAGGTCCAGGAAGCCCGCCAGCGGGTGCGCCTGGCCGATGCCGCCTGGGAGGGCCACCGAAGCGAGCTCGAGCGGGTGCGCAGGCTCCACGCCGAGGGCGCGCTGTCCGACGCCGAGCTCGAGCAGACCGAGGTCCAGAACCGGCTCCTGGCCCTGGAGCTCGAGGTGGCCCAGGCCGCGCTGCAGGTCGCCGGGTCCTCCGCCCGCCCCGAGGCCATCCAGGCGGTGCAGGCGCGCATCGAGGCCCTCGCCGCCCGGGTCGCCGAGCTCGAGCATCGCCTCGACGGCGAGACCATCAAGAGCCCCATCACCGGCCTGCTCGAGATGGGCGGCCGCCGGGTGGTGCTGCGGGTCTACGATCTCGACCCCGTCTACCTGCGCATCGCCCTTCCCGAAGCCGACCGCCACCGCCTGCAGGTGGGCACCCCGGTGCGCTTCCGGGCCCAGGCCGTGCAGGATCACGTCTTCGAGGGCGAGGTGGTGGACATCAGCGAGGACGCCGCCACGGTCAACGCTGCCCAGGTCTTCTGGGTCAGCGCCGAGGTCCCCAACGACGACCTGCTGCTGCGCTCCGGCATGACCGGCGTGGCCCAGATCGAGCTCGACACCTCCAGCCGCGGCTTCCTGGCCAGCCTCTGGGACGAGCTGATGGGGTTCGGCTCATGAGCCAGCCCGTCGACATCGGCCGCTTCGAGCTCAAGTACGCGGTGCACGTGAGCATGCGGGAGCGCGTCCTGGCGTTGGCCGAGGGGCACGTGCGGCCCGACAAGCACGCCCTGCACCTGCCGGGCGGCAAGCGGGGCTACGAGGTCCACAGCCTCTACCTGGACACCCCCAACCTGCAGGACTTCCGGGAGCGCCTGGCCGAGCACAAGATCCGCGACCGGCTGCGGGTGCGCACCTACGGCCCCCGGGAGGCCGGCCCCTTCCCCGTGTTCCTCGAGAACAAGCGCAAGCTCGAGAACTGGGTCATCAAGGCCCGCGTGGCCCTCGGCGGCAACTCCGAGGAATACCTGGCCCGCGGCGAGCCGGAGCCCTGGCGCCACTGGACCGCGAAGATCGAGGGCAAGGGCGGCTATGCCGCGGCCCACTTCGTGCGCCTGACCCGCGACGGCCGACGGCTCCCGGTGTCCGTGGTGCACTACACCCGCGAGGTCTACGTGGGGCTCGATCCCGATCGACCCAAGGTGCGGCTCACCCTGGACCACAACGTGACGGCCAGCACCCGCGACCTGGGCTACACCGACCTGTACCGTGAGCCCCACGTGCAGCTGATCCCCCCCGACTGGATGGTGCTCGAGATGAAGTTCGGCGGCTCGAAGCCCGGCTGGATGCGCGCGATCTGCCGCGATCTGGGCCTGCGGGCGGTGCCCGTGTCGAAGTTCGGCTTGAGCGTGGGCAAGGGCGCGGCGGGCAACCGCTACCGCGAGGTCCGCTACCTCACCCCGCGCCCCATCCGCCGCGCCGGCCTGCTGGCCCCCACCAGCGACGGCCCGCCGCGCGGGCTCCGCGAGGTGGCACTGTGACCGAGCTGGCGCTGGCCTTCGGCACACCGCTCAACCTGGGCGTCGCCGAGATCTTCCAGGGGCTGTTGCTGGCCCTCGTGCTCGGCTGCGTCATCGCCCTGACCTACCGGGCCTCGGTGCCCGCGCGCGCCCTGAACCCCAACCTGCAGGCCTCTCTGGTGCTGCTGGTCATCATCGGCGCCATGGTCATGATGGTCATCGGCAACAACCTGGCCCGGGCCTTCACCCTGGTCGGCGCGCTGGCCATCATCCGCTTCCGCACGCGCCTGGCCAGCCCCTGGGACATCACCTTCGTCTTCTTCTCCCTGGCGGTGAGCATCGCCTGCGGGGTGTTCGCCTTCCGGGTGGCCATCGTGGGTGTGTTCATGGCCGTGCTCACGGTGCTGGCCCTGCAGGCCACCATCCTGCGCCGCCACCGGGAGCCGTTCATGCTCCTGCGCTGTGATCTGGCAGCCTACGAGGCTCGAGAGGACGCCATCGCGCCGGTCCTGGAGCGATACCTGAAGACCCGCCACCTCAACGAGGCCCGCTCCATGCGCTTCGGAGAGACCCTGAGCTATCGCTACCGGGTGCAGCTGAAGGACCAGGAGCAGGTGGCGGACCTGCTGCAGGCCTTGAGCGACGTCGAAGGCGTGGAACGGGTGATCCTCTACAGCGAAGCCGACGGAACGGGGCAGACGTCCTAGGAAGCGGATAGGACCGGGGCCATCGCCCGTACCGCCGGATCCGGATGCCGCGCCCCTCCTCCCTCCCTGTCCTCGCAAGCTGCCTGCTGTCCGCCGGCTGCTGGGGCAACAAGGAGATCGAGTTTCCACCGGGGCTCGAGCCGCTGGCCACCAACACCGCGCCCTGGCCGGAGGCCAGCGCGGGCGACGACTACCCCGAGGAGATCGAGCTGGTCTCGGGCGAAGACGACTTCCTCTGGGCCCACGCCCGGGCCTACGTGCACGCCGATCTGGCCACCACCTGGGAGGCCCTGCGGGATCCGGACGTCAACGCCGACCGCCGCCGCCTGGCCTCGTACCAGGTCGACTACGACGTGCCCCAGGAGTACGACTACTGCTACCAGATCCACGTCGTGGTCGAGGACATCGTGACCCTCGAGTGGACCATCGACTGGAACCACGGGGTCATCAACGGCAGCCTGGACGAGCCCGAGGCGGTGGGCGTCCGCTGGTTCAAGAGCGACGGCAGCTCGATCATCGACATGCAGGCGGGCTCCATCTCGGCCTACCAGCTGGACACCGAGATCACGGCCCTCGAGATCGTCTACCAGATCGACGCCCCGGTCACGACGACCGACGATCTGGAGGAGTTCGTCGGGGATCTGTACGCGGACGTGGTAGCCTGGGTGCACGGCGAGCCCCTCCCCAGCTTCGACTGACCGAATGGACACACCACCTCTGGTCACCGTCTGCATCGACGACACGGACAGGCCCGGTGACCGGGACACGAGCAGGCTCGCCCTCGGCATCCTCGCGGTGCTCGCGCCGCGCTACCGCTGCCACAGCCTGACCACCCACCCCCACCTTCCGGGCTGGGGCAGCGTGGACGGCGCCGGCGGCAACCGCTCGGCGGCCATGCGCTTCGTCGACGGCCCCGGGCTCGAGCTCGAGGAGCTGGTGCACGAGATCCGCTGCCTGGTCCTCGAGGACCTGCTGCCGGGCAGCCACCCCGGAATCTGCGCGGGGCGGAGCTTCTCGATGGCGGCGCGCTTGCTCGCGGCCGAGAGCCGCGAGCGCATCATCAGCCCCGACGAGGCCCGCGCCGCGGCCGAGGCCTCGGGCCTGCTGCTCGAGGGGTTGGCGGGCACCGGCCGCGGCGTGGTCGGCGCCCTGGCCGGGGGGGGGGGGGGGGCGCTGCGGGGGGGGGGGGCGGGCCCCGGCGGGGGCGGGGGGGGCGCCGGGGCCGGGGCGGCGGGGGCCGGGGCGGGGGGGCCGGGGACCTACCTGCAGCTGGGGGACACCCCCCTGGATCACAGCGGGCTGATGCCGCCGCGCAAGCTGCGGGCCCTGGGCATCGAGCGCTTCGTGGACGTGGGCAGCGGCGCCGACGTCGCCATGCGCCCCCTCGAGGTGGATCGCGGCCTGCGGCCGGTGATGCTCGGTGGCCAGCCGGTGGTGCTGGTGCAGCTGAGCGAGAGCGGCCGGGTGGCCTACGCCCAGCGGCCGCGCTGATCCGCCGGGGGCTACTCCCCCATCATCTCCATGGCCCAGGCCTCGAGGCCCTTGATGCGATCGCGCAGGGCCGCGGCAGCCTCGAACTCGAGCTTCTGAGCGTGCTCGCGCATCTGGCGGCGCAGGCGATCGATGATCTTGGGGAGCGTGTCCAGGGTGATCTCGGCGGTGGCGTCGGGGGTGTCGTCCTTGCGCACCGGGACGGTGACGTAGTCGGCGTCCAGCAGCTTGGCGAGGGGGGAGTCCACGGCCTTGACGATGGTCTCGGGGGTGATGTCGTGCTCGATGTTGTAGGCCTGCTGCTTGGCCCGGCGGCGGTCGGTCTCGTCCATGGCGGCCTTCATCGAGCGGGTGACCCGATCCGCGTACAGCAGGCAGCGGCCGTTGACGTTGCGTGCGGCGCGGCCGATGGTCTGGACCAGCGAGGTCTCCGAGCGCAGGAAGCCTTCCTTGTCGGCGTCCAGCACCGCCACCAGCGAGACCTCGGGCAGATCGAGGCCCTCGCGCAGCAGGTTGATGCCGATGAGCACGTCGAACTCACCCAGGCGCAGGTCGCGGAGGATCTCCATGCGCTCGAGGGTGTCGATGTCCGAGTGCAGGTACCGCGCGCGCACGCCCAGCTCCGCGTAGTAGTCGGTGAGCTCCTGGGCGAAGCGCTTGGTGAGCACCGTGACCAGCACCCGCTCACCACGGTCCACCGTGGCGCGGAGCTCGTGGAGCAGGTCGTCGACCTGGATGCCGGCGGGCCGGACCTCGATGACGGGCTCCAGCAGGCCGGTGGGGCGAATGATCTGTTCAGCGGAGACGCCGCCGGCGTGCTCGAGCTCCCAGTCGCCGGGGGTGGCGGAGATGTAGATGGCTTGGTTGAGGCGCTCTTCGAACTCGTCGAAGGTCAGCGGGCGGTTGTCCACCGCCGAGGGCAGCCGGAAGCCGTGCCGCACCAGGGTCTCCTTCCGCGCCCGGTCGCCCTTGTACATGCCTCGCACCTGCGGCACGGCGACGTGGGACTCGTCGATGACCATCAGGAAGTCCTTGGGGAAGTACTCGAGCAGGGTGGGAGGGGGTGTGCCCGCGCCCCGGCCCTCGAGGTGGCGGGAGTAGTTCTCGATGCCCTTGCAGTGGCCCATCTCCTCCATGATCTCGAGGTCGTACAAGGTGCGCTGTTCGAGCCGCTGGGCTTCGAGCAGATCGCCCCGATCCCGCAGCTCGGTGAGCCGCTGCAGCAGCTCGGTGCGGATGGCGTCGATGCTGGCCTTCATGCGCTCCGGCGGCAGCACGTAGTGGGTGGCGGGGAAGATGGTGAGCCACTTCAGAGCCTGGATGCGGCTGCCGCGCAGGGGGTCGATCTCCGAGAGCGCCTCGATCTCGTCGCCCCACAGCTCGATGCGCAGGGCGCGCTCGGACTCGTGGGCGGGGAAGACCTCGATCACGTCGCCCCGGACCCGGAAGGTGCCCCGGTGGAAGTCCATGTCGTTGCGCGAGAACTGCAGCTCCACCAGCTTGGAGAGGATCTCCTTGCGACGGATGGTCTGGCCCAGCTCGAGGCGCAGCAGCATCCGGTCGTAGACCTCCGGCGAGCCGATGCCGTAGATGCAGGAGACCGAGGCGACGATGATGACGTCGTTGCGGGTGAGCAGCGATCGGGTGGCGGCGTGGCGCAGCTTGTCGATGCGCTCGTTGATCAGCGAGTCCTTCTCGATGTAGGTGTCGGTGGAGGCGACGTAGGCTTCCGGCTGGTAGTAGTCGTAGTAGGAGACGAAGTATTCCACGGCGTTGTGCGGGAACAACCTGACCAATTCGCCATACAGCTGCGCCGCCAGCGTCTTGTTGTGGGCCAGCACCAGGGTGGGCCGCCCCACCCGCTGGATCACATTCGCCACTGTGAATGTCTTGCCCGTACCCGTGGCGCCCAGCAGCACCTGGTGGGGCTCACCGGCCTCGAGCCCCGCCACCAGGGCCTCGATCGCGGCGGGCTGGTCGCCGCAGGGGGTCAGATCGGTGGACAGCTCGAACTGCATGGCGGGCTCCAGGCGAGGTCGCGATCCTCCTAGCGTGCGCTGTCCGCCGGAGCCGGTCATCGCCTGTCCTGGTGGAGATGGATCTCACCGCGCGGCCGCGACCACGATAGGGGCGAGCCACTCCAGGGAGGGAGACATGCGCCCGATCGCAATCATCATCCTGGCGCTCGCCATCGGCTGCGGCGACAAGCCCGACGACAGCGGCCCGGTCGAAGGCGACACCGACAGCGACACAGACACGGACAGCGACACCGACGCCGACAGCGACACAGACACGGACAGCGACACCGACGCCGACACCGACACCGGACCGACCCCGGTGGACGCCGACGGCGATGGCTGGCCCGAGGAGCAGGACTGCGACGACGGCGACCCGGAGGTGAACCCCGGCGCCGACGAGATCTGCGACGACGGGGTGGACAACGACTGCGACGGCCTGGATCGCCCCTGCTGGTGGGAGCGGCCGATCGCCGACCTGCCCGTGAAGCTGCTGGGGAGCGAGGCCGACAGCTGGGCCGGGCGCTGGGTCGCGGGCGCGGGGGACGTGGACGGCGACGGCGTGGACGACCTGCTGGTGGGCAGCCGGGGCATGCTCCACAGCAGCGGCGAGGCCGCGGTGGGCATGTGGATCGTCCTGGGTGGGAGCGACTGGCGCAGCCGCACCAACGCAGACCTCGACGCCGTCGGGCAGCGCTGGCTGGCGCCGAACGACGGGGCGGAGAGCAACTTCGGTATCGCCAGGATCGGCGACGTCGACAGTGATGGCTTCGATGACGTCGCCTTGTTGGACTACGGGGCCTACGGAAGCTCCGACGTCGGGGGGGCCTACGTCCTCCGAGGTGGGCCCACGCTGGGAATCGTCGAGCCCCGGGAGCTGACCGAGGCGGACATCATCCTGACCACCGATGACACGGGCAACCGCAGCAACGCCGCGGCCGCGGCGGGGGATCTGAACGGCGACGGCCACGATGACGTCGTCTTCAGCGTGCTCGACAACGACGCGAGCAACACCCGCTACAGCTACCTGCACGTCCTCCACGGGCCCATCTCCGCAGGAGGGGCCATCCAGGATCAGGGCGTGTCCTACCGTGAGAGGGCGAGCAACACCTGCGCCGGGAGCCTCGCCGGGGGGCAGGACGTGAATGGCGACGGCATGGACGACCTGCTGGTGGGTGACCCCTGCTACGACGGCTACGGCACTGGCACCATGCTCGGGGCGGTCTCCCTGCTGCTCGGCCCGCTGGACACCGGCGGCGGCATCCAGAGCGACGCGACCGCAACCTGGCGCAACGCGGAGCATTGGGCGAGCTGCTGCGGCAGCGTCACCCTCCCCGGCGACCTGGACGGCGACGGCTACGGCGATCTGATCAGCTACCAGACCGAGGAGATCGACCGCAGCGCCATCAGCTTCATCAGCGGCGCCGACGCGTTGAAACCCAGCGAGTCGACCGTGCGGGCCCAGGCTTACGCCACCGTGAGCAGCCGCGGCGACTACGGCAACGACTACATCGGCATGAGCGGAATCGCCGCCGCCGACTTCGACGGTGACGGGGTCGTCGACCTGGTCATCTCCGCGTCCGGAGCCGACGGCCCCAAGGTGGACGATGCCGGCGCCGCCATGATCGTGCAGGGCCCCTTCGAGGGCGCCACCATCGCCCAGGAGCACGAGGGTGTCTGGTTCTACGGCGCCGCCGAGGACGACGGGCTGGGCAGCGGCACCACCAGCCCCGGGGACATCGATGGCGACGGCACCCCCGACCTGCTGGTGGGCGCCCACGGCGACGACACCAACGCCGACAACGCTGGCGCCGCCTGGCTGCTGCTGAACGGGATCGCGTTCTAGCCCGAGGGGCGCCGATTCGACGCCACGGACCCTGCGCGCTAGATCGAGCGGGCACCGCAGCCCAGGGAAGCCCCTTGTCCGCTGATTCGCGGCTTCGGACCTACCTCGTACGGTATACGCCCTCCGCCCCCCGCGCGATCCTCGCCGCGGGCGTGCTGCTGGCGACCGCGCTGCTGGTGCTCGGCCTGGGGCCCTTCACCCCCCTGGCCCACGACCGCGCCGAGCACGCCCTGCTCCGCGAGGGCCCCCAGGCCGCCGTGGACGCCTACGGGGACGCCGCCCGCTGGGGCCTGCTTCGCCGCTGGCGGGCCGGCGCCCGGTACCGGGCCGCGAACCTGCAGGCCCGCGGCATGGACGAGCCGGGCCTGGCCATCTCGACCCTGCGGACCACCCTGCGCCACGGCGCCGATGACCCCCGCATCGAGGCCTTGACCCTGGCGCTGCTGGCGGAGTGTCTCGAGGCCCGCGGGCGCCACCGCCCCGCCGCGCTGCGCTGGGAGCAGCTGGCCCGCCTCGACAGCGACCCCAGCGAGGCCCTGCTGGCCGCCGCCCGGGCCTGGGAGCGCGCACGCCGGCCCGATCGCGCCCTGCTGCGCCTGGCCGAGGCGGGGCTGCGCTGCCCCGAGCAGCGCGCCGAGGCCCTGCTGAGCATGGGACGGGTGGGCCTGGGCATGGGTCGCACCGACAAGGCCTACGCCTGGTACGCCCAAGCCCTCGACGCCCAGCCGAACCCCGAGCAGGCCAACCT
Source organism: uncultured Enterobacterales bacterium (assembly GCA_964481655.1). Lineage (GTDB taxonomy): Bacteria > Myxococcota_A > UBA796 > UBA796 > JAFGLY01 > CALDOK01. Next base: position 13,371 of record CAYZVO010000107.1, on the reverse strand, counting down.
GGCCCGCCTGGGCATGGCCATGGCCCTGGACGACATGGGTCAGCACGAACAAGCCCTGGCCGAGCTCGACGAGGCCCATGGCGAGGACCGCGCCATCGACATCGCCCGCGCCCGCCTGCAGCGCCGCGCGGCGGTGGAGCAGGGCGCCCGGTGATCCGCGCCGCCCTGGTCGCGCTGCTGCTGGCGGGCTGCACCGGAGAGCCCCAGCGAGCCGTCGATCCCGATCGCAACCCCGCCCTGGACGCCTACGATCCCGCCCTGCAGCAGGCCCCCCTCGTCACCCTCGAGGACGCCATCGCGGCCCTGGACGAGCGCAGCGATCTGGCCGCCATCGACCAGCGCCGAGCCCTCGATCTGGCCTGGCGAAACCGCGATCCCGCCTTCCTGGTGGCGGACCCCGGGGCGGAGCTGCCCGCTGATCTGCACGATCGGGAGCGCGCCCTCCGCGCCGCCTGGGCCGAGCAGCACGTGGCCTACTCCTGGGACAACCTGGACCCCGGCGCCCAGCTCGAGCCCCGCCCCGACGGCCTGTCCATCAGCTGGCTGGTGCTGGCCCGCTACCTGCCCCTGGCCCGCAACCAGCAGCCCTTCGAGATCCCCTGGGTCAGCGACTACTTCGAGCGCAAGGCCTGGTACACCCCCCGGCAAGGGCCCCTCTACCTGTCCATCATCGACAGGACCCAGATCGAGCGGCTGGAGGCCGAGGTGGAGGCCCTGGAGCCCGCCGTCCTGCAGGCCCACATCGACAGCCTGCCCCAGCCCGACATGTCCGCCGCCGAGGCCGAGCTCGAGCGCCGCCTGGCCGAGCGCCTGCTGACGGGGGGCATCGTCTTCGAGGCCCTGCAGTGAGCGGCGAGCCCGAGAGCCCGTTCCGCCAGGTGCTGCACGAGGCCCCGAAGATCAGCCTGGTCGAGCGCGCCGGGACCCTGGGGTTGGCGGTGCTGGCCTCGATCCTGCTGACCATCCTGGTCTTCGTGCTGTGGTGGCTGTGGGTCAACTGGATGCCCATCGACGACGGCACCGAGGGGCCCATCCCCCTGCTGCTCGAGGTCGAGGTAGACTGAGCGGCCTGAACCATTCTGGCCCACCTCTCGGCATCGGAGCCCCGATGCGCCAGCGCGCGCTCTCCCCCGGCGCACTCGTCGCCGCCATCGCCAGCGTCCTCGCGCTCGGGCTGTACCTGCTCTGGCTCGCCCCCACCGTGGGCCAGGGGGACACCGCGGAGCTGACCACCGCGACGGTGACCCTCGGGGTGCCCCACCCCACCGGCTACCCCCTCTACCTCCTGGTGGGGCACGGGTTCTCCACGCTGTTCGCGGTCGGTGACCCCGCCTGGCGCCTGAACGTGCTCAACGCCGGCTTCGCCGCCCTGGCCGTGGGAGGCGTGGCGGCCTGCGCCTGGCGCCTCGGCCGCAGCTGGGTGGGGGCCGCCGTGGCCGCGGCCTGCTTCCTGTCCTTCCCCGCGGTGCTCGAGGCCAGCCTGACCAACGAGGTCTACGCCCTTCACGCCCTGCTCCAGGGCGCGATCCTGCTGGCCTGGCTGGGCTGGATCGGGCGCGACGGCGGCCGGGGCCCCTGGCCCATCGCGCTGCTCATCGGCCTGGGCTTCACCCACCACCTGATGACCGTGCTCGTGGCCCCCTGGGTGGTGCTGGCGGTGCTGTGGTGGGGGCGTGCACGCCTGAGCCCCCGCGGGCTGCTGGCGGCGGTGGCCGCCGGGCTCGGCCCTCTGCTGCTCTACGCGGCCCTGCCGCTGATCTCCGCCACCGCCCCGGCCATCGACTGGGGCCACGTCCGCGACCTGCGCCTGTTCCTGCTGCACGTCACCGGCAGCAGCTTCCACGACATCGTCCAGCCCACCCAGGCCGCCGGGGCCTCGAGCCTGCACGCCCTGTGGGAGGCCGGCGGGATCCAGACGATCGCCGCCATCGCCCTGGCCCTGGTGGGCCTGGCGGCGCTGCGAGCCCGCCCGCGCCTGGCCTTGCCCCTGGGGGCGGCCCTGCTGACCGCCCTGCTCTTCGCCCTGAGCTACCAGGTCGTGGACCAGGCCACCTTCTTCATCCCGGCGCTGCACCTCACCGCGATCCTGGCCGGCGTGGGCGCCGCAGCGGCCACCGGATGGCTCGAGGCGAACGCCCCCCGCAGCGGCACCGCCGTGGGCGCCCTGCTCGTGGTGTTGATGGTGGCCTCCCCCACCGGCCTGCGGGGCTCCGACGCCGCCGATCGCAGCGTCGCCGCCCACGACGAGGCCTGGGCGCTGCTCGAGGCCGCGCCCGCCGACGCCCTGCTCTACACCCACGGCCCCACAGGCTTCGTGCCGCTGTACCCCCTCGAGGCCCTGGGCCTGCGGCCGGACATGGCGCTGGTGGACTCCTCGTTGATGATCAAGGGCCACTACCCCGAGGCCCTCGAGCAGCTGCGGGGCAAGCCCCTGCCCCCGGGCATCGACCCCCAGCTGATCACCGCCCGCACCGCGGTGGGCACCGGGCGGCCGGTGGTCCTGCTGCCCACCACGCCGGACCTCGAGTGGGGGGTGGTGGGGCTGACCCGGACCCGGCGGGGGGCCTACGACACCCTCGGCGTGCGGCTCGGCGAGCCATCCACCGGCGAGGCCCCCAGCGGCCCGATGCCGGAGCTGGTGGAGGCGCGCCTCTCGACCAACGCCGCGCGCCGGGGCGGGGTCACCATCCTCGAGCGGCGCTGGGCCATCCCCGAGGGCTCCCGTTGGGCCGGCGGGACGCTGATGATCGCCCTGGCCTCGGACCAGGGCGTGCTGCTGAACGACGCCGGCCAGCCGGTCGCCGCCAGCTTCCACGGGTTGAGCGCCCTGTACGCCGGGGAGGAGCAGCTCGAGGACCGGGTCGCCCTGCGGATCCCCCGGGACGCACCCCCGGGCCGCTGGCGCTGGTTCCTGGCCCTGCGGGGCCCCGAGGGCTGGCAGCCCATCGAAGCACCGGACCCCGCAACCCTGGAGTTCGAGGTGCTGGACGAGGCGCTCGAGCTGTGGGCTCCGCTGGGCCAGCTCCGCTGATCAGCCCCCGGTCCCCGTGGACCCAGCCGCCTCACAGACGACGACCAGCGCCTGGCCCGGGCAGTCGCAGACCGTGTAGTCCTCCGGCGGCATGGTGAAGCGGGCCCGCTCCACGAAGCCGTCCAGCAGCCGGGTCTGGGCCCAGGCCTCGGGGAAGACCGCCACCCAGGTGGTCTCGGCCAGGATGTCGTCGGGGCCCATGAGGCCGAAGGTGATCCGGTGGTTGTTGAGGCCCAGCAGATCGATGGTCGCCCGCTCACCGAAGTAGCGCAGCGCCCCCGCGTCGTTCACCGCCACCACGGCGTCCCGGGGGGTGTGCTCGGCGATCCAGCGGCCGGGCTGGACGTTCATGCGCTCGATGGCCGCCCCGTCGCTGGCCAGCCGCGACCGGCGCTCGAGCCAGGCCTCGGGCACATCGAGGGCGGCGAAGACCAGCACGACGAGCAGGGAGATGCGCCCGACGCGGGAGCTGCCCACCCGCCGCAGCTGCTCCACCCGGTGCAGCGCCGCCACGATGGCGATGGCGCACAGCGCCAGCAGCGCGATGGCCTGGGGATCGGCCCAGCGGGTCCAGTAGTAGCCGTCCAGGCGCACGTCCCGGCCGCCGACCACCAGCAGGTGCATCAGCAGCGGCCCGGCGCCCAGGGACAGCCCCACCAGCAGCGCGTCGCGATCGCGACGGCGCAGCAGCAGGACCACCGCCAGGATCAGCCCCAGGACCAGCAGGGGCCCCGTCAGCCAGCCGGGCATGCTGAGCAGCGCGCCGAACTGCTGCAGCTGGTCCAGGCCGAGGGAGAACGCGGTCTGCTTGCGGTAGAAGGTCGCCGGCAGCGGGTGGCCGGTGACAGCGAGGCAGAGGCCCGCCCAGGCCAGCGGTGGGGCCGCAGCGAGGGCCGCGGCGGACAGCGCCGAGCTCGGCGGGAGCCGGCGCCGCACAGTGTCGACCCCCAGCCCCGCAGCCAGCAGCAAGCCCACGGGCACCACCAGCTCGGGCCGAGCGGTGACCGCCAGCCCCGACAGCAGGGCCCCGAGCCGCGGGCGACCCTCCACCAGCGCTGCGGTGCCCCACAGCCACAGGGCCACGGCGAGGGGGATCTCCATGCCCGACAGGGCCGCGAATCCCAGCCGGGGATCCGCGGCCACGATGCAGGCGGCGAGCACTCCCACCGACAGCGACCCACCGAGCAGCCGCCCGATCCGGACCACCGCCAGCAGGGCGACGGCGGCCAGGGCCATCCCCAGCAGCTTCACCGCCAGCACCACCGCCCCGTCCCCCAGCGGCTGCAGCCAGTGGGCGGGGGCGGAGAGGATGGCCCACAGGGGGCTGGTGGAGCCGGTCTCCTGCTGGCCCGGGTTGTAGGCGAAGCCCTCGAAGCCCGCGAAGGCGCGGGCGTAGACGCGGTGGATCCAGGCGTCGTCCAGGGGGAAGCCCCACAGGGCCTGCTCGCCGCCGCTGAGCAGCACCACACAGCCGATGGCGAAGACCCCGACGGGGATCATCGTCGGGAGCCAGCGGTGAGAGGGCTTCGGGGGATCCGGGGGCATGGGAGCCTGGAGTATCGGATGCGGGCCGCCGCAGCGCAACCCCCTGAGAGCCCCACTACAGTCCCTGAAGATGCAGGCGTCGGCGGGGTCCTGGCGTGACTAGGGCAAGCCTGTCCCGGAGTTTCGATGCGCACCGCCACCCTCTCCAGCCTCGCCCTGCTCCTGCTGGGCTGCGCCGATCGCCCCACGGTCCCCATGGGAGACGACCCCCTGCCCTGGGTGGACCCCTTCATCGGCACCGGCGGCCAGGGCTTCGGCCAGGGGGCGCTGTACCCCGGGGCGGCCGCGCCCTTCGGGATGGTGGCAGTCAGCCCGGACACGCGCACCAAGACCAGCCACGTCGAGGCCTTCCACAACGGCGGCTACTGGTACGAGGACAACCTGATCAGCGGCGTCTCCCACCTGCACCTGGCGGGGGCCGGGGTGCCGGATCTGGGGACCCTGCAGATCATGCCGGCGCCCTGGATGACCCCGGCGCTGGCCGACGCGGAGGCCCGGGCCGCGGGCTTCTCCCACGCCGACGAGGAGGCCAGCCCCGGGTACTACGCGGTGACCCTGGACAACGGCATCCAGCTGGAGCTCACCGCCGGCGAGCGGGTGGCCATCCACCGCTACACCTTCCCCGAGGGCACCAAGCCCACGGTGGTCGTGGACCTCGAGCACGCCCTGGGCAGCACGGCGAGCCGCCGGCCGGCCAGCATGGTCATCGACCCCGAAGACGGGGTGATCGCCGGCACCGTCCACACCGCGGGCTCTCTGTCCAGCCGCTTCGACGGCTTCGACACCCACTTCTGGATCGAGCTGGGCCGGACGCCCACCAGCTGGGGGGTCTGGGCCGACGAGAGCAGCGCATCGGGGCGCACCACGACCGAAGGCTTCGAGCCCGGCGGCTGGGTGGGCTTCGCAGATCTGCCTCCCGGTGAGCCCCTCGAGCTGCGGGTGGGCATCAGCTTCACCTCGGTGCGGGCCGCCCGGGAGAACCTCGAGGCCGAGTGGGGCGCCGCGGACTTCGACAGCCTGCGGGACGCCACCACCTGGCGCTGGCGCGAAGCCCTCGAGCGCGTGCGGGTGCAGGGGGGCAGCGATCGCGACCGCACCATCTTCCACACCGCGCTGTACCACAGCCTGCTGATGCCCCACCTGCTGTCGGACGCCGACGGGAGCTACATCGGCTTCGACGGAAGGTTCCACGTGGAACCCGGCGCGCCGTTCTACTCGGACATGTCCCTGTGGGACACCTACCGCACGGTCCACCCGCTGCTCATCCTGGCCTGGCCCGAGGCCCAGCAGCACTTCGCCAGCTCCCTGGTGCGCATGGCGGAGCAGGGCGGCTACCTGCCCCGCTGGCCCCTGAACCGGGGCTACACCCAGACCATGATCGGCGATCCGGCCGACATCGTGCTGGCCGAGACCTTCCTCAAGGGCCTCGAGGGCTGGGACGTCAGCGGTGGCCTGCGAGCCGCCATGCGCGGGGCCGACGGCGCCGATCACGGCGACAGCGCCTACGACGGCCGCGACGGGATCCGGGCCTACCTGGAGCACGGCTACGTCACCACCGACGCCGCGGCGGGCTCGGTGGCCATGACCATGGAGTACGGCTGGGCCGACCACGCCCTGTCCGCGTGGACCGAGGCCTGGGGCCTGGACCAGGACGCCGCCCGCTACCGGGAGCGGGCCGCCCACCCGGCGACCCTCTACGACCCCGAGACCGGCTTCTTCCGGGGCCGAGACGCCAGCGGCGCCTTCGCCCCGGTCGAGGACTTCTCCGCCACCGCCTGGAGCGACGACTACGTCGAGGGCAACGCCTGGCAGTACCTGTGGGCCATGCCCTACGACACAGCGCTGCTGGCCGAGCTGATGGGGGGCGAGGACGCCCTGCTCGAGCGGCTGGACGCGTTCTTCGAGGCCTCGCTCCCCGAGGAGGACAGCGCCTGGCCCGAGCTCTACTACTGGCACGGCAACGAGCCGGACCTGCACGCACCCTGGCTGTACGCCCTGCTGGGTCAGCCGGAGCGAGGGGCGCCCTGGATCCGCTGGATCCGGGACACCCGCTACGGCAGCGGCCCGGACGGGCTGGACGGCAACGACGACGGCGGGACCCTGAGCGCCTGGTACGCCCTGTCGGCGCTGGGGCTGTACCCGGTCGCCGGCACCACGACCTGGGCCCTGGGGCCGCCGGTGTTCGAGCGCGCCGAGCTCGATCTGCACGACGGCAGCACCATCGTCATCGCCACCGAGGGCGACGTGCACGCCGGCGCCCTGGTGGGCGTCGAGCTGAACGGCAGCCCCGTGGAGGGCGGCACCGTGGAGCACGCCGAGCTGCTGGGAGGCGCCGAGCTGCGCTTCCTCTTCGGGCCGACCGAGGCGCCGATCACGGGCGCGAGGCCCGCGAAGGACTAGTCGAGGGCGAAGGGCTCGCCGGTGCAGCGCTGGAAGTGGAACAGGCTGTGGTTGAAGCAGTCCACCCCGCAGCCCTCGCCGGCGATGCGCTCGCGGGCGGCCTGCACCGCCGGGGCGGTCCAGAGCTGGTCCAGGGGCGTCTCGAAGACGTTGCCGACCTTCAGGCTCGGCTCGCCCCAGACGCAGCAGGGCTGGAGATCGCCGCGCCAGTTGATCCCGTACTGGTCCACCAGCCCCAGGCAACGAACCCGATCCAGCCGGCCCGCGTGGTAGTCCACGCCGCGCTCCATGTAGGGGCGTCGGGCGGCGACGTCGGGGTCCCGCGCCGCGACGTGGGCGATGGCGTCGAGGTAGGCCTGCACGTCGGCGGGCTCCCGCAGGGCGAGCTCCGGGGCGTCGTTCACGGGCCAGAAGTCGAAGCTGGCGCCCAGCTCCGAGACCAGCTCGTAGACCGGGATCAGCTCGCGCACGTTGCGGTTGGTGGCCACGAAGTAGACCGCGGTGTGCAGCCGGCCGTCCTCCCGGAGCCTGCGCAGGGCCTTCACGGTGCGCTGCCAGGTGCCCGGGCGCCCCCGCAGATCGTCGTGGGTGGCCTCGAGGCCGTCGATGGACAGGGAGATGGAGTCGAGCCCCGAGGCGTGCAGCTGGCGCCAGCGGCGCTCCACCAGGGTGCCGTTGGTGGTGACGTTGGTGCCCAGCCCGCGGTCCTTGGCCATGCGCACCGCGTCGAACAGCTCCCGATGCAGGAAGGGCTCGCCGCCGGTGAAGACCACCACGCGGGTCCCGATGGCCACGGCCTGATCGAGCAAGGCGGGCAGCCGACCCGCCACGTCCATGCGCTCGGGGGCGTCGTACAGATCGCAGAAGGCGCAGCGCAGGTTGCAGCCCCGGTTGAGCAGCAGCAGCATGGTCAGGGGGTTGGGGGCGTCGTAGCGAGGCAGGTGAGCGGCCTCGGGCTTGATGAGTCCCCCCGCTCCCCTCTGGGGGGAGGGGGGCAGCGCGAGCGGCTCCCCCAGCGGCTCATCGTCCACACCCTCGAGCAGCAGCTCGTTCCAGTCGGCGCCCCGGTGTTCGCCCTCGTACAGCGCCACGGTGGCCCGGCCGATGGCGGCCCAGTCGTAGCGGCGCACGAAGCGCTGGGCGCCCTGCCCCAGCCGCGCGCGCAGCTCGGGATCGTCGAGCAGGGCCAGCACGCCCTCGGCGAAGGGCTCGGCGCCGTCGGCCAGCCACACCTCGACCATGTGGCGGCTGCGCAGGCCCTCGGCTCCCTTGCGGGTGCTCACCACCGCCTTGGCGCCGGCGTAGTACTCGAGCAGCTTGAGCCGGGTGCCCCCGCCGGTGTCGATGGGGCACAGGCAGAGATCGGCGGCCTCGATGTGCTCGGCCAGGTCGTCGACCATGCCCGGGAAGTGCACCGCCGGGTGGCTGTAGTACAGCGGCGGGTTCATGCCCGCGCAGATCACCCGCAGGTCGGGGTGCCGGGGCAGCAGCCGCGGCAGCAGCTCGGCCACGATGAAGCGCACCGCCTGGGTGTTGGGGTGGTAGTGCAGCACCCCGTGGAAGAAGAGCAGGGGGGCGTCGGCGGGGATCCCGTAGCGCTCACGGATGCCAGCGCCGCTGACCTGCACGTGGGCCGCGGCCCGCACCCCGTGGGGGATCACGGTGATCTTGTCCCGGGGCACGCCGTCGCGCACCATGCGCTCGAGGTCGTCGACGCTCACCGCGATGATGTCGTCGACCCCTCTACAGATGCCGACCTCGAAGGCCCGCAGCCGCTCGAGGGCGGCGTCGGACAGCCCGGCCATCTCGGCGAGCCGATCGTACTCGACGTTGTGCTGCACGAGGCACGAGCGCTTGCCAAGGAGCTTGGCCGCGAGGATGGCCGGCACGCCGTAGCCGGGGAACTCGGCCTGGAAGACGTCGGCGCCGACCTTCGCCCCCACCGCCGCGACCCGCAGCCACCAGGCCGGATCGAACATGGGCCGGTAGAGGAAGTACTCCTCGGGCGGGTAGCCGATGCGTCCGCAGAGCCGCTCGGCCATGCGGCCGAGCTCGGGCAGCGGGCGCCACTCCTCGGCGGCGCGGACCCGCGGGGTGTACTCGACCCGCTCCCAGCCCTGATGGCCCAGGTGCCAGTAGCAGTCGCGATCATCGGTGACGATCCAGACCTCGGCCCCGCAGGCGGCCAGGCCCTCGGCGCCGTGCACGATCTTGGCGGCGGCCCCGTGGTAGGGCGGGAAGAGATCGGCCCGGGTGACGATGACGACGCGCACGGTTGTGTCCTCAGCCCTCGCTGCGGGCGGCGGCGTGGTCCAGCAGGCCCTTGAGGATCACGGCCTGGTACCAGGCGTCGTAGTCGGCCCGGTGCTTCTGGCCCATGTCCTCGGCCGGCAGACCCAGGCGGTGGGCGATGAGCCCCTTGTTGCTGTCGAACCAGTGGATGTTCAGCTCGCCGGTGGCCAGGGCCTTGGTGTCCAGCGCCTTGTAGCCGAAGGGGTTGGGCAGGCCCTCGGCGGCGTAGCACCAGGCCACGAAGGACCAGTCGAAGGGGGCGTTGTGCCCGACGAACACGGGCTTGGTGCCGCGCTTGGTCTGGGCCACCACCCAGTCGCGCAGCAGGATCATGGCCTCGCCGCGGGGCGTGCCGTGCTCGCGCAGGTGATCGACGTCCAGGCCGTGGATGGCCCGGGTCCCCGGATCCTCGCGCTCGGACTCCGGCTTGATCTCGACGTAGAAGCGCTCGCCGAGGGCCAGCTCGCCGGCCTCGTCCCGCTTCACCACCACCGCGCCGAGGGAGATCATGTCGTAGAGCCCGGGCACCGGGCCGGTGCATTCGATGTCGATGCAGAACCAGGTGGCTCGTTCCTTGCTCACGTCCGCCTCCGGCCGCCCCATCGAGCGGGACGATAAGTGGGTGGGCCGGGGTCGACCCCCCCGGGATTAACATGGCGCGCATCATCACCCTCATCACCAGCCTCACCGCCGTGCCGCTGCTCACCCTGGCAGCCCTGGCCCTGGCCGGCGTGTCCGCGGTGCGCCACCCCGAGCCGATCCCCATCGCCCTGGCCACCGCCCTGCTGCTGGCCCTGCCGGTGCTGGGCTTCTCCGCCGTGGTCCCCAACCGCCGGGCGGGGCTGCTGCTGGGGGCGAACCTGTGGCCGGTGCTGCTGCTGATGGGGCTGCCGCTGTTCTTCCCCGGGGAACGCCAGGACGCCATCGAGACGGGCATGGGCCTGCTGGGGGGTCCCCTGGGCACAGATCTGAGCGCCGAGCAGCGTCGGGCCCTGGCGGAGACCATCGACGGGATCCTGGTGGAGCCCGAGGCCCGCAAGCCCAGCCCCAAGGCCCAGCCCCTGGTGGACGCGCCCCCGCCCCCTTCCCGCGTCAGCGAGGAGCGGGACCAGGTGGCCCTGCCCTACGAAGGCCGCGGCCACTCCCTGCTCATCCCCGTGACCCTCGAGGGCCCCGACGGCGGCATCGTCGAGACGGAGATGCTCTTCGACACCGGCGCCACCTACACCACGCTGAACCGCAAGACCCTGGGCTACCTCGGCATCCGGGTGCCCCGGGACGCGCCCACCATCCACTTCCAGACCGCCAACGGCTCCTCCACCGCCCAGATCGTGGTGGTGGATCGAATCTGGCTGGGGGGCTTCGAGGTCCAGGGCGCCACCGTGGCCGTCTGCGAGAGCTGCGCCACCGGCGGCCCCTCGGCGGGGCTGCTGGGCCTGAACGTCTCGAGCCGCTTCCTGATCACCCTGGACACCGCCCGCCAGGAGGTGATCCTCGAGCCCCGCGAGGCGCCGCGCACCCACCTGGACGTGCGCCCCTGGCTCGATCTGGCCGGGCGGGGGGCCACCTGGCCCGACGGCCGCACCGAGGTGACCATCAGCGCCGAAAACCTGGCCACGCGCCCCATGACCCAGGCCCGGGTCGAGGTCCGCTGCGAGGACGAACGCTTCGAGCTGACCATGGGCCCCTTCGCCGCCCGGGAGACCCTCGAGGCCACCGCCTCCATCCCCCCGCCGGCCCGCTGCGACCCCTTCACCATCGATCTGGCGAGCGGACGCTGGTAGCCCTGCTGGCAGGCCCCGGATAGGGGGCGCGCCGCCAGAGGTGAACCATGCCGAATCCCGCCATCCCCCGTGACGACGTCCACCGCCTCGCCGAGGCTTGCTCCGACGACCCCCAGGCCTTCGAGTCCGTGGCCGTCCGCCTGAGCCGCCTGCAGCGCCGCGTGGGCCGCTTCGTCGAGGCCAACGCCGCCGAGCTCGGCCCCCAGTCCGCCCAGATCGCCCTGTACATGTCCGCCGTGTGCATGCGGATCTTCGAGCAGATCGGCGGCCGGATGCAGAAGGTCAACGGGCGCGACCTCGACATGGCCACCGCCCGCATCGCCGAGGTCGCGGCCACGCTGTACCCGGCCGACGACGGCTTCGCCGAGCGCTGCAAGGCCGTGGAGTGGCGCGCCCAGCCCCACCTGCTGGACGAGGTCCTGTGGGCCCTCTTCGAGAAGGAAGAGCGGGAAGAGGGCGAGGTCGACCTCGAGGCCGACTCCTCCGCCCTGGTCTACCTGACCATGTGGGCCGTCGTGGAAGCCCTCGACACCCGCTGGTCGCCGCCCAAGGGCTACGCCGGCGACGACGCCTAGCGACGCCCCGCCGAAGGCCAAAGGACGCCACCGACAGGCGGATCAGCTCCGCAGCGAACCGGTCAGCCACTGCGCATAGGCCGGCAGGGACTCCGTCACGTCCAGGGCGATGACCTTGGGGACGTCGTAGGAGTGCAGCTCCGGGATGCGCTCCAGGAGCGTCGGTAGCAGGCGTTCCTCGGTCTCCATCAGCAGGAGCGACTCGTGGTCCCTGCAGATGCGGCCCTCCCACCAGTAGTGCGAACGCACCGCCGGCACGATGTTTCCGCAGCCCACCAGGCGCTCTTCGAGGAGGGAATCGAGGAGGCTCTCGGCCTCGTCCGGGGAGCAGCTGACGATCACGAGTCGCATCTGGTAATACTCCGATTTGTCTTGTTTCTCTTGGCTTCAGGCGATACCGTGAGGGCGCCGCGCGCCCCGCTGGGTGCGTGGTTGAGCACCCTGCCACCGCGGTCGTAACCGGCGCTCGGATTGCCCGACGGGCAAGGCGTCGGCTATGCTTCGGGATTGGAACCGTCTCATTCGAGGTCGGCATGCCCGTCTTCGCGTACGAAGGAAACACCTCATCCGGCGAAAGCCGCAAGGGTGAGATCGAGGCCGCAGACGACGCAGCAGCGCGTAAGAAGCTGCGTCAGATGCAGATCAACCCCACCAAGCTCAAGAAAAAGGGCGGTGGGCTCAACATGGATCTGGGTGACATCCCGATGCCGGCGTTTCTCAAGCCGAGCGTCAAGACCAAGGATCTGGTCATCTTCACCCGACAGTTCGCGACCATGATCGACTCCGGCCTCCCGCTGGTGCAGTGCCTCGAGATCCAGAGCCAGCAGGCGCCCAACCCCACCTTCCGCGACGAGCTGAAGGTCATCAAGGAAGCCGTCGAGTCCGGCTCCACCTTCGCCGACGCCCTGCGCAAGTTCCCGAACACCTTCGACGAGCTGTTCCAGAACCTCGTGGCTGCCGGCGAGGTCGGCGGTATCCTCGACACCATCCTCAACCGCCTCGCGACCCACCTCGAAAAAGCCGACAAGCTCAAGCGCCAGATCAAGGGCGCCATGACCTACCCGGCCGTCGTCTCCGTGGTCGGTGTCGGCGCGATGATCCTGCTGCTGGTCAAGGTCATCCCCACCTTCGAGACCATGTTCGCGGAGATGGGCGCCTCCCTCCCCGCGCCGACCCAGTTCATGGTCGACCTGTCCCGCTGGCTGCGCTCGAACGGCCTGTACGTCTTCGTGGGTGCCGCCGTCCTCATCGTGGCGTTCCGCTACGCCTACAAGTCGTCCCAGGGGCGCGTGTTCTTCGACAAGGTCTTCCTCAAGGTCCCGGTCTTCGGTGATCTGATCACCAAGAGCGCCACCGCGCGCTTCACCCGGACCCTGGGCACCATGGTGTCCTCCGGCGTGCCCATCCTCGACGCCCTGGACATCTGCGGCAAGACCTCGGGCAACCGCGTGATCGAGGACGCCATCGCCACCGCTCGAGACGCCATCGCCGAAGGCCGCACCATCGCGGAGCCGCTGATGGCGACCAAGGTCTTCCCGGACATGGTCTGCCAGATGATCAGCGTCGGCGAGGCCACCGGCGCCCTGGACGTCATGCTCAACAAGATCGCCGACTTCTACGAGGAAGAGGTCGACGAAGCGGTCGAAGCCCTCACCTCGATGATCGAGCCCATCATCATGGTGCTGCTCGGTGGCGGCGCCGGCGCGTTCGTCATCTCCATGTACCTGCCCATCTTCACCATGGC
>CAYZVO010000106.1:7218-29536 GCA_964481655.1 uncultured Enterobacterales bacterium | reverse complement strand
GGGGGGGGGGGGGGGGGGGGGGGGGGGGGGGGGGGGGGGGGGGGCGCGGGGGGGCCCCGCCCGCGGCGCCGGCTTGCTGGGCTCGGCCCGGGGGGCCGGGATCGCGAAGAACGCGGTGGCGGAGGGATCGTCGACCTCGGGCTCACCGGACCCGTCGGCGCTCAGGGGCACCATCTCGAGCATGCCCGTCTCGTCGGGGCTGCGGGCGCCGATCATCCGGGGCTCGCGGGGCTCGGGGGCGCTCGGGCGGCTCGGGGGCGCCGGGGGCGCCGAGCGCGGAGCCGGCGCGGGGGTGCCCCGGCTGGGGGGCGAGAAGGGCTTGGCCCGCTGGGGGCTGGGCCCACGGGCGGGGGCCCGGGGTGCCGGGGTCACCGGGGCCTGGGCCGGCGCGGCCGGGACGGTGGACGCCGCCCGCTGCTCCCGCTCCATGGACTGCTTGAGGCGCTCCTCGATGCTCATGCGCCGACGGCGGCCGGTGGGGGCCGGGCCGGAGCTGGCGATCTTGTCGATGGAGGGCAGCGGCTCGTGCTCGTAGATGGAGCCGAAGAAGAACTCGCAGAACTCCTCGAGGTAGGCGCCGCGGTCGCGGTAGAGCTGCCGACGCAGGTCCACCAGCAGCTCCTGGCCGTTCTGGTAGCGGCTCTGGGGCCGGGCCTGGAGGCAGCGGGCGATGATGGGGCCCATGCCCGGGATCTTGGACTCGAGCTCCGCGACGCAGTCCTGCAGCGCGGCGCGCTCGATGGCGTCGTAGACCTCTGCCACCGGGTCCGGGGAGTTCTCGGGCACGCGGTAGGCGGCCCGACCCATGAGCAGCTCGTAGGTGATCAGGCCCAGGGCGAACAGGTCGGTGCGGTGATCGACCTCGCGCATGGTGGCCTGCTCGGGGGCCATGTAGATGGGGGTGCCCCGCAGGCGGTTGGGGTCTTCCCGCTGGAAGTCGGCGTTGTCCACGCGGGCCAGGCCGAAGTCGAGGATCTTCACCTCACCCGTGGGGGTGAGCATGATGTTCTCGGGCTTGAGGTCTCGGTGGACCAGCCGCAGGGGCTCGCCGTTGTCGCCCGGGGTGGTGTAGGCCTGGTACAGGGCGTCGGCGATCTCGCAGGCGATCTCGATGACGGCCTCGGTGAAGACCTGCTCGTGGGCCTTGTCGCACTCGTCGAGCACCTGGCGCAGGGTCACGCCATCGACGGCCTCCATGACGACCGCGTTCTCTTCCTGGATGTACTCGAAGACCCGCACGATGCCGCGGTGCTTGACCTGGTCGAGCAGGGCGAACTCCTGCATGAGCAGGGTGGCGGCGTCGGGGCTGGCGCTGTCGCGGAGCTTCTTGACCGCCACGACCCGGCGGCGTCCGGCGGACAGGCCCCGTCCGGGGGTCTCCCCGGCAGCGAGGAAGACCTCGCCGAACTTGCCTCCACCGAGCTTCTGGACGACCTCGTAGTTTCGAATGAAGCGAGCCACGTTCTCTCTCCCGACCGACGCCTACGCTACGGACCACACAAGAGGATCGCATGCGCGGGCGCGAGCCCATGGATGTTACCGGGAAGCCTCCCCGCCGGGCAACGGTCCGGGGGCACCGGGCGCTGCTGCGGACCCTGGCGGCACACCCGCGGGGGGCTGTCCAGGGGGTGGGGCTGCCGGGCTGGCCTGCTGCGGCGCACGCGGCGGTCGCAGGCGGCCCAGGACGATTCGACGGGCATTGAGCCACGCCGGAGACAGGAAGCTCGACGCCACCAACAGGCCGAGCAGAGGCAGGATCAAACCCACCGTGTGGATCAAGCTCGATGGACGGGTCCAGCCGTCCTCGCTGCGCTGCCCCGGCGGCGCGTCGAGCCATGCCGAGGGGTGCAGCTCCACAGAGGCTTCGGCCTCGGCGAAGGCCGCGAGCCGCAGCGTGGTCTCGAAGGAGCGCCGCAGGTAGAAGGGATCGAGTCGATAACGAACCTCGAACCACTCGTACTGCTCCGCCGCCGCCGCCTGGAAGGCCACGCCCAGGCCGTCGGCCTTGCGCTTGGTGAAGCTCTCGCCACCGCCGACCGCCGCGATCCAGGCCATCGACGCGTTGTCGATGCCCAGGGTCTCGAGGGTGCCGTCGATGCGCATGTCCTTGTACTTCTTGCCGCACAGGGTGTTGGGGCGGACGGTGCCCAGCTCGGCGGGCAGCTCGAAGCGGCGCCGGAAGGGGCGCCCCAGACCCACGGTGAACACCCGGGGCCGGGCGGTGAGCTCGGCGCCCTCGCCGCGAACATCCTCGATGTGGCGCAGCAGCTTCTCGAGGCGGGTGGCGTTGGTGGAGCAGGTGTCGGAGCCGCGCTCGTTGTTGAAGCCGTCGGTCAGGGCGATGACCGTGGGGGCGCCGGTGGTGGTCCGCAGGAACTCGGTGACCACCTCTTCGTTGCGCAGCAGATCGCCGGTGGCGTATTCGACGGCCTGGTAGAGGTTGGTGAACCCACCGCTGGCCCGCAGCTGGTTGCGCACCAGCTTCTTGTACGCCTTGCGGTTGGTGATCACCTTCATCTGCCCGCCCACCGGGCGCACCGAGTTGCCCGAGAACTCCAACAACACCAGGCCGGTGGTGGTGGATTCCGGGAAGAACGCCTGGACGACCTCGGGCCGCAGCAGGCCCTCGCGCACCCGCTCGATCTTGGGATCGGAAGAGGGCTCGTTCATGGAGCCCGAGCCATCGATCAGCAACACGAAGAGCTGGTCGGACTTGACCGGGTCGTGGGGGATGACGTCGTAGCTCTGCTGGTTCTGGCCTTCCTGGATCAGCGAGCCCTGGTGGACCACCTGCAGGTGCTGCTTGTCGATGGCCATGGGCCAGGGATCGGTGCCGGCCAGGAACTGGAACGCAAGGTGGACCTCGCCGGAGCCGCGATCGACCCGGGGCAGGCACTGCTGGGGCTCGGCGCCGGTGAGGTTGCCGCACTGTCGCTCTTCGGTGAGGATGCGCAGCTCGAGCTCGGTGCCCTGGGCCACTTCCGGCTTGGACACCCGCAGGGTCGAGCCGGGCACGGCGGTCAGGTTGGTGCCGCCGCAGGCGGCCAGCCCCAGCAGGGCCACGGACGCCGCGATCACACGCGACAGGAGGCTCATCGTTCCTCCCGCGGCAGCATCAGGAACTCGAGCTCGGCGGCGGTGTCACCGCTGCCCAGCTGGATGCGGTCACCGGAGGTGAGCCGGGTCTCCAGGGGGGCGGGACGCCGCGGGTCGTAGTTCAGGTTGACCCGCTCGAGGAAGCGCCGGACCGTGGTGGAGGCCAGGCTCAGGCCGCGGGCGAAGTAGCGGTGCTTGGCGTCCACGGCGACGGAGACGTGCATCTCCATGACCTGGGCCTCGCCGGGGAGGAAGACGTCCAGGCCCCGGGGGAAGTGCCCCACGAAGCGCTCCTTGGGCTGACCGTCGGGGGCGTCGATGGGGATGCGGCGCCCGAAACGGTCGAAGGACAGCACCCGCAGCCAGCCCGCGTAGAGCTCGTCGGGCAGTGGCCAGGCGAAGATCCCGAAGGCCAGGCCCCAGGCCACCGAGGCCGCCGCGCCCGCCCAGTACAGGTCGGAGCTGACCACGGTGGCGCTGAGGTGCCAGGCCGCCGCGGCGACCAGGCCCGCCAGCAGGCCGGCCAGCAGGTGGTAGAGGACGCCGCGCGCCTTGCGCACCGCCAGGGGACCGATGGAGGTGGCGAAGCCCACGGCACAGAACGCGCCGAGCCGGTAGCGCAGGGACACCAGGCTGGCGTCGCCGATGTCGCCGCCCACGGCGTCCACCAGCGCGCGCACCTGCTCGCCCCCGGCGTCGGCGGGGATCCCCGCCCGGAACAGGCCCAGGGAGTCGATGCCCAGGCGCACGATCGGGCCCACGATCCCGGGCCCCAGGATGCCGTTGTAGAACCAGTACGCGAACAGGGACAGGAAGAACGAGACCGCCAGCGCGATGGCGGCGAAGGTGGCCCGCTTCCACACCGCCGTGCGCCGCAGGGAGTGCTCCGCCATGACCGAGGCGGTGGCGATGGCGGATCCGACGATCGCCAGGAACATCGCCCCATCCGAGGCAGGGCCCCAGCCCGGCCCGAGGGCCGAGGTGTACAGCAGCAGCAGCCACCAGGCCAGCAGACCGGCACCGGCGCAGTACAGGCCCACCACGAGGTGGCGCATCGGGGTGTAGGGCACGAGGAAGATGTTCATGGACGCCAACGTCACGCAGGGGGGGGAAGCATATCAGGATATGCTTTCCAGAACCGAGCGGAGAGAAGCATGGTCGATGAGCTTGTCCTGTATCTGCGGCTGACCCCGGAGTTCGGCGGAACGCGCTTTGGATTCTTCGAGGGCATCGAGGTGGTGCTGGGCTCAGAAGGGTCGCGGTGCGACATCACGCTGCCCCAGAGCCTGGGCGTGCTGCCGATCCACGTGCGGGTGATGCGCCAGGCCGACAACTCCATGATCCTGGCGCCCGCTGAGCGCACCGCCACGGTCTTCCTGTGGAAGCAGAACGCCCGCGCGCCGGTCCAGGTGGACACCCCCACCGCCGTCCGCGACGGCGACAGCTTCGCCCTGGTCACCGAGAACGGCCCCCGCTTCGTCATCGAGCTCGATCAGCTGCCCCAGGACGTCAAGGACGCCCGGGACAAGAAGCCCAGCATCCGCGACAAGCGCCTCACCGGCGGCGCGATGGCCAAGGAAGCCAGGCGCCAGGCCTTCACCCGGGTCCTGGTCACCGGCCCCGGTCAGTTCGTCCAGCGCGCCTGGACCTTCGTCAAGTCCGGCGCCATCTTCCAGCCACGCTACATCTTCCTCGGGATCACCATGGCGGCC
The DNA here is from genome assembly GCA_964481655.1 of uncultured Enterobacterales bacterium. Lineage (GTDB taxonomy): Bacteria > Myxococcota_A > UBA796 > UBA796 > JAFGLY01 > CALDOK01. The sequence goes on along the minus strand of CAYZVO010000106.1, from coordinate 24,728 downwards.
GGCTATGTCTGGGCCGGCGGCATGACCTGCAAGGGCAAGAAGACCGCCAAGCTGCTCGAGTCCGAGTCGGTGAAGCTCGAGAACTGCGAGAAGACCCTGGGCTTCGCCGACGGCCGCGGCGAGGACACCTCCTGGACCTTCGCCGAGCTGGTGGCCGAGGTCCTGCGGGAGCCCGGCGGCGTGGGCCTGGCCCTCGAAGAGGACACCAAGCTGCGCGACGCGGTGTGGTCCGAGGCCCAGGTGATCCTGAGCCAGGCCAAGCAGTACAAGTGGCTCATCGAGTCCCGCGGCGGCAAGGCCAGCGAGTTCGCCGACTTCCGCGAGCGCCTGGTGGCCGAGGAAGACCTCGACGCCGAGCTGGTCAAGGTCCTGCCCTTCATCGCCGCCGACCCCAGCCGCCACGCCAGCGAGTGGGCCAAGCTCGAGGACTCCCAGACCGAGGACGTCTGCTCCCGCGGCACCGCCAAGCTCACCTACCGCCAGGCGATGCACTTCGGCCTGCAGCCCCAGCTGGACGCCATGATCCCCGCGTCCAAGATGTCCAGCTACATGAACGACAAGCAGCTGCACGAGCAGGCCCTGCGCGCGACCCTCGAGGGCGCGGGCCTGTCCGAGTTCCCCGAGTCCTTCGACACCACCGTGGCGGAGTTCACCCGGGGCCAGGGCGGCTGCCTGCACGTCATCGGCGACGACGACCGCACCCGGGTCAACAAGGTCATCAACAAGTTCGTGCGCCACCTGGGCGCCGAGGCCGACCAGGTACCCCTGCCGGAGGCATCGTCCCACGCCACCTCGGCCCGCCTGGGCAAGCTCTTCGCGGCCGACGCCCCCGAGGTCGACTACCGCTCATCGGGCACCGGCGGCGTGAGCTTCGCCGAGTTCCCCGTCAGCACCGTCACCGCCGGCATGGGCTCGAAGGGCGACTGGGTCCTGCAGCAGACCGCCAAGATCATCGCCCGCTCCGTGGTGCTGCCCTGCCAGGCCGCCGTGGACCCCAAGGTCGACAAGGAAAAGGCCGCCGCCACCATGGGCGAGCTGCCCCCCCTCACCCAGTGCCTGATGCTGGACTGGCGCCTGCGCAGCGACAACCAGTAGCGCTCAGTCGCGACGCCTCATCACGGCGAGGCCCAGGAGCCACAGACCAGCGGCGCCGAGGGCGGCGGGCGCGGGCGTGGAGCTGCAGCCGCAGCCGCCGGTCTCGCCGGCGAGGGCGGCGGCGCCCAGGTAGACCGAGGTGTCCTCGAGCTCGCTGTCGGGATCGGTGTCGTTCGTGTCGTCGGTGTCGCTGTCGTCCGGGCCGGTGTCGGAGTCGTCGGGCTGCTGGGTGTCGGTGTCGACCGGGAGGTCGGTCTCGCCGGTGTCGTCCAGCGCGGAGTCGTCCGTGTCGCCCGTGTCCGCGGTGTCGCCACTGTCAGTGGGGGGCGGGGGCGGCGCCGGGGCCGCGACGACCACGGCCGCGCCGAGCAGGAAGAGAGCGCCGGCCATCAGGATGGGTGCTGGGAGCCGCATGGGACCTCGAGGGGTTCGTGGGTGCGCGTCCATCGACGCGCAGGCGGTGAGGTTAACACCCAGGTCGGACAAGGAGCTTCCTGTCTTGAGCCCCATTGCACGGCCGAGCCCCTGGACCCTGACGCGCCGCGTCCTGGCGGAGCTGGGCTGCGCCCTGCTGCCCCTCGCGCTGCTGCTGTGGACCCTGCGCGAGCCCCTGGCCAGCATCGGGCAGGGCCTGTGGGGCCCGGAGCGGCCCTGGGGCAACGGCGACTTCATCGGCAATGTCTGGTGCTGGTGGAGGGAGGCCGAGCTGCAGCGCGGCGGGATCGAGTGGCTCGAGGCCACCGGCTGGCCCAGCGGCGGCGGCGTGCTGAACCAGCTCTTCCCCAACCGACTCGATGCCTGGCTCGCGCTCCCCTTCTTCGAGCTGGACAGCTGGTGGGTCACCTGGAACGTCATGGCCCTGGTGTTCCTGGTCCTGGCCGTGCTCGGGGTCTTCGCCGCCGCGCGGCTGGCGGGCGCGTCGCGGCTCGCGGCCGTCGGCGCCGGCCTCATCCTGGCCATGAGCCCCACCTGGCTGCACGAGCTGGGCTGGGGGCGCATGGCGGGCTTCACGGTCTGGCCCGGGATCTGGGCCCTGGCCGCGGTCGCGCTGGCCCTGCGCGCGCCGCGGGCGCGCCGCCCGTGGATTCCACTGGGCGCCGGTGGCCTCCTGCTGACCCTGCAGACCGTGGCCTACCCCTACCACGGGCTGGCCGCGGGCCTGGCCTGCGCCGGCGCCCTGCTCCTGGCGGCCCGGCCCTGGGCCCAGCGCCTGCGGATGCTCGCCGTCCTCACCGCCGTCGCCGTCCTCACCACGGCCCCATGGCTGCTGGCCCTGGCGAGCGACTTCTCGGCGCTGGCCGAGGCCCCGCCCCCCGCCGGCTACACCAGCCTGCCCCTGGCCGGAGCGCTGGGCCTGCCGTTGGTGCCCGAGCGCTTCCGGCTGCTGCCCCTGGCCGTCCCCCTGGCGCTGCTGGCCCTGGCCTCGGCGCGGGCTCGCCCCTGGGCGGCCGGTGGGCTGGTGGTGCTTGGCCTGGCCCTGGGCCCCACCCTGTTCTGGACCCCCCAGGGCGCCACCCTCCCCTCACCCACCGCCGGGCTGATGGCCGTGTCCTCCTGGCTGGCGCGCATGCACCACCCGCTGCGGGCCGCCCCCCTCGGCCTGGCCGCCGCGGCGGTGGGGGTCGCGCTGCTGCTGGACCCCGCCCGGCGCGAGCAGCGCTGGCTGCGCGCCGCGGGGCTGGGGGCCGTGATGATCGGCGCCCTGTGGATGCGCGGGGACCTGCGCATGGTGACCACCTGGAACCAGCCCGGTGAGCCGCCGGGCGTCGACGCAGCCCGCTGGCTGGCAGAGCAGGGAGACGGCCCCGTGGCGGACGTGCTCTCGGGCCAGCACATGGCCGGCTTCGCGCTGCAGCCCTGGCACCGGCGCCCGCTGCTCGAGTCGGTCCAGGGCTACACGGCCGCGGCGGGGGGCACCTGGTCCCCCGAGCAGGAGCGCATGAGCGGCATCGTGGGCTCCATCGCCGCCGGGGATGCCCCCAGCTCCGCGGAGCTCGACACGCTCGGGGCCTTCGGCGTCGAGGCCCTGCTGGTGGTCGACCGCGCCGCGTGGCACCCCGCCGCGCCGGACGCCACCGCGGCCGCCGCCGCGCTGACCGCGGCACTGGGCCCGGCGGACTACGCCGACGACGAAGCGAGCGCCTGGTTGATCAGCGAGTGATCCCCGCCGCGGCTACCAGCTCGAGGCCAGGCCCACCGTGGGGGTGCCGTCGACGGTGCTGCCCGTGGTGAGGCGCACGCGCTCGGAGCGATGCAGCTCGGGCACCAGGATGCCCACCGCCGCGCCGGCGAGCCCGCCCACCAGCACGTCGCTGGGGAAGTGCTTGTGGGCCCGGACCCGCAGCACCCCGGTCCAGGCCGTGATGCCGGTGGCGCCGAGGTAGGGCAGGATCTTGAGCTGCCAGGACCAGTCGTGGGTGATGGCGACGCTGTGGGCCAGGGAGAAGCTCCAGGCCCCCGCCGCCGAGGTGTGGCCCGAGTAGAAGGACAGCTGGTGGTCGCACTCCACCGGCTCGCCCGCGGCCAGGGACTCCGCCAACTCCGCGCGCCACTCGTCGCTGTAGGTGTAGGGCCGGGGCCGCCGCACCGCGTGCTTGACCACGTGGGTGATGGTGGCGTTGACCGTGACCGCCTCGGTCCCGACGACGAACCAGGTCCCGGCCCGCGCCGCCCGCGCCTTGGCGCTGGGGTCGTCGGACTCGAGGGCGCCGAGCACCCCCATGATGACCGGCGCGCCGAAGGAGGGGTAGAGCCCCACGTAGTCCGACAGCAGCGCCGGGCCTTCGTCGTCGATCATGGCGAGCCCCGCGTAGGGCCGATCGAAGGGAAGCCCTGGCTCCAGCGGCATGGCCTGCTCCACCCAGGGCGTCTCGTCGTCGATGAACGTGACCAGGGTGTAGGTGAGGGTCGAGCCCAGCACCGCGGTGTCGATCCAGGGGTCCAGCACGAGCTCGGTGTCCCCTCCACCGGCCTGGGCGCTGCCGGCGCAGAGCAGGGACGCGAGGGAGAGTGCGAGGGTTCGGTGAGCCTTCACGGTGGACCTCCGGGGCCATTCGGCGCATGATAGTGCGCGATGGCTATTGCGAAGGAGCGACAGGAGCACGCCATGGAAGGCATCGCAACCCGCTGCTGGATCGAGAGCGCCGAGGGCCGACGCTGGCAGGTCGGGCCCCGTGGACTGCTGATCGGCCGCAGCGCAGCGGCCGACATCCAGCTCACGGATCCGTCCGTGAGCCGGCGCAGTGCGCTGGTCTACACCGATCCCCAGGGGGTCCAGCTGGTCCGCATCGGCCGCAGCCCCGTGGAGGTCAACGGCAAGCCCCTCGGCGAGAGCCACACCCTGGCCCAGGGCGACGTCCTGGCGCTGCCCGGCTGCACCCTGTCCGTGCGCCTCGAGCGCGAGGAGCCGCAATCCTCCACCGGCTGGGCCCTGCGCCACCGCAGCCCCGCCGATCCATCGGGCCGCACCATCGGCTTCACGGCCCTGCCCCTCGAGGGCTTCACGGTCGGTGGCGACGACGGCGACGATCTCACCATGCCGGGCTGGCTGCCCGCATCCATCGAGCTGGAGCCCGCGCTGCCCGGCGGCTGGCGCGCCACCCTCGGCGCGGGGGTCACCCTCAACGGTCGCGTGCCCCCCAAGGACCTGGCCCACCTGCTGCAGAGCGGCGACGAGCTGGGTTGGCAGGGCACCACCCTGCGCCTGGTGGACCTGGCCTCGGCCCACCAGACCACCATGGGCGACGACACCCCCGACCTGCCCTGGCACGTCGAGCTGCAGCCCGTGCCCCCCGCGGGCGGACAGGTGACCATCAAGCTCGGCCACCGGACCCGCACCATCTGGCTCCCCGGCCTGCGCTTCGACCTGCTGCAGGTCCTGCTGGTCCCCCTGGGATCGGGCCCCGCGGGTGAGCCCATCACCGACGCCACCGTGCTCACCCGGGTCTGGGGTCGCCTGCCGCCCAAGGACCCCAAGGCCGTCAACACCCTGGTCAAGCGCCTGCGCAAGGACCTCGAGGGTGGCGGGCTGGATGCCCGGCTGCTGGTGCTGCGGAGCCACGGACGCACGCAGTTCGTGCTCGCCGAGGGCGCCGACGTGGTGATGTCCGATCCGCGCTGACGGCTGACGGCTACGAACCCGGCGTCGGCACCGGCGAGATGGTGATCCAGCTCCGGGTGCTGCGGGTCCGCACCTCGACGGGGACGGGCTCCAGGTCGCTCTCCATGTGGAACATGGCTTCGGCCTCCTCGTCGAACTCGAGCTCGAGCTTGCCGTCGGCCACGTGCCAGCTGCAGGGGACCTGAGCCCGCTCCGCACGGAGCAGCACCCGGTCGCCGGGCTCCACGATGATCAGGCCCTCGAGGTCGGGGAGGACCACGATGGCCGAGTCCGTGGCGAACTCCTCGATGGGCAGCAGGGGCCAGGGCATCGGGGTGCCGGTGGTGTCGATGCAGAAGGGCTGGATGTCGAACAGCCCCGGCTCCACCGCCAGATCGACCACATCGGCGCAGGGCACCGCGAAGGGCCGCAGGCTGCGCAGGGGCGCGTCCGCCTGGGCGGCCATGGGGAGGGCGATGAGGACGAGGGCGGCGAGGACGTGACTGCGCATGGCGGCTCCGGGGCTGGGGGTCGGGGATTCGACCGCTCACACAGCCCATCGGAGGCCCGCGGCCGTTTTGCGGGGGCATCGGGGGGTCAAGCGCGTATACTGCCCACCGCACGGACCAGGACATCGCCATGAACCGGACCCCCATCGCCCTCGCGGCGGCGCTCATCCTCGCGACCGGCTGCCCCACCGACGAGTACTGCCAGGAGATCGAGTCCGCGGCCGCCGCGGTGCCCGCCGAGGTCGTCTACGGCGAGCAGCCCTGCACCAGCGACGACGACTGCGAGGTCGTCGGGGTCAACGGCTCCTGCTTCGACACCTGCCACGCCGTGATCTCGGTGGACAACATCGACGCCTTCGAGGCCGCCCTGCAGCAGGCCGAGGACGAGCACTGCGCAGACTATGGCGGCTGCACCCTGATCGTGCCCCCCTGCGCCCCCATCAACGAGGGCGTGTGCGGCGACGACGGGTTCTGCACCGAGGGCTAGGCCCGAGCCCTACATCAACCCCTCGACCTCCCCATCTTCGAGCAGGTCCACCTGCCACGCCTGGGGTGAGCTGGGCAGGCCGGGCATGCGCATGATGTCGCCGGTCAGCACCACCAGGAAGCCGGCCCCGGCGTTGATGCGGATGGAGCGGACGGTGACCTCGAAGTGCTCGGGGCGGCCGCGGAGGCGGGGGTCGTCGGACAGGGAGCTCTGGGTCTTGGCGATGCAGATGGGCAGCTCGGCGTAGCCCAGGCGGCGGATGTCCTTCAGGTCCCGCTTCGCGGTCTTGGTGAACACCACATCATCCGCCCCGTACATCTTCTGGGCCACCTTGCGGACCTTGTCTTCGACGGTGTCCTCGCCGCAGTACAGCGGGCAGAAGGCGGTGTCCTTCTTCTCGGCGTGCTCCATGACCTGGCGGGCCAGCTCCACGGCGCCCTCGCCGCCCCGGGCGAAGTGGTCGGAGACCGCGAAGGGCACGCCCAGCTGGGCGCAGTGCTCGCGCACCACGGCGATCTCCTCGTCGGTGTCCTGGGCGAAGCGGTTGATGGCCACCACCGGCGGCTCGCAGAAGTGCTGGATGTTCTCCACGTGCTTGGTGAGGTTCGCCAGCCCACGCTGTACGGCGTCGGCATCCGGCTTGGCCAGGGCGGCCTTGCTGCGCTTGCCGCCGTGCATCTTGAGGGCACGGATGGTGGCCACGAGCACCACCGCGGCGGTGTCGAGCCCCGCGCCACGGCACTTGATGTCGAAGAACTTCTCGGCGCCCAAGTCGAAGCCGAAGCCCGCCTCGGTGATGGCCCAGTCCGCGCAGTGCATGGCCATGCGAGTGGCGAGCACGGAGTTGCAGCCGTGGGCGATGTTGGCGAAGGGGCCCGCGTGCACGAAGGTGGGCACGCCCTCGAGGCTCTGCACCAGGTTGGGCAGCAGGGCGTCCCGCAGCAGGGCCACCACCGCGCCGGTGCCCTTCAGGCACCTGGCGGTCACCGGCTCGCCGTCGCGGGTGAAGCCCACCAGGATGCGGTCGACCCGCTGGCGGAGGTCCTCCGGGCCCTCGGCCAGGGCCAGGATGGCCATGATCTCCGAGGCCGCGGTGATGTCGAAGCCGGTCTCCCGGGGCACGCCCTGCTTGGGGCCACCCAGGCCGATGATGCAGTCGCGCAGCGCGCGATCGTTCATGTCCATCACCCGCTTCCACTCGATGCGCCGCGGATCGAGCCGGGGCTCCATGTCGTGGTAGACGTGGTTGTCCAGCAGCGCCGCCAGCAGGTTGTTGGCCGCCGTGACCGCGTGGAAGTCGCCGGTGAAGTGCAGGTTGATGTCGCTGGCCGGCATGATCTGGGACCAGCCGCCGCCCGACGCGCCGCCCTTGACCCCCATGCAGGGCCCCAGGCTGGGCTCCCGCAGCGCCAAGGCCACGCTCTGCCCCAGCTGGGCGAAGGCCTGACCCAGGCCGATGGTGGTGGTGGTCTTGCCCTCGCCCGCCGGGGTGGGGGTGATCGCCGAGACCAGGATCAGCTTGCCCGGCGCAGGCCGCGGCCGCGGCCGCTCGAGCACCTCGAGGCGCACCTTGGCCTTGGTGGGGCCGTACAGCAGCAGATCGTCGGGCTCGAGGCCGAGCTTGGCCGCGATCTCGACGATGGGACGGGGGGTGTGTTGGCGCGCGATCTCGACATCGGTGGGCATGGGGGCTCCTGGTGTGGGGCGTCCCAAGCGGCGTAACGGGGGTGTGCGCGTGGCCGCTACTCCGCCAGCTGCAGGAAGACGCCGCCGCTGCTTCCGTAGCTGTTCGCGCCCACCAGCAGGTCGCCGATGCCGTCGCTGTTCAGGTCACCGATGGCCACGTCCTGACCTGCCTGGTCGCCCGCCGCGCTGGCCACCAGGATGGCGTGGGCGTCGGCGGTGACGTAGCTCCCACTCAGCGGGCCGTAGAAGAGATAGGCGGCGCCGCCGTAGGCCCCCACCGTGGACTCGGCAGCGGCCCCGACGGCCAGCTCACCGAAGCCGTCACCGTCGCTGTCGGCGCAAGCCACGCCGCTGCCAGCACCATCGTGACCGCCAGCACCGCGCACGATCACGTCGGCGCTGGCCAGGTCCACCACTCCCGTGGTCCCCCCCAGCACCACGTAGGCCGCCCCCTCGGAGGCGCCGACGACCGCGGCCGCCGACGCACCGGCGACCATGTCATCGAGCCCGTCACCGTCGTGGTCGGCCATGTCCATGCTGATGCCGAGGGTGCAGTAGGTTGACTCCCCCACCAGCAGCACGTCGGCGTCAGCGGCGGAGACGGTGCCGGTGAAGGGCATGTGCATCACGGCGATGTAGCCGAGGCCGTAGCCGTAGACGCTGGAGTAGGCCGCGGAGACCATCAGGTCCTCCACCCCATCCCCGTCGAGGTCGCCACCTGCGTGGACCTGGCGGCCGAGGTAGTCCAGGGCGCCGTAGCCTTCGAGCACGGCGCCGGACCCCTCCGTCAGATCCACCTGCCCGCTGACCGGGCCGTACTCCACGTACATCGCGCCCATGCTGGCGTTCATCGCCCAGGCCCCGACCGCGATGTCGGCCACGCCGTCGCCATCCATGTCGGCCAGGTCTGTGCCGTGCCCCATGTAGCTGCCGCTGTCCCCGTAGAGGTAGGCGTCGGCCTGATCGATGCCCAACGAACGAGTGCCGGTGACCGGCCCCAGGACCAGGCTGGCCCCGGGCGTGCTGGAGTAGGGACAGCCGAACAGCACATCGTCGATGCCATCACCGTCAGCGTCGCCCAGGCCGATGGCGCGCCCGCTGCCGTAGGTGCCCTCTGCGGTCTCGAACAGCACCCCCACGTCTGCGAGGGACGCGGACCCGGTGATGGGGCCGTAGACCAGCGCCCCGCCATAGGTGAACGAGGCCAGCGAGGCGACCAGCAGATCGTCGTGCCCGTCGCCGTTCACGTCGCCGACCTCGAGCAGGCGTCCCGAGTCAGCCAAGGGAGATGTGGCGGTCAGCACCGCGTCCGCGCTCGCCAGATCGTAGCTGCCCGCGAAGCCGCAGTGCAGGTCCGCGCCGTTGCAGTCCTGGTCGACGCCGTCCTCGCAGATGTCCTCGGCTCCAGGGTGGATGCCCGGGTCCCCGTCGTCGCAGTCCTGCACCGCCTCGTCCAGGTAGGAGCAGGCCGCGTCCTGGAAGCCGTCCCCATCGAGGTCGAAGCCCTCGTCGATCTCGCCGTCGCAGTCCTGGTCGGCTTCGTCGCACAGCTCGGGGGCGCCGGGGTTGACGCTCGGATCGCTGGGATCACAGTCCTCGCCTCGCTGGACCCAGCCTTCCGGGGGAGCGCAGGTCTCCTGGGTCTCAGCAGGGTGTCCCCAGCCGTCGCCGTCGTCGTCGCTGTACCAGGTGGAGACCTCCACCAGGTCCGCGCGTCCGTCGCAGTCGTCGTCCTCCCCGTCGCAGACCTCCTCGGCGCCGGGATGGACGGCCGGATCGCCGTCGTCGCAGTCGGTCCCGTCGAGCACCCAGCCCGCGGGGCCCTCCACGGACTCCTGGGAGACCTCGGGATCGCCGAAGCCGTCACCGTCCCCGTCCTGGTGCCAGGTCAGCACCGGCGCGGCGACGCCGCGTTCGGGGACCGGCTCCCATGGGTCGGCGCTGTCCACCGGAGGGCTGGTGTCCAGGGGAGGGTCATCGCCGGGAGGGTTGGCCCCCGTGTCACGGGGGTCGACGCAGCCAGGCAAGACGAGGCACAGCAGCAGCAGGATTCGCGCGCCCACGATCAGTACCCTGCGAGCTGGACGTAGAAGCCGCCCGCCGAGTTCAGGCCCGACGCGCCGATGATGAGGTCGCCAGCGCCATCACCGTTGGTGTCGCCGATGCCGACGCCCTGACCGGCGGCCTCGGCGTTGTGGGTGCCGTAGAGGTCCGCGTGGGCGTCCGTGGTGGCGTAGACCCCGCTCAGGGGGCCGTAGAAGAAGTAGGCAGCCCCGGACATCCGGGCGGTGGTGGAGTCCCCTGCCGAGCCCACCAGCAGGTCCTCGAAGCCGTCGCCGTCGCTCTCTCCCAGGGCCACGCCCGAGCCCAGGGTCGCGTTGACCGAGGGGCCCCGCACGATCACGTCGGCGGCCCCCAGGTCCACGGCGCCGCTGACCGGGCCGAACACCACATAGGCTGCGCCCTCGCTCGAGTAGGTGGCGGTGCACGACGAGGCGCCCACCGCCACGTCGTCGTAGCCGTCGAAGTTGTGGTCACCCATGGCCATGCTGATGCCCACGGTGCTGCCTCCGGGCTCCCCCACCAGGTGAGCGTCGGCGTCCAGGGCGGAGTGGTCGCCGTAGATGGGCATGTTCCACACCACCACCATCCCGGCGCCGTAGCCGTAGGTGGAGTCCCAGGGAGCCGAGATCATGGCGTCGCCGTAGCCATCACCGTTCAGGTCACCGCCGGCCCGGGTCTGGCGGCCCATATAGGCGCCTGACATCGGCCCACTGATGGTCGCGTCGGCGCTCGACTCCAGGTCGGTGTTCCCCGAGAGGGGCCCGTACTCGACGTAGGCGGCACCGGAGGTCCCGGAGACGGAGTAGGCCCCGATCAGGGCGTCGGCCAGACCGTCGCCGTCCATGTCCGCGAGATCCGATCCGTGGCCGGTGTAGGTGCCACGGCTGCCGTAGAGGAAGGCCTCGCCGTCGCCCAGATCCACGTCCCCGGTGATGGGACCGTACACCACGCGGGACCCCGGTGAACCCGTGGTCCAGGGGCAGCCCACGATGATGTCCAGGTAGCCGTCGCCGTCGGTGTCACCCATGCCGATGCTGCGGCCGCTGCCGTAGCAGCTGTCCATGTCACCGAGCAGCCCGTGGCCGACCGTGTCCATCGTCGCGCTGCCGCTGAAGGGGCCGAAGGCCAGCCGGGCTCCCAGGTCGTAGTCATAGAGGGTCGCCGCCAGCACATCATCGACGCCATCGCCGTCCAGGTCACCGATCTCGATGAGGCGCCCAGCGTCCGAGCCGGAGGTCGGTGAGGTCAACGCCGCGTCGGCGGAGCCGAGGTCGTAGCTGCCCACGAATCCACAGTGCAGATCCGCACCGTTGCAGTCCTGATCCACCCCGTCTTCGCAGACCTCGAGGGCGCCGGGGTGGGTGGTGGCCTCGCCGTCGTCGCAGTCCGCCTCGGCGCTGTCCAGCCAGGTGCAGGCGTCGGACCAGTACCCGTCGCCGTCGGCGTCGAAGCCCTCGTCGATCTCACCGTCGCAGTCCTGGTCGTCCTGGTCGCACAGCTCCGGCGCGCCCGGGTTGGTGCTCGGGTCCGAAGGATCGCAGTCCTCACCCTGCAGGACCCAGCCCTCTGGGGGCGCGCAGGTGGTCTCGAACTCCGCTGGGTGGCCCCAGCCGTCGCCGTCGTCGTCGCTGTACCAGGTGGAGACCTCGATCAGATCGGCGCGGCCGTCGCAGTCGTCGTCGTCGCCGTCGCAGACCTCCTCGGCCCCGGGGTGCACCGCGGGGTCGCCGTCGTCGCAGTCCGTGCCGTCCAGCACCCAGCCCTCGGGCCCGTCCTCCGAGACCTGGGAGACCTCAGGGTCGCCGTAGCCGTCGCCGTCGCTGTCCTGGTACCAGGTGGACTCGGTGCGCTCGAGGGCCCGCACCACGCCCTGGTCAGGCACCGGGTCCCAGGGCGCGTCGCTGTCCGCGGGGGGGCTGGTGTCGCGCGGAGGATCGTCCACCACCGGCGCGCTGCCGGTGTCGGCGGGCTCGCCGCAGCCGGCGAGCAGCGCGAAGGCGACGACGATGAGGACGGGCGACGACATGGCTCTCCGACAGCGTGCCACAGGACTGCACACGATCAATGTGTTGCGCCCGGCAGAATCCGATCACCACCGAGCGCGGCCTCCCCTTGGAGCGGGGCGACCGCTGGGGGTAGGATGCAGTCGAGCCGAGGATGCGCCCATGAACCCCACCCTCCCCATCACCCTCGCCCTGCTGGCCGCGGGCTGCACCACCCCCGAGCCGGCACCCACCACCCCGGAGCCGACCGCGGCCGAGCTGCAGGCGCCCGAGGAGGTCCGGGCGCTGGCCGCCGATCCGCCCCCGGAGTCCGACCTGCCGCCTACCAAGGAAGGCACCTGGTCCCTGGCCTGCGGCGCCGCCCTCGAGCTGGAGCCCGCCGGCGCGCTGCAGATCCTGGAGCGCGACGGGCTGCGGCCCCTGGGGGGCCAGGCGGTGGGCACGCCGGCCATCTCCGCGGACCGCCGCCGGATCGTCTGGGCCCACGCCCCCGTGGCCCGCCCGGAGACGGTGCTGAGCGTGCTGGCCTGCGATGAGACCCGCTGGAGCGAGCCGCGCACCCTGATCGAGGGGCCCGGTGCCGCTGACCGGGTCGCCATCAGCCCCGATGGCGCCTGGGTCTTCTGGTTCTCGGGCGCCAGCGGCCTGCCGTCGCTGTGGGCCTCACCCTTCGAGCACGGCGCACCGAAGCAGATGACAAACGCCGACCTGGCACACGAACCCGGCAGCGGCGCCCCCCCCGAGGGCTTCGTGCCCCCGCCCCATCGGGGCCCGCCGGTGGTCGAGACCATCGCCGATGGTGGCTACCGGATCACCTGGCAGGCCCCCGACGGCCTTCACAGCGTGGAGCTGCCGCGATGACAGCCCTGCTGCTGCTGGCCCTCGCGGCCCAGGCCCAGGACTACAGCTTCCCCACCAGCGCGGCGGACTACTCGAACTTCTACGTCACCGCCTACTACGACCACAGCGGATCGGACTGGAACTGCGGCGGCTACCAGTACTCGGGCCACCGGGGCAGCGACTACGGCGTGGGCTCCTGGACCGGCATGGACGCGGGCCAGGACCTGACCGCCGCCGCCGACGGCACCGTGGTCTACACCAACGACGGCGAGTACGACCGCTGCTCCACCGGCGACTGCGACGGCGGCAGCGGCTACGGCAACTACGTCAAGATCGAGCACGACGACGGCAGGTTCACCTACTACGCCCACATGAAGCAGTGGACGGTGGCGGTGTCCACCGGCGACCGGGTCAGCTGCGGCACCCTCCTCGGTCAGGTGGGATCGAGCGGCTACTCCACCGGCCCCCACCTGCACTTCGAGGTGCGGGAGTCTTCGGGCAGCCAGTCCGATCCCTTCGACGGCGACTGCTCCTACCCGCCCTCCTACTGGGTCTCCCAGGGCTCTTACATGGGCGTGCCCGCGCTGGTCTGCGAGGGGGGTGATCCCTGCGAGCCCAGCGCGTCCCTGGCCTGCGGCGACAGCATCGACGCGGCCAACAACGGCGCCGGCTCCACCGACCAGCACGCCTACTACGGCTGCTCGGAGTGGACCTACACGGGGCCGGAGAAGGTCTACAGCTTCCGCACCAGCATCGACGAGTCCGTGGCCCTGTCCATGAGCGGCCACAGCGACGACCTGGACCTCTACGTGCTGGGCTCCACCGCCTGCGACGGCTCGGACTGCATCGCCTACTCCGACAACTCCGAGACCGAGGCGGAGTCCCTGAGCTTCGACGCCGTGGCCGGCCGCGAGTACATCGTGGTCATCGATGGCTGGGAGGACGCCGAGAGCAGCTACCACCTCGAGGTGGACTGCGAGGGCGGGGCCCCCGACGACAGCGACCCGCCCGACCCGGACGACACCGAGCCCCCCGACCCGGACGACACCGAGCCCCCCGACCCCGGCGACAGCGAGGCCGTTCCCGACTTCCCGCCGGGGTCCCGGGCCGATGGCGTGGACGAGGCGGGGTGCGGGTGTGCGAGCCAGCCGGGGAGCGCGTGGCTCGGCCTGCTGGGGCTGCTAGGCGCGCTGCTGACGCGCCGCCGCCGCTAGCCCCTCCGGCACCGGCGCCTCGAAGCACAGCCGCTCCCCCCGGTAGGGGTGGTCCAGCGCGAGAGACCAGGCGTGGAGCATGAGCCGGGGGGCCGCCGTCACGAGCTCGGGGGGCGCATACAGCCGATCCCCCAGGATGGGGTGTCCGATGGCCGCCAGGTGCACCCGCAGCTGGTGGCTGCGGCCGGTGAGCGGCTCGAGCTCCAGCACGGCGCTGTCGGCGTCTCGACGGAGCACCCGCCAGCGGGTGCGCGCGGGCTTGCCGCGGTCGTGGTCCACCACGTTGCGTGGCGGGAGCCCGCCCACGCGGGTGAGGGGCAGGTCGATCTCCCCGTGCTCCGCAGGCTGACCGGCCACCCTCGCCAGGTAGCGCTTGGCCACGGTGCGGGCCTCGAACTGCGCCTTGAGCGCCGCCTCGGCCTTGCGCCGCAAGGCGAGAACCAGCACCCCCGAGGTGTCCATGTCCAGCCGGTGTACGTCGTAGACCGGGTCGTGGTCGCGACGGGCCCTCGACAGGGCCGAGTCCCGCCAGCCCGGCTGCCGCCCGGGCACCGACAGCAGCCCGGAAGGCTTGTCCACCACCAGCAGGTCCCGATCCCGATGCAGGACCGTCAGCCAGGGCTCGGTGGGGGGTGCGTAGTGTTCGATCAAGGTGCCGCGTCCTGCGACGCCGCCCCGGGGGCCTGCCCCTGCATCGCCTGCACATCGTGCCCCGCCAGGCGCAGCAGCTTGGCCACCCGCTGCACGAAGTCGTCGGGGCCCGCGGGCCACTCCTGGGCGAAGCGCTGCATGGGCACCTGGTTGCCCTGCAGGACCATGCCCGCCGCCAGCACCACCTGGCCGGTGGTGGGGCCCTGCAGCTCCGGACGCTGGGCCACGGCCATGGCCCGCTCCCAGTCCCCTGAGCCCGCCAGGCCGATGGCGAAGGCACCCAGCAGCTCGACCGAGGGGGCACAGCCCCGCTCGCCCAGGCCCCAGGCCGCGAGCTGCGCGGCTTGCTCGGCGCGGCCCAGCTCGAGGGGGATCATGCCCAGGAAGGGGCAGGCGTCCCGGTAGGGGGGCTCGCCCTCGATGGCGGAGACCACCAGCGCCAGGGCTTCCTCGGGCTGGCCGTCCCGGCGCAGGTACCAGGCCAGGCCGCCCTGGGTGTAGGGGCTCGAGGCGCTCGCGTCCGCCGCCCGCCACAGGGTGGCGCTGTCCTGCCAGTCGGGCAGGCGCACCCACAGCACCGCGCACCAGGCCAGCAGCACCGGGGCGGCCCAGCCCGCCACCCGCAGGCGCTCGGGCAGGGCCGCGGCCACCGCCAGCGCCAGCCCCGCCATGGGCAGGTAGAGGTAGCGCTCGCCCAGCAGGCCCTTGTCGAAGGTGGCGGCCAGGGTGGGCAGGAAGGCCAGCACCGCCAGCACCAGGCCCGCCACCACCAGGGAGCGCTTGCGGGCGAAGACCACGGCCAGGGAGAAGGCCGCGATGGTGAGCAGCCCGCCCAGCAGCAGCCCGCTGATGGGGGGCAGCCAGTCCACGTGTCGGGCCGGGGTCAGGGGCCAGGGCCAGGACAGCAGGCTGGTGTAGACCGCGCCGATGTGCAGCGCCTTGGGGGCCACGCTGCCCAGCTCGCTGGCCTCGGGCAAGGCCGCCGAGCCCACCCCCGACCACAGCCGCAGCCCGGCGTAGGCACCGGCGCCGGCCAGGAGCGCGCCGTAGCGGCCCCAGCCCCGGGGCCGCCGCCAGCGGGCCAGGTCCAGGGCCAGCAGGAAGGCCGGCGCCAGCACCGCGCTCTCCTTGGACATCAGCGCGCCCAGCGTGGCCAGGGCCGCCAGACCCAGGCGCCAGGGCGCCACCCGCTCGGGCAGCAGCGCCAGCAGGGCGGCGAGCAGCAGGGCCGCCGCCATGCTGTCGTTGCGGGCGGCGATGAGGGCCACGGTCTCGCTCTGGACCGGGTGGAGCGCGAAGAAGGCGGCGCCCAGCAGCGCCGGCAGATCCCCCGCGAGGCGCCGCAGCAGCACGGCGAGCAGCCCCACGCAGAGCAGGTGCCAGCCCAGGGAGATGGCGTGAGCGGCGTCCGCGGACTGCCCGAAGATCGCCCGGTCCAGCGCCAGGTGCAGCAGGAAGAGCGGGCGGTAGTAGCCGCTCGAGGGGGCCGGCAGGCGGGTGGTGCGCCACAGATCGGCCTGCAGCATCTCCGCCCAGTTCGACAGGCTGCCGGTCAGCGCGTTGTCGAGCACCAGCGCGCCATCGTCCCAGGCCAGCTCCGCGCCGTGCAGGGGCACGGCGTAGCTGACCGCGGTGACGGCGAGCAGGCTGACCAGAACCAGCCACCAGCGACGGGTGAGCGCATCCATGATCGCCCTCCTATCCGACGCCGGCTCCCGGGGAGCCTCCCTGACGGATCACAGCTCCCGCGCCTCGCTGGGGCTTGCCCCGGGAGCCTATCCAGATAGACGCCGCGGCCGCTGCCGGAAGGCGGCATCACCAAGGCTGCGAGCACGCGCCGAACAGCCCCTGTGCGAGGGGTCTCGAGGTGTCCCATGCGCGTCGTCATCCGCTCTGCGATCCACTCCACCAGCCGCGTGGTCCGGGCCCTGCTGCCCTGGGCCAGCGTCGTGGCTGGCGCGATCATCTCCTCCTACGGCTACGCCGCCCTGATCATGCCCAACGACATGCTCGAGGGGGGCGTGTTGGGGCTCGGTTTCCTGGCCCGCCGGCTCTTCGGCCTGCCGGCCGGGACCACCGCCATGGTCATCTCGATCGGGGTCTTCGCCGTGGGACTCAAGGTCCTGGGCCGGGGCTTCGGGCTCAAGACCGTGGTCGGGGTCTCGGTGGCCTCGGTCTCGCTGGACCTGTTCACCGAGGTGCTGCAGGTGGAACCCCTGACCACCGACCCCATCCTGGCAGCCTTCTACGGCGGCGCCATCTGCGGCCTGGGCCTGGCCATGGTCTACGCCTGGGGCGCGGCCACCGGGGGCTCGGACGCGCTGGCCCAGATCGTCCTGAAGCTGTTCCAGGTGCCGGTGGGCCGCACGCTGCTGATGGTGGACGTCGTGGTGCTGGGCCTGGCCATCTTCAGCTACGGCCCCGAGCGGGTGATGTACTCGATGCTGATGATCTTCGTGGAGATCAAGGTCATCGACCTGATCCTGGTGGGCGCCAAGGCCTCCCAGCGAGTGCTGATCGTCTCGCGCCGCCACGCGGAGATCAAGCGGCGGATCCTCAGCGATCTCGGGCGCGGGGTCACCACCTACGACGCCCATGGTGGCTACACGGGGGAAGACCGGGAGGTCATCGCGACCATCGCCCCCCGCCGGACCCTGCCCGCCCTGCGGCGGCTGGTGAACGAGGTGGATCCCGACGCCTTCATGGTGGTCCAGGACGTGCGCCAGGTCTTCGGTCGCGGCTTCGACGCCCTGCCGCCCCCCGCGCCGCTGCGGGAGGCGATGGGCAGGAAGGCTCCCTAGTCCTCGAGCGCGCGCTCGAGGGCCGCCACCAACGCCACCAGGTCGAACGCGTTGTTGACCT
>CAYZVO010000106.1:0-7208 GCA_964481655.1 uncultured Enterobacterales bacterium | reverse complement strand
GGGGGGGGGGGGTGGCGTGCCCCTCGCCGCCCCCCCGCCCGGCCCGGGCGCCCCCGGGGGCCGCCTCCATCGCCTCGAGGTCGAAGGCGTTGTTGACGTAGACGATGACGCCTTCGTCATCGACGATCCAGTCCTGGGGATAGGCGGCCGTCGGGAAGGCCGACATCTGCTGGTACATCGCGGCCACCGAGCCGTCGCTGTCCACCAGGATGGGGAAGGTCAGCCCCAGCTGATCGGCGTAGGTGATCAGCGCCGCCTCGTCGTCGTGGGGCGCCACGCCCCAGACCCGCACGCCGCGGTCCTGCCAGGCCTGCCAGATGCTGAACTCGATGTCCGAGACCTCGGACGCACAGACCGGTCACCACGTGGCGAAGTAGACGAGCACCACCGGGTGACCGAGCTCCTGAGAGAGCTGGTAGGTGTCACCTTGGATGTCGGTGAGCACGAAGTCCGGGGCGGCGCTGCCGATGGTGGTGCCGCCGCTGCCCTCGCCGCTGTACAGCTCGACCTTCTGCACCGGCTCGTCGGGATCGGTGCTGGCCAGGCAGGCGGAGGTGTCCAGGTCGCTGCTGCCGTCGAAGTCGATGCGCAGCTGGCCCGACGCGCCCGCGGCGATGGTCTCGCCGTCCACGCTCAGGTAGACGCCGCCCTGCTCGACCCCGGCGCCCCGGAGCTCGAGGGGCCCTGTGCCCAGGTTGCGCAGCTCGATGGTCGCGGTGTCTCCATCGCGATCGAGCACGACGGTGCCGGTGCTGATGGCCAGGTCGGGAGCCTCGACCTCGGGGTAGGCCTCCCAGGACGACAGCTGCCCCCAGTCCGCCACCAGGGCCCGATCGCCCACGGCGACCACGTGCATGGAGAACTGGTCGGTCTCGACGGTGCCCAGCCGGCGGGGTGCGCGGGGGTCGCTGGTGTCGAAGCCGGCGATGCCGATGTGGTCCACGGCCCACAGCCGCTCGTTGTCCGCCGCGACCGAGAGCACAGAGCCCTCGATGGCGATGGTCTCCAACAGCGCAGGCGACTCGGGATCATCCAGGGAGAGGACCATCACGCCCTCGCCGCCACCGGCCGCGTAGAGGGTGCTGCCGTCCGGCGCCAGCGCCAGGTCCTGGATGCCGCGGCCCAGGTCCACGCTGCCGACCACCGACGGGCTGCGGGCGTCGCTGATGTCCACGACGACGATGCCCAGGGAGTTGTCGGACACGTAGCCGAGGTCCCCGGACAGGATGATGTCCCAGGCGTTGCCCAGACCGTCGATGCGGTCGATCTGGTTGGGGTTCGCGGGATCGGCGAGGTCGAAGGTGGTCAGGGTGCCGTCGTGGCCCACCGCGTAGAGCAGCTCGCCGCTGCGGGCCATGCCCGACAGATCGCGCACATCGGTGTGGGACAGGTCCTGGATGTCGCTGGGGTCCGATCCGTCCAGGGCGTAGAGCCCCTGGTCCCGATGGGTGGTGTAGATCACGCCGTCCTCGCCGATCTCGACCCGGTAGTAGCGGCTGCCGTGCCGGTCGAAGGCGCCCAGCCACTCCATGTTGTGCATGTCGGAGACGTCGAAGGCCACCAGCCCGCCCTGGCCCACGCCCCAGGCCACGCCGTCGGCGTCCCCCTCGATGACCACCAGCTCCATGAAGTAGGTCATGGGCTTGGTGTCGCTGCCGCTCATCACCAGCTCACCCACCTGCAGGAAGGGCGAGGCGGGGAGATCGTCGGGCACCGAGCAGTCGCCGCTGATGGTGATCCAGTCCACGTCCGTGTCCGCGTCGGTGTCGGCGTCCGTGTCGGCGTCGGTGTCACCGTCCGCGTCGGTGTCGGTGTCGGTGTCGGTGTCGGTGTCGGTGTCGGTGTCCCCCTCGGGGGCCGTGTCGTCGGTGGGGTCGGTGGTGCAGCCGAGGGCGAGCAGGGACAGGACGAGGATGGAAGTTCTCACGGGGTTCTCCGGGTTGCGTACGTCGACTTGGTAGACCCCCGACGCGCGCCGACCTCCCCCGTGACATCGGAAGACAGAGAGCTGTAGCGGGCACTACGGCCGAGACGCGATAGCCGAGGACCCAGCAAGGAGAACACCATGCGCCACGCCGCCCTCGCCACCCTGCTGATGCTCACCGCCTGCGTGCCCCGCGCCCAGTACCGCAAGACCGTCACCGAGCTGGACGAGACCCGCCAGCTGGTGGTCCTGCAGCAGGTCGCCATGGTCCAGATGGAGGCCGAGATCGAGCAGCTCGAGGAGCGCTGCGGCCGCGTCCACCGCCGCCACGAGCCGCCCTCGGTGCAGGTGTCGAGCTACCAGGCCCACCAGCTGGGGGCCCCCGCCCTGATGGGCCTGCCCTTCGAGCAGCAGGCCGCGGTGGTGAAGGTGCTGAACGAGGCCCAGGCCCCCTGCAAGGTCTGCAAGGAGAAGGGAGTCAGCGCCGCGACCTGCCTGGTCGAAGAGCCCAACTGCGCCAACATGCCGCGGCTGGTGGACCGCTTGGCGAGCCTGGCCCGGGGCGGCGCGTCCCCCGACGCCCTCACCCAGGCCATCAGCTACGAGCAGCCCTGGGTGCCCGTGCACCCGGGTGACTCCCCCAGCGTGGGTCCCGACCCCGCCCCGGTCACCATCGTGATGTTCCTCGAGGTCCAGTGCCCCTACTGCGTGCGCGGGGAGAGCACGGCCCAGCAGGTGATGGACAGCTACGACGGCCAGGTCCGCCTGGTCTACAAGCACTTCCCCCTGGCCTTCCACAAGGAGGCCCGGCCCGCCGCCATCGCCATGGAGGCCGCCCGCAACCAGGGGAAGTTCTGGCCCTACCAGGAGGCCCTGTACGCCCGCGCCAACGAGCTGCGCAGCAACGCTGAGCTGCTGCAGGAGATCGCCACCGAGCTCGGCCTGAACCTGAACCGCTTCGCCCGCGACCTCGAGGATCCGGCCACCGCCGCCCGCGTGGACGCCGACATGGAGCAGGGTCAGGCCCTGGGCGTCACCGGAACCCCGGCCTTCTTCATCAACGGCTACGGCCTGCGCGGCGCCCAGCCCGCCGACAAGTTCGCGGCGCTGATCGATCGGGAGCTGCAGGGGCGCTAGGCACGAAACGGGGGCCTATCCCCGCCGGAACCGACCACCCCGGGATCTATGTCACTCGCAAGCGACCGGTGGAGCAGCAACGGAGCGCAACCCGGCCGCCGCCTGACCCTCGAACCCCCGTTTTGGCTCTCCATCCCACACATGCGGCATCGCGGATCCCATCGGGCGCCCCCTACCGGTCGCTTGCAACCCACATAGAGCTCGCACCGGTCGGTTCCGCTCGACATAGACGTCCTCATCAGGCCAGACGGCGAGCGGTTGGTCGAATACACTGGCCCGCGAGCGTTCCAAACTCTGGGGGCCCATGCACCGGCGACGCACACTCCGCTCTCTGCTCGCCCCGGTGGCCCTGGCCACCGCCTGCGCCCCCTGCCACAGCTGGGACGAGGTGCAGCGGATCGACCGCGCCCAGCTCGACGACGGCGAGGGCCTCGCCACGGTGGAGGCCGCCATCGCCACCTTCATCGACTGGACCGGCCGAGAGACCACCTGCGTGGACAAGGTGAAGGTCAGGGAGCTGACCAAGCCCGGCAAGAGCCGGGAGAGCGGCTTCTACCGCCCGCAGCTGCGCAACGTCGTCATCGACCACAAGGACGATGAGTGGCGGATGTGGGACCCCACCCTCCACGAGCTCTGCCACGCGGCCGACCACGAAGAGGGCTTCATCAGCCTGGACCACGCCGAGGCGCTGGAGCCCTACACCGAGGATCTGAACGAGGACAGCTACCGCACGCCGAACGAGCGCACCCTCGAGGCCTTCGCCCGCATCTGCGACGAGGGTCCCCGGCTCCACCCCATGTGGCGGGAGATGGACCAGCGCTGCGGCGACGGCTACCTGGACCCCGGCTACCGGGCCGTGCACGACGTGATGTTCGGGGCCCAGGAGCGCAGCGCCGAGCTGGAGGACTTCGAGGCGAGCGTGGACAGCTGGGAGCTGGCCGGGCTGGACACCGGTGAGGGAGAGGACGGCGCGAGCGCCTGGGGCCCGCTGGTCACCGGCGCAGACGGAGTGTTCATGCTCGACACCCTGTACGCCAGGGACGAGCAGGGCAGCTGGGTGGCCTACCAACACGTGGTGCGGCGCATCGATCCCGACACGGCCACCGTGCTGCTGAGCGTGGAACTCGATCCCGTGGAGCCGCCCCTGGAGGACGCCCAGGGCAACCCCACCATCCTGGCTCACGCGCTGCTGGGCTCCACCGCCCAACCCATCCTGGTGGACCGCTACGACCCCGGGGTGGCCTGGCGGGTCCACAGCGATCCGGTCGAGCTCGAGCCGATCACCATCCCCGGCTTCGTCGAGGGTGCCAGCGTCGAGGGCTTCGAGCACGACGGCCGGTTGCTGGTCTCCATCGACGACGGCACCGACACATTCCTGGCCACCGCCGCCATCGGCGAGACCAGCTGGACCACCATCGATCTCGAGGGTCTCCTCCCGGACCTGGACGAGCTCCAGGCCTTCGACGCCGACGAAGAGGGCGCACTCATCGTCTACACCGACGACGGCGAGCCGACCGTGGCCAGCCTGACCGGCGACGGCACCCTCGCCTGGACCCGCGGCCTCGGCCTCGAGGGCGACAGCACCCACACCTTCACCGTGAACCGCCTGCCCGACGGCTCGGTGCTGGCCTCGCCATGGGTGTCGGTCAGCGGCGACACGAACAAGCTCTTTCCCCTGCGCTACGATCCCGCCACAGACAGGGTCTCTGCCCCCACGTCCGACTGCCACACCCTGCGCTACTACCTGGACGGCGTGAGCTGGGATGGGGGCTACTGGATGGTCTACCGGCCCGACCTGGACGACGGAGGGCAGGGACCGCTGACGCTGCTGGGGCTGGTGGTGGAGCCGCGCTGACTCAGTAGTAGTCGATCTCCACCAGGCACTCGTGGGAGACGTGCTCGGTCACGCCATCCTTGGTGATGTCCAGCTCGCACTGGCCCATGTACCGCAGGAACCAGGGGTCGCTGTAGAACGCCTTGATGGCCATGCGCACCGGGAAGCTGATGCGGCCCAGCACGTCGATGGACTCCTGGTAGCGCAGCTCGGTGATGGTGCCCTCGACCTGGTAGCCGCCGGTGTTGACCAGCACCTGCAGCTCGGTGGGCAGCCGGTGGCCGGATTCTTCGCGGAACTCGGTGCCCCGCAGCCAGAAGTTGCGGGTCGAGCCCACGATCTTCCCGTCGTGGCCCAGCAGGCCGAACTTGTTCTCGCCACCGCCGAACTTGGGCTGCAGGAACTGGCGGTGGAGGACCAGGGTGTAGTCCTCGTCGAACATGCGCAGGGCGTACCACTCCTTGATGAAGCTGGGCATCTTGATCGTGGCCCAGCCGTGATCGTGGTAGCCGTGGCCGGCCAGATCGAAGGTCGTGCTGCCGAAGCTGACGGTGCCCGATGAGACCGCGCGGGGGGCGCTGACGCCCAGGGTGTACTCCTTGCTCTGGTCCGCGTAGAACAGGACCTTGCCCGAGCCGAACTTGTAGGGGGGCAGCTCGTTGGCCAGGTGGAAGTCGAGCTTCACGTCGTCTTCGTCGATGGTCACGTGGTAGGCGTTGCCCCCACCCCAGGTGCGGCACGGACCGATGGTGATGTCCTGGCGGTCGGGCGCGGCGCTGATGTCGTCGCGGTCGTACTCGTGGTGCAGGTTCCACTTGCGGCCGTCGGGAGCGTAGTACTGCAGGTCCACCGAGGACGAGAAGGTGGACAGGCCCAGGTTGGTGATGCTGAACATCACGAACAGGGCGCCGCCGTCGTCGGTGCGGGCCACGTAGAACCAGCTCTCGCCGTAGTCGGCGACGTCCTCGAACTCCGGGTGCCAGCGCTGCCACTCGCCGTCGACGCCACGGGTGCCGTCGGGCTCGAAGAGGGAGATGGGCTCGGCCGCGATGGCCGCGAACGAGACGATCAAGCAGGTGAGCAGGAAGCGCAGCACGGTGGTCCTCCGAAGCGTTGGACCCCTCCTAACCCCCCGCCCTTCCCTGCCCCCCTGGCCGCGCACCGTAGCCGATCCCACACATCGACGAGGCCCTGCGCAGCGTTCGGCGCTGCGTGTACAGATTCCGTTGACGCCCGCGACCCCCGCGTTTAGTAAGTGCGCGATTACTTACTATCGCGAGGCCCCCATGGCACGACCCCGCCAGGTCAGCGACGCGCAGATCCTCGAGGCCGCCCGCACCTGCTTCCTGGAGCAGGGCCCCTCGGTATCCACCACCGTCATCGCCAAGCGCCTGGGGGTGTCCCAGGCCGCGCTGTTCAAGCGCTTCGGCACCAAGGACGAGCTGATGGTGGCCGCGCTGCGCCCCGATCCCTCGATCCTCGACGAGCTCCTCGGCCAGCTCGAGGACGGGCCCGATGCCCGCCCCCTGCCCGACCAGCTGCGGGAGATCGCCCTGACCATCCGGGACCGCTTCGCCGTGATCCTGCCGGGGATGGCGGTGCTCAAGTCCGCGGGGCTGGCCCCGCCGCCGCGCTGTGACGGCGACCAGCGGCCCATCCCCCCCCAGCGGGTCCACACGGCCCTGGTGGGCTGGCTGCAGCGCGCCGACGAGCAGGGGATGGCGACCGTGCCCACGCCGTCCGCAGCGGCCTTCGCCCTGCTGGGCGCCATCCACATGCAGTGCTTCATGGCGTACATGGTGGGCACCGAGCAGGACCTGGTCAGCGACGAGGCCCTCGAGGCCCTGGTGACCAGCCTGTGGGCGGGCCTGGCCGAGCGGGAGGTGACCCGGTGAACCCCCTCGTGCTGCTCCTGGGCGCGGCCCTCGCCGCCCCCCCCGAGCCCTGGCTGCCCGACGCAGAGCTCCGCTACGACAACGCCGTGCAGGGCGACGCCCCCAGCGAGCCCTGGTGGCGCAGCCTGGACGACCCGGCCCTGGCCGAGCTGGTGGAGCTGGGCCTGGACAACAACCACGACCTGGTCTCCGCCAACGCCGCCGTCACCAGCGCCCGGGCCATGGCGGCCCAGGCCGGGGCGGCCCTGGCCCCGGTGGCCTCCATCGACCTGTCCAGCGCCACCAGCCCCATGGACTCCCTGGGCTTCCAGTTCGGCGGCGGCGCCATGGGCGGCGGCAGCGACGACGACAGCCCCGAGACCTACACCTCGGCCACGGCCAAGCTGGGGGTGAGCTGGCAGCCCGACAACAGGGGCGC
>CAYZVO010000105.1:3690-29774 GCA_964481655.1 uncultured Enterobacterales bacterium | reverse complement strand
CCCCCCCCCCCCCGCCCGCGCCCGCCCCCCCCCCCCCCCCCCCCCCCCCCCCCCCGCCACCGCGGTGGCGCAGCAGCGGCTGGCCGCCGAGACCGAGCTGTCCCTGCTGGCCGCTCCCCTGATGGGCTCGAGCGGCGCGGGCACCCGGGTGCGGCGCATGGAGGCGCTGGTGCTCAGGTCCATCGCCCGGGCCGGGGTGGCCCGCCCCGGAGGTCGGCGATGAGCTCCGCGTTCCTCGGCGAGCTGATCCGGACCCACAGCGTCATCGTCTGCGTGGGATCCGGCGGGGTGGGCAAGACCACCACCGCCGCGGCCGTGGGGCTCGAGGCGGCCCGTCGCGGTCGGCGGGTCCTGGTGCTGACCATCGATCCCGCCCGACGCCTGGCCAACGCACTGGGGCTGCCCGCCTTCGGCAACGAGGTCCGGCGCATCGCGCTGCCGGACGCCGCCCCCGGCGGTGAGCTGTACGCCTGCATGCTCGACACCCAGGCCACCTTCGACGACCTGGTGAGGCGGCTGGCTCCGGACGAGGCCACCCGGCAGGCGATCTTCGGCAACCGCATCTACCGGGTGGTCTCCGACAACTTCGCGGGCAGCCAGGAGTACATGGCCACCGAGCGGCTCTACGACGAGCACCGCTCCGGCGCCTACGACCTCATCGTGCTGGACACCCCGCCGGTCAAGAACGCCCTGGACTTCATCGAGGCCCCCGGTCGCCTGGCGCGCTTCGTGGACCGGCAGATCGTCCGCTGGTTCCTCACCCCCTACGACGAGAAGAGGGTCTTCGGCCGGGTGCTGGTGGGGACCTCCGGGGTGGTCTTCCGGCTGCTGGGCATGATCTTCGGCCGGGAGTTCCTGGTGGAGCTGTCGGGCTTCTTCCAGGCCTTCCGGGAGCTGATGGACGGCTTCCACGAGCGCCACGCCGCGGTCACCCGGCTCTTCGCCCACCCCGACACCGCCTTCGTGGTGGTCGCGGCGCCCAGCGAGCCCTCGGTGGACGTCGCCTCGTTCTTCCACGACGAGCTGCGGGCGCGGCGGCTGCCCTTCGCCGGCTTCGTGCTCAACCAGGTCCACCGCTGCCACGGCGAGGCCCTCGCCGCGGCTCCGCTGCTGCTCGAGCCCGCCACCGCGCTGGCCGGTGATCTGCCTCCCCACACCGCGGCTTCGCTGCTGGCGCGGCTCGAGGCCGCCCACGGCCGCCTGCGCTCGGTGGTCCTCGAGGAGCGCCCCTTCCTCGAGCGGGTCGCCTCCATGGCGGGGCCGACTCAGCCTGTGGTCGAGGTGCCGCTGCTGGACAGCCCCATCCGCGACATGGGCGGGCTGCGGGAGCTGGCCCTGCGCCTCTTCCCCGGGTCCAGCTCACCGCACGGGGAGCGCCGAGAGCCGCCCGAGGGGCTATCTTGAGGGCCTCGATCCCCCCACGAACCCAGGAGTCAGGCATGGGAAGCGTCCTCCGAGCCCGCTGCAGCCTGCCCGCTGCTGGCCTGGCACTCGCCCTGGCCTGCCCCCTCACCGCTGGCGCCCAGGCCCTCGAGCCCATGAACCGGCTGCACCTCGGCGCCAACTTCGTCGAGGGCCCCGCCCCCTTCGGCCTGACCATCGGCTTCGACTCGCGCCTCACGCGGCTGGCCTTCGTGGACGCCGGCGGATTCGGGACCTTCGGTGACCCTGATCCCGAGACCCTGGACCCGGACACCGAGCCCCAGGACGCCATGCGCCTGCGCCACGGCATCTACATCGCGCCAGGGCTCCGTGTGCCCCATGTGCAGCCCCAGAACTGGGGCTTCGACATCCTGCCCCGGGGCGGCATGGCCGCGATCTGGCTGGCGGATCTCGCCGCCGAGGGCGTGGCCGGACGCAACCCCTACTCCACCGAGGTCGGCGGCTTCCTCGGGGTCGATCTGACCGTCCAGAAGGGCCCCATCGGGGTGCGCGCCAGCTACCGCCACCTCTTCTGCGCCCCCTTCGTCCCCGACCTCAAGGAAGACGTGGTCATCAACACCCCGATCTTCACCCTCGAGGGTCAGTACCAGTTCGGAGGCATGGCGCGCCGATGAGCTCCCCCACGCGCTGGGTCTTCGCCCTCGCCCTCGCGTCCACCCTGTCCTGTGAGGCCCCCCAGCGCATGGGGCTGCCGGTCATGGTCAACGTGGTGGTGCGCCTGGACGACGGCGAGTACGCCAGCCTGCTGGTGGACCTCGAGGCCCCCCGGGAGCGGCCCGGGCTGAGGGTCACCCGGGGGCTGGTCTGCTACGACGGCCAGCACCTGCTCGAGCTGACCCCGGGCGTGCGGCCGGGCCCCGATGGTGGGATCGCCACGGAGCTCGAGGTGAGCGATCTGCTCCGGAACGCCTCGTTCATCGTCCCCGTCGGGGAGGTGACCGGCGCCGACGACCAGCTGCGGGTCGTGCACCTGGGGCAGCGGGACGCCCTGCTCGAGCTGGGGCATCCCGACGGCCCGCCCGAGTACTGGGAGGTCGGCCTGTTCAGCGGTGAGCTCGAGCAGGTCGAGCAGGCCCACGCCACCCAGCGCTTCGAGCGCTACGGACCCAACCGCGGGTTCGCGGTCTACATGGCCGAGGACGAGGTCATGCTGGCCCTGCCCCACGGCGGCCAGGGCGAGGCGCTGTCCCTGCTGGACCACGTCGACGGCGTCGTCAGCGTCAGCTGGATCGCCGAGGAGTACTTCCCCTCCAGCGGGCTGCACGTGCTCGACCGGCGCTTCAAGACCGCCGGCTCCGTGATCGCCATGGCCCAGCCCGCCACCCCCGACGGTGACCTGCGGGAGTGGTCCCACGATCAGGCGCTGTCTGTGGGGACCGCCTCCCACGTCGAGCAGGGGCTGGTCTCCTGGAGCAATGCCCGCGACGCCAGCTTCGCCCTGGCCGCCCGGCTCGCGCCCCACGAGCTCTGCGCGGCCGTGCGGGTGCGCGACGACGTCATCATCCCCGGCGAGGACGTGCTCATCGTCGAGACCGGCCTGCAGCGCTACCGCCTCCCCCTGCCCGCCGCGCCCGGCCCGGTCGAGCAGCCGGGGCTGGTGGCCGCCTTCACCGACCAGGCCAGCTTCGGCGTGGGCCTCGAGCTCTGCCTCGAGCCCACCGCCTGGACCGTGGACGACGGCAACATCCCCTTCCGGGTGCTCTTCGAGGACCGCGATCCCGACCAGGAGACCACGGTCATCGCCTCGGCCCCGGACATCCCCTGGCCAGCCCTGGCGGGCGTGAGGCTGCCCCGGCGGGCCAAGGATGGAGCGCTGCCGCCCCGTTGAGCCAGCCGCAGGCCGCTAGAGCGGCAGCTGCTTGGGGGCGAAGATGAGCACCAGCAGGGCGGTGAGGCCGTAGAGGACCACGGTGAGCAGGATGTGCTTGTCGCGCACCAGGATCTCGTCCGGGGCGGCGCCGTCGCCGCGGTCCACCAGGTAGATGTAGCGGAACACGCCGTACAGCACGAAGGGCATGGTCAGCATCAGCCAGGGGGTCGGGGAGCCCAGCACCGTGTACAGCGCGTAGGAGATGACCGTGCCGCTCGAGGTGATGGACTGGAACTCCTGGATCATGCTGGGGCGGTAGCTGGCCAGGCTGGGCCGCACCGCGGCGAGCTCCTCGGTGTCCGGCTCCTCGTCGTCGTCCATGATGAGCGCGATCTCGCCCCGGCGCTTGTTGAAGCCCAGGAAGAGCGCCAGGAACGCGGCGCAGAGCAGCAGCCAGGGGCTGATGTGCACGTCGATGACCACAGCACCCGCCACCGCGCGCCACAGAAAGCCCACGGTGATCATCATCACGTCGAGGATGACCACGTGCTTGAAGAAGAAGCTGTAGGTCATGGTGGTCGTGAAGTACAGGACCGTGACCAGCAGCATCTCCCAGCCGAGGATGGCGGCCAGGAACAGCCCGAGGGTGCCGGCCACCGCCGCCAGGCCGATGGCCCATGGCACGGGCAGGGCGCCGCTGGCGATGGGGCGCTTGCACTTGCGGGGGTGCCTGGCGTCCACCTCGCGGTCGCGGATGTCGTTGACCACATACCCCATGCTGGAGACCAGGCAGAAGGCCGCGAAGGCGCCCGCTGCGAGGATCCATGCCTCGGGGTTGTCGAACTCGTAGGCGAAGATCAGGGCGGCGAAGACCAGGCCGTTCTTGGTCCATTGTTTGGGCCGCAAGGCCTTGATCATGGGACCGATGGAGGGCTTGGATGCGATGGTGGTGTCGGCTCGCTGAGCCGGTGGCTGGGCGCTCACGTCGGCGCTACTCCGTGACGGCTCCGGGGATGAGCACGGTGCGGTGCTCACCGGCCGTCAGTGACAGTGGGAAGGACATGGGCGGCTGGCCCTCGATGAGCACGCGGACGTCGTGGGGCTCATCGGGGTCGAGCTCGCGGATCAAGGTGGGACCGCCGTCCTGAGACTCGCCGTCGAGCTCGAGGGTGGCTCCCACGGGAAGCACGAAGGTGACCTGCGCCGGACCCGAGGGCACCGCTGCGACCATGGTGCGGCCTTCGAGGACCTTCTGGGTGATGATGATGCCGCCCACGAAGCCCACCATCGCGCCGAGGATGCCGGCGAAGACGAAGGTGGCCGCCATGTAGCCCATGATGGAGCGCATGGGGACGCCGGTCTGGGCGGGGGGCCGGGCGACCGGCGCAGCGGCCACGGGCTGGTGGGGCGGGATGGGCGCGACCCCCGGGTGGGGCTGGGCGCTCGGGGGCGCGGGGAGCTGGGCCGGCGGCAGGGGCGCGGTGGGCTGGTGGACCGGCTGCGGCTGGGGCGCTGGTGGCTGCTGGGGGGCCGGCTGCTGGGGGGCTGGGGGCGCCTGAGGCGGGGGGGCGCCCCAGGGGGCCACCGACTCCGACTCGGGATCCAGGGGCAGCTCGGGGCTGGCCAGGGTGGGCCGCTCGAGCTCTTCGCGGGCCAGGGTGGGGCGATCCTTCATCGGTGAGAAGGGATCGTCCTCGAGGACCTGGGTGCTCGAGGCGTCCAGCGGCTTGCCGTCGAAGGTCGGGCGCCGCTTGATGGCGGTCTCGACCTCGCCCAGCTCACCGCCGTCCAGCAGCGGGTTGGCCCGGATGAGGGTGGCGGCCTCGTTCAGCCCCGCCGGCTGGGCGAAGGGGTTGGCCGCTGAGGCGTCGGGGATCCGCCGCAGCATGGTGGCGGCTTCGTGGATCGAGGAGGCCGCCGAGGGCCGCTTGGGGGAGGGGGGCTTGGGCTTGGCCGGCTCGAAGGGGGAGACCTGCTGCCCCAGGGGGTTCTGCTTGACCACCGTGGGCAGGATGTCCTCGTCGAAGTCGTCCAGGGGCGGCGGGGCCATGGGGCCGGCGGGGTCGGCGGGCTGGGGCGCTGCGGGGCGCTCGATCCGGTTGCGCTTCTTGTGCTCCGGGAACAGGCCCTTGAGGAAGGCCGCCAGGGTGGACTGGGTGAAGATGAACTCGGACTCGTGGAAGAAGCGGTCCAGGTCTTCCTTGAACGAGGTGGCGTCCGCGTAGCGCTCGGCGGGATCCGGCGACAGGGCGCGGGCGATGACGTCGTCCAGCTGCGGCGGGATGTCCATGTTGACGAAGGACGCCGGCTCGAACTGCCCGCTGCGCACCGCCTCGAGGGTGGCCATGTCCGTGTCGCGCCGGAACGGGTGGTCGCCCACCAGCATCTCGTAGAAGACCACGCCGAGGCTGAACAGGTCGCTCTGCTGGCTGGCGGGGCGGCCTTCGGCCTGGGCGCCGTCGAGGTAGTCGAAGCGGCCCTTGACCACCCCGTCGATGGTCTCGAGGGCCTTGACCGAGGCCTTGGCCATGCCGAAGTCGGTGATCTTCACCTCGCCCTGGTTGCTCACCAGGATGTTCGAGGGGGAGATGTCACGGTGCACGATGTCCAGGGGCACCGGGCGGCCGTCGCGCATGACCTGGCGCTTGTGGGCGTACTCGAGGCCCTTGAGCACCTCGATGCAGACGAAGACCGCGTGGGGCACCGGCAGGGTGATGCCCTTCTCGAGGCAGCGCTTCATCACCTCGCCCAGGTCGTGCCCCGAGACGAACTCCATGGCGATGAAGTAGTGCTCGTCGATGCGTCCCAGGTCGAGGATCTGGACGATGTTGGCGTGGGAGAGCAGGCCGGCGACCTTGGCCTCGTCCACCAGCAGGTCCACGAACTCGGGGTTCGAGGTGAGGTGGGGGAGGATGCGCTTGATGGCGAAGGTGCGGTGGAACCCGCCGATGCCTTCGAGCCGGGCCTTGAAGATCTCGGCCATGCCCCCCGAGGCCACGCGCTCGAGGATGCGGTACTTGCCGAAGGTCGTGGTGTCCGGCTGGGTCATCTCCCGCTCGGTCCTGGCTCGGCTCCTCTTGGAGCCCGGGGAGCGGCCATCGTAGCCCATTCGGCGCTGGAAGTCCGGCGTGCGACCCAAAGGTCTCGGCCTTCGTGGGGCAGCGTTGTCGCACCGTCGGGGCTTCGAGGCCACGATCGAGCCGTCAGGGCCGCGATCCTGCCTATGGAAAACCCTGTGGAACAGCAGCGGAAAAACCAGCTCGGTCCGCGAAGGCGGGCGTTCTGGGCGCTCGCTCGCGGAGCCTGGAGCCCGACCCGGGTCGGCTCCGTGCGTGTTGGCCCGGGTTTTGCTACCATGTGGGTCTGCACATCCTTCCCCAAGGCGCAGCTGATGTTCCAGCTCAACAGGCGTGGCCAGTCCACCGTCGAGTACATGCTGCTCATCTCCGTGATCGTCATCGCCATCGTGGCGGCGGCCTACATCTTCGTGCCCACCTTCCAAGAGGGCGTGAACAACCTGGCGCTCGACATCAAGGACATCCTCTCCACCGGCGAGATCGTCGGCACCGGCTCGGCGAGGTAGCCATGACGCGCCTCGCCCGCTCCCGCCGCGGCCAGAGCATCGTCGAGTACGTGCTCGCCATCTCCGTCCTCTCCGTGGCCATCGCGCTGGGCTTCATCGCCTTCGGTGAGGGGGCGCGGGGCGCGTTCGACAATGTCCGTCGGACCGTCCAGATGCCCTACCCCTGATCCGGTGCCCGGCCCGTGACGCTCCAAGACATCCTGACCCCCGCGGACCTCGTGGTCGTGGGCATGTTGGCTGTGGCGGTCTACACCGACCTGCGCACCCAGAAGATCCCCAACGTGCTCACCTTCGGGGTGATGGGCCTGGCCTTGGTCGTCCACCCGCTCCTCGCCCTGATCTTCCACGGGCTCGACGCGGCCTTCCCGGCCTTCCTCAACAGCCTGCTGGGCATCGTGGTCGCCTTCGTGCCGGGCTTCCTGTTCTGGAACCTCGGCGGCGCGATGAAGGCCGGCGACGCCAAGCTGCTGATGGCGGTGGGCGCGGTGCTGGGGCCCTTCGAGGTCATCCGGGTCTTCGTCCTGGTGCTCATCGTGCAGATCCCGGTGGGCATCGTGCAGCTGTGGCGTGCCGGCCGGCTGCGCTCCCTGTTCCGGGTGGTCAAGGCGGGGGTCTTCCGCCAGGCCGACGGCCCCAAGCCCATGGTGGCGCCCTTCGCGAGTGTCATCGCCGCCGGCTACGTGCTCTCCCGGGTGTTCCCCGACTTCTTCAGGTTCTGGTCATGAGCTCCACCTCCCTCCGCCCCGCCCGCCCCTTCTCCCGTCGCGGCCAGAGCACCGTGGAGTACATGCTGGTCATCTCCGTGCTGGTCATCGGCGGGGTGGTGGCTGCCTACACGTTCATCGGCCCGTTCTCCCAGGGGTTCAGCGCGATGCGCTCGGACGTCGGCGTGGTCCTGTCCTCGGGGACTCGCAACGGCTCGGGCAACCAGCGCTAGGCTTTTTCGGCCCGTTTTCCCCCCGGACACGGACAGGCCTCCCGATCTGATATGATCCCGTCTCGTGCGCCTGCGCTGGCGCATCCTGGAGGCCACGTTGAAGAACCCGCGCGCCCTCGTCGTTGCTCTCATCGTCGCAGTCATCGCCTCCCTCGCCCAGTGGCGCTACGTCGCCAGCCGGGAGAAGGAGCTGCTGTGGCAATCCGAGCCGCTGCCCACCCTGGTGGCCGAGCGGAACATCCCCGCCCACTTCAAGCTCGACGAGACCATGGTCAAGGTCATCGACGTGCCGCGGAAGTGGCGCCAGCCCAAGGCCCTGTCCTCGGTCGAAGACATCCTCGGCCAGATCACGGCCGATCCGATCCTCGAGGGCGAGCAGGTGGTCTCCACCAAGCTGGTCCGCGCCGACGACGCGGGGCTCGCCTACTTCGTGCAGAAGAAGCACCGGGCCGTCTCCATCGCCGTGGACAACATCACCGCGGTGGGCGGGCACCTCAAGCCCGGCAACTACGTCGACATGGTGGGCACCTTCGACTTCGGCCAGGGCGAGAAGTCCGACATGCGCACCGTCACCCTGTTCCAGAACGTGCGCGTGCTGGCGGTGGGCGCCGACATCGGCCGCCCGACCTCGGCCACCATCATGACCTCCGACGACATCGGTGAAGACGGCGAGGCCTCCGACCTGTTCGGCACCGAGCGCCGGCGCGAGGTCCAGCGCCAGAACGACACCCGCACGGTCACCCTCGAGCTGACCCCCAACGAGTCCCAGAAGCTGATCCTGGCCCAGGAGCTGGGCGCCCTGTCGCTCACCCTGCGCTCCCTGTGGGAGGCCGATCGCTTCGTCGAGCTCGAGCACGCCACCATCCACTCGACCCTGGGGATTCCCCAGCAGGTCCGGTACAACCCCAAGCCGCGCTACCGCCTGATCCAGTCCGGGGGCTTCTGATGCTGCGCCATCCCATGCTCGCCCTGTTGGGCCTGCTGCTGCTGATCCTGCCCTCCACGGTCCTGGCCCAGGAGGACGAGACCATCCCCGACCAGGTGGTCGTGGTCTCGAGCCAGATCGCCATCGACATCCCGTACAAGTACGGCGACGTCTCCGGCGGCTCCTCGGAGATCATCCGGGTGGTCCCCCTGCGGGACTCCCAGCAGATCCTGGTCGCCGGCCGCAAGGCGGGCACCACCAACATCATCGTCTACGACATCACCGGCGTGCGCCGTGACCAGTTCGAGATCACGGTCATCCCCGCCAACCTCTCGCGGGTCATGAAGAACGTGCAGCAGCTGCTCGACGACGTCGAGGGCCTGAACTTCAAGGTGGTCAACGACCGGGTCTACGTGCAGGGCGAGGTGTCCCTGGACGAGGACCTGCAGCGGGTCAACAACCTGGCCGACCGCGAGCCCCTGGTGGTCTCCATGGTGCGGCTCTCCCCGGTGTCCCAGCGCCTGCTGGCCGACCTGATCCAGAAGGAGATCGGCGTGCCGGGTGTGCAGGTGCGGCTGGTCTCCGACAAGATCCTGCTCGAGGGCGTCGTGCACTCGAGCACCGCCTCGGACCGCGCCGAGGCCATCGCCCGGGCCTACTACAACAACGTCATCAACGTCCTCGAGATCCGCGAGGCCGAGCGCATCCCCGGCCGCACCGACACGGTGGTGGTCATCGTGCACTTCGTCGAGCTGACCAAGTCCCTGGTGGACTCCTGGGGTGTCGAGTGGTCGCCGCTGGCCACCGAGAGTGGCATCGAGTTCTTCTTCCAGGCCCCCTACGACTCCGCCGCGGGCTGGGGTGACATCACCGGCTACGCCCAGGCCACCCTCTACGGCATCCTGCCGCGCCTCGATCGCGCCCGCACCTCCGGCTACGCCCGGGTGCTCGAGAACCCCTCGGTGGCGGTGAAGTCCGCCGACACGGCCAGCATCTTCTCCGGCGCGAAGGTGCCCTTCGCGATCATGGGCCCCAACGGTCAGATCACCGTCCAGTACGAGGAAGTGGGCATCAACCTGATCGTCACCCCCTTCGCCCAGGGCACCGACGTGGACCTGAGCATCACCGTCGAGGTCAGCGCGCTCGGTGAGATCGCGCCCTCCGGCTACCAGATGATCGACCAGTCCACCATCACCACCTCGGAGTACTGCCGCGCCGGCGAGAGCATCGTCATCGGCGGCCTGCAGCGCCTGTCCGACCGCATCGAGTACAACCGCGTGCCCGAGGGCGGCTCCGACGTCGGCATCCCGGTCTTCACGCTCTACAAGAGCAAGGACTACAAGAAGTCCAAGTCCCAGTTCCTGGTGTTCGTGACCCCCCAGGTCTACGAGAACAGCACCCAGGCCAACCGGGATCTGCAGGACAAGTTCAACCTGATCGAGGTCCGCCAGTAGGCCATGGCACGAGCCCCCGCACGCATCATCGCGGTCGGCGGCGCCCGAGACGGCGTCGGCAAGAGCACCTTCGCGGTCAACGCCGCCATGTCCCTGCGCAAGGAGACGCAGGCCTCGGTCCTGCTCGTCGAGGCCGACATCGAAGGCGCCGGTGACGTCGCCGCCTTGCTGGGCGTCAAGCCCCAGCGCGGGGTGGTGGAGCTGATCCCCTACCTCGACAAGCTCGACACCCAGACCATGTCACGGCAGATCTCCATCCACCCCACCGGGGTGGGCTTCCTGCCCCTGGCCGTGGAGCCGGGCGCGGCCCGCGGCGTGGATCCCGAGACCTTCGGCCGCCTGTTCGACCTGGTCAAGCCGCTCTGCGACTTCGTGGTGGTGGACTGCGGCGCCGACGTGAACCAGCTCAACGTCAAGATGATGGAGCAGAGTTCCGGCGTCTTCCTGATGGCCAGCCCCGACGTGCTGGTGCTCAACCACACCCGTCGTCTGGTGGAGCGGCTGCAGAGCCTGCACTTCCCCGCCCAGCTCATCAAGGTGATCCTCAACCGCTACGACCAGTCCGTGGGCGTGCCCCTCGAGATGATCACCCAGAAGCTGCAGCGGCCGGTGCTGGTGTCGTTGATCCAGGACGATCCCACCTGCCAGCAGGCCTCCATGCAGGGCCAGCCCTTCGTGGCCCACCAGCCCCGGGCGGCCATCAGCCGCTTCTACGACGAGTTCATCACCAAGCTGCTCGAGTCCAAGACCCTCGAGTCCATGGGCCAGATGCAGCGGCCCCAGGGCATCAAGATCGAGGGCGGCCGCATCGTCGGCCTGGACGCCGAGAGCTCCCGGCAGGCCCAACAGATCGGCCAGTGGATGAAGGCCCGCGGCTCCAAGGCCCGCAGCCAGCGCAAGAGCATCGACCCGCGCACCGCGCTCAAGATGGTCATCCACAAGCGCCTGGTCGAGGTCATCGACCTCAAGAAGCTGAACAAGGAGATGGACGAGTCCGAGGAGAAGGAGGGCGCCCTCCGCAAGCAGGCCTACACCGCGGTCTGCCGCCTGATGGATGACGAGGGTCGCTCGATCACCGATCGCCACGAGCGCGAGCGCATCGTCAAGGAGATCCTCGACGAAGCCCTCGGCCTGGGACCCCTCGAGGATTTGCTGGCCAACGACTCCATCACCGAGATCATGGTCAACAGCCGGGACCAGACCTACATCGAGCTCAAGGGCAAGCTGGTCGAGGTGGACGCCAACTTCACCGACGACGCCCAGCTGCTCGGGGTCATCGAGCGCATCGTGCACCCCATCGGGCGCCGCATCGACGAGAAATCGCCCATGGTGGATGCGCGCCTGCCCGACGGCTCCCGCGTCAACGCCATCATCCCGCCCCTGGCGCTGGAAGGTCCCAGCCTCACCATCCGGAAGTTCTCGAAGGACCCGCTCACCGTCCAGAACCTCATCGAGTTCGGCTCGGTCACCGAAGAGATGGCCGACCTGCTGCGCTCCTGCGTGGAAGCCAAGCTCAACATCCTCATCTCCGGCGGCACCGGCTCGGGCAAGACCACGCTGCTCAACGTGATGTCCAGCTTCATCCCGGAAGACGAGCGCATCGTCACCGTGGAGGACTCCGCCGAGCTGCAGCTCAAGCAGCCCCACGTGGTGCGCCTCGAGTCCCGCCCCGCCAACATCGAGGGCGAAGGCGCCATCACCATCCGCGACCTGGTCAAGAACTGCCTGCGGATGCGCCCCGATCGCATCGTCGTGGGCGAGTGTCGCGGCTCCGAAGCGCTGGACATGCTCCAGGCCATGAACACCGGCCACGACGGCTCCCTGACCACCATCCACTCGAACTCGCCCCGGGACTGCATCTCCCGCCTCGAGACCCTGGTCATGTTCACCGGCCTCGAGCTGCCGTCCAAGGCCATCCGCGAGCAGATCGCCAACGCCATCCACATCATCGTGCAGCAGGCGCGCATGCTCGACGGCACCCGCAAGGTCACCAAGATCTCCGAGATCACGGGCATGGAAGGCCCGACCATCACCCTGCAGGACATCTTCGTGTTCAAGCAGGAGGGCATGGACGAGAACCGCAAGGTCCTGGGCCGCTACGTGGCCACCGGCTTCGTGCCCAAGTTCATCACCAAGCTCGAGGCCATGGGCATCGCGCTGCCCAAGGGCATCTTCGCCGAGGTGCAGGCGGGCGGCCCCGGTCCCCGCGGCTACACCCCACGCGGCGGCCGCGGCGGTGGGCGCGGAGGGAGGCGCTGATGGACATGCCCATCGATCCTGACACCATCAGCATGATGCCGCTGTGGTGGGACTTCCTCACCATCTTCCGGCTGGGTGGCTTCGGCCTGTTCGTCATCGGCTGGTTCCTGCTCGGCCTGACCCTGGCCCCCTGGGTCTTCGAGAAGTTCCACAACGCCACCGCCGGCTACGTGCAGTGGATGGTGGACATGTTCGACGCCATGTTCATCCGGGTGGAGCCCCGCTGGTGCGTGCTGTCCATCCTGTTCTCCATGGGGCTGTTCTTCGCCTTTGGCTGGTGGCTCACCTCGGCCCTGCCCGACGGCATGGGCTACCTCATCCTGCGCCTGTGCATCTGTGCGGTGCTGGTCTTCGCCCCCTTCAAGCTGCCCTTCGGCTTCCGGCTGCCCCGCATCATCGTGCAGCGCATCTGGAACTGGCGCATCGACCGCTTCGAGGATCAGCTGCTCGACGCGCTGGCCTTCATGTCCAACGGCCTGCGCTCTGGCCTGTCCCTCATCCAGACCATGGAGATGGTGGTCGAAGAGCTCTCGAACCCCATCTCCGAGGAGTTCGGGCTGGTCTTGAGCGAGCAGCGGGTGGGCGTGCCCTTCGAGGAAGCCCTGCTCAACCTCGAGAAGCGCATCGGCACCGAAGACGTCCAGATCCTGGTCACCAGCATCAACATCCTGCGGCAGTCCGGCGGAAACCTGTCCGAGACCTTCCAGACCATCGGCTACACCATCCGTGAGCGCAAGAAGGTCAAGGGCAAGATCAAGACCATGACCGCCCAGGGCGTGGCCCAGGCCGTGATCATCTGCGTGATGCCCTTCGCCCTGGGCGCCATCCTGTGGGCCTTCGACCACGAGCTGATGGCCCGGATGTGGTCCACATGGATCGGCTGGGTGCTGATCTTCTTCCTGATCTTCCTGCAGACGGTGGGGGGGCTCATCATGCGCAAGATCGTGATGATCCGGGTCTGAGCTCCGCGCGCTCCGGTTAGAGACGGCGACCCTCTCCCCCCCTGGACGCTGTGCGCCGCACCCTGATCGATCCCGAGGCCTGGGCCGGGCGCCTGGTGGACGCGCAGATCGCGTCGCCGTGGCGCTTTCTGCTGGTGGCCCTGGCCGCGACGGCGCTCATGGGGCTGCTGGCCTCCGGGCTGAAGTTCGACTCGAGCTACGAGGCTCTGCTGCCCGAGGGGGCGCCGGAGATCGCCGAGACCGACGCGGTGCGGGAGCGCACCGGGGGCTTCAGGCAGCTGGTGGTGGCCATCGAGGGTGAGGACCCGGTCGCCCGGGTGCAGTTCGGCGAGGCTCTGGTGGAGCGGATCCGGCCCCTGGACGGGGTCCGGACGGCGGATCTCGAGCTGCCGGTGGACTTCTTCGCCTCCCGGGGCATCTGGTTGATGGAGTCGGAGACCCTCGACGAGCTGGTCGTCGCCGTGCACCGGGCGGTGCAGGCCACCAGCTTCCCCTTCGGGGGCACCGATCCACACACGGCCTGGTCCCGGGTCGAGGCGCTGGTGGACCGGGAGCGCGGGGATCTGCCCTTCGACGGCGCGGTGCTGCACAGCGACGACGGCCGCTTCAGCTTCCTGCTGGTGGTGCCCGCCATCAAGTTCTCGGACATGGCCGAGGGCACCGCCCTGCTCGCGGCCATCGACGCCGTGCTGGAGGAGCTCGATCCCGCCGCCCACGGGCTTCGGGTGCGCTACGCCGGCAACCTGGCCGTGGTGCAGGAGCAGCACCACGTGATGCGGGCCGACCTGCGCCGGGCCTCGGTGGTGGCGCTGGTGGTGGGCATCGGGCTGCTGGGCCTCGCCACCCGGCGCTGGCTGGCGCCCGTCGCCGTGGGCGGGGCGCTGCTGTGCGGCATCACCTGGACCTTCGGGCTCGCCCGGCTCGGCGTCGGGCACCTCAACGTCATCACCGGCCTGCTGGTGGCGGTGCTCATCGGCCTGGGGATCGACTTCGGGATCCATCTGTTCGTGCGCTACCAGCAGGAGCGCGGCACCCGGGGCCACAGCGCCGAGGACGCGGTGCGGGCGGCGGTGCGGGGCACCCTGCCGCCGGCGCTCACCGGGGCGCTGACCACCGCGGGGACCTTCCTGAGCTTCGCGGTGGCCCGCTTCCGGGGCTTCTCGGAGTTCGGGCTGGTGGCCGGCCTGGGGGTGCTGCTGACCCTGATCTCGGTCTTCGTGGTGCTGCCTCCGGTGCTGCTGCTGCTGGATCGGCGGCTGCGTCCGCCAGGGGCCCCCAGCGCGCCCCTGCGGGCCCGCAGCATCCGGCCCGTGGTCGCCTGGCCGGTGGTCGTGATCATGCTGGTGGTGGCCCTGTACGGGGCCGTGTTCGCCTCCTCGGTGCCCTTCCGCAACGACTACCGCCTGCTGCGGGGGGAGAGCCCGGCCACCGAGTTCCTGCAGTACGTGGACGCCCAGCTGGGGGCCGGCTTCAACCCTGCCGTGTTCCTGGTGGACGACCTGGACGACGCCCGCGCGGTGGAGCGCGAGGCCCGCGCCCTCGGCGAGGGGGGGCTGCCCGACGGGCGCGCGTCCCGCTTCGGCCGGGCGATGTCCGCCGCCCACCTGGTGCCCCACGACGTGGACGAGCGGCGGGAGCGCATCGAGCGGCTGTCGGCGGTGGTGGGCCACCCCTCCCTGGACCGCTACGCGGGGGCCGGGGATCAGGAGCGCGGCGCCCGCCTGCGCCAGGCCCGGGCCTTGGTGGCCTCGGAGCCCTGGGGGCTGGACGAGCTGCCCGAGGCGGTCGCTCAGCGCTTCGTCACCCCCGCCGGCGACGCCCTGCTGGTCTATGTCTGGCCGTCGTCACCGAGCTGGGCGGACTGGGAGGCGGCCGCCTGGGAGGACGAGCTGCAGCTGCTCTCTGGGCGCCTGGGCGAGCAGGGTGTGAGCCACCAGCTGGCCGACGAGACCTTGATCATCGCCTGGGTCTACCGGCTGATCCAGGCCGACGGGCCCCGGCTTCTGCTGCTGGCCTCGGTGGTGGTGGTGCTCTTCCTGCTGCTGGACTTCCGCAGCCTGCGCGTCACCGCGCTGGTGGTCTTCCCCCTGGGGGTGGGCATGCTGGTCTTCGTGGGGCTGCTGCACGCCACGGGCATCGAGATCAACATGTTCAACCTCATCGTGCTGCCGTCGCTGATCGGCATCGGCATCGACAACGCGGTGCACATCTTCCACCGCTACCGCGAGGAGGGCACCGGCAGCCTCGCGCTGGTGGTGCGCCGCACCGGCGTGGCGGCGCTGCTGGCCTCCATGACCACCGCGGTGGGCTTCGGCTCGAGCCTGGTCTCCCACCACGTGGGCCTGCGCAGCATGGGCTGGCTGGCCATCATCGGCATCGCCTGCACCTTCGTGGCCGCCACGCTGTTCTTCCCGGCCTTCCTGGCGCTGCGGGAGCGCAGCATCCTGCTGGCGCGGGGCCGCAGCCCGGAAGAGTAGCGGGCGCTAGCGCCCCAGCCCGCCGTCGAAGTGGCCGCAGTTGACCTGGCCACCGCCGGAGAGCGAGGCCGCGACGAGGTTGCCGGTCACCAGGCCCGAGGGGAAGCTGACCGCGGCCGCCGGAGCCAGGATGTTGACGTGGTGGTCGCCCTGGCTGATCTCGAGCTGCTGGGTCTCGGGCAGGTTCAGCATGGTGGCGGTGGGGCTGATGCCCCCGTCGTAGGTCCAGACCATGCCGTCCAGCGCGAGGCTGTCGGTGCGCACGTTGATGTACAGCTCGGCGTCCGCCGGGCCGCGGATGGTGACGCCCCAGGCGTCCTCGAGGTCCTCGGCGTCCAGCTCGACCACGTTCACGC
The DNA here is from genome assembly GCA_964481655.1 of uncultured Enterobacterales bacterium. Lineage (GTDB taxonomy): Bacteria > Myxococcota_A > UBA796 > UBA796 > JAFGLY01 > CALDOK01. Next base: position 13,568 of record CAYZVO010000105.1, on the reverse strand, counting down.
CGTCGGCGAGCTCGAGGGTCAGCTCGCCGTAGCGCTCGCTGGCCTCGCAGGTGGGGATCAGCTCGTCCACCGCCGCGCTGGCCTGGCCGAAGAAGTCCTCGAGGGCGTCGAGGTCCAGCACGGGGGAGTAGGGGCAGTGCTCCTGGGTCTGGCCTGCGACGCTCACCGTGCCGCCGGCCTGGTTCACGCCGCCCAGGGAGAGGTCGCCGGCGATGTGGCCGGAGCCGCTCATCAGGTCGCCGCCGCCCACCACCGAGCCGTCCACCGACGCGCCGGTCATCGTGATGTCGCCGCCGGCCTCGACGCCGCCGTTGTTCACCGCCCCGGTCACGTTCACGGTGCCGTCGGCGAACAGGGAGAAGGGCACCGGCTCGCCGCAGACGTCGTTGAGGCTGAACCAGGCCATCCAGGCCGATCCGCCCACCGCGGCCGCGCCCTCGAAGTCGCTCTGGTAGGGCTCGTCGGGCGAGCCCAGGTCGCCGGAGACCACGACGCCGAGGGACCAGGGGTCGAAGGGGGGCTCCCAGCCGTCATCGTCGTCCGGGTCGTCGGCGTCTCCGACGGACAGGTCGGTCCAGGGGGCCTCGGCCACCGGCTCGTCCCAGCCGCTGTCCACGGGATCCTCGTCCACCCCCTCGACCTCGGGGTCCAGGGGCTGATCCTGCAGGTCCGGACGGGCTCCGCAGGCGCACAGGGAGAGGGACAGGGCGAGCCAGGGCAGGCGGCGGGACATGGGCGCTCCTCGGTCCGCGCGCGGGGTCGTCGCGGGACGCACTGCCCATCGGATCGAAGGCGGGAGCGCTTCAGGGTGTGCTGGTCGATTCCTCGCCTTCTTCGGCCACTGCGGGCTCTTCGTCCGGCACGCGACCCAGCACGTAGGCCGTGGCGGTGCTGCGGTGGCCCTGGTCGTCCTCGACGGTCACGACCACCCGGTTGGAGCCCACCAGCGGGACCAGCTCGAGGCTGTCCTTCAGCTGGCGGCCGCCGCCGGGGCTGTAGCGGGCCTTGTGGCCGTTGACGTAGGAGACGGCGTGCTCGACCCGCACATCGTCGCTGGCCTCGATGCCGATGCGGGTGGGCTCACCCGCGGTGACCACGGCCCGGCTGGAGAGGCGGAGCTCCGGCGCCCGGTGGGTCACGCCCTCGCCGTCGGTGGCCAGGGGTAGGTCCCAGCGCACCAGCCGGCCCCAGTGCTCGGCGTCGACCCGCAGGTCCAGGTCCAGCAGCTCGCCCTCGTGCTCGGGGGTGGTGACCAGGCAGAGATCGAGGCGATGCTGCTCGCCGGCGGGCAGGTGGGGCAGCAGGCCCTCGCGGTCCACCAGCTCGACGCTGTCGTCCTCGGGGAACTCGAAGCGCACCCGCACGCCGTGGAGGTCCTCGCGGCCCTGGTTCTCCAGCAGCAGCTCCGCGCGCCAGCTCTCCGAGCCTTCCGGGAGGTCCTCGTCGGGGTAGGGCAGCAGGCTGGCGCGGACGCTCAGCTGGGGGATCTCGCGATCCCGGATGCGCAGCTCGGTGTTCTCGGCGGTGGCCGAGGGCCGGCCCTGGGCATGGATCTGGACGGAGACGTCGTCCACCCTGGCCGGATCGTCGGCGGCCAGCTTGACGATGCGGCGGCCTTCGGCGCTCGCGCCGGGCTCGAGGTAGCCCACCGGCAGGGTCAGGCCGCTCCAGGTGCGGTTCTGGGACCACAGCTCCACGACCACGCGGTGCAGGGGCGCGTCGCCGAGGTTGTCCACCCGGGCGCGCAGCACCACCGGCTCACCGGCGCGGGCCGGGCCGTCGGTCTCGAGCTGGACGCGGACCTCCGGGCTCTGGTCGGCCCAGGCGTCCAGCTGCGGGGCCGGCAGGGGGCTCCAGTCGATGTCGCCGGCGGCGTAGGCGTCCACCAGCCGTTGATCTTCGTCGATACGCCACTCGGCCATCACGGTGTCGGCCGCGGCCAGCACGTCGTCGCGGCGGGGTCCGCGGCTGCGCAGCACGATGCGCTCGGCCAGGTCGAGCTCCGGGTCGCTGCGCACGGACAGCTCGTCCAGCTCTCGCCAGCCGGGGCGCTCCCGCACGAACAGCAGGGCCTGCTCGTCGCCGCTGTCGCGGTCGTAGCGGACACCGCTCGAGTCGAAGATCACCTCGCCGGTGGCGATGTCGGGGGCGAGCCCGGCGTAGGAGACCGAGACGTCGTCGATGAGCAGGTACTCGGCCACGGTGAGCTTGAGGCGCACGTCCGAGCGCAGGTTGTAGATCTTCTGGACCGTGCCCTTGCCGTAGGTGCGCTGGCCCACCAGGATGGCGCGGTCCAGCAGGGCCAGATCGCCGGCCAGGATCTCGGAGCCCGAGGCGGTGCGGCTGTCGGTGAGCACCACCAGGGGCACGGGGGGCTCGGTGCCCTCGTCGTCGGCGTCCATCTGGCGGATGAGGTTCGAGACCGGGGCCCCGTCGCGGCCGGCGGTGCGCACCAGGCGTCCGTCGGTCAGGAACTGGTCGGCGCTGCGGGCCGCCTGGATCAACGATCCGCCGGTGTTGCCCCGCAGATCGAGGATCAGCCCGCGCTCGAGGGCCCCCTGGCTGGCCAGCTCCGCCAGGGCGCGCCGGAGGTTCTCGACGGTCTGCTCGGAGAAGTGGGCGATGGAGAGGTAGCCCACGCCCGAGGGCAGGATCTCCTGCTCCATGTTGGGGATGGAGACCTCGGCCCGCTCGATGTCGAGGGTCAGCTCGCGTTCGCCCCGGCGGATCTCCAGCCGCACCGTGGAGCCCTCGGGCCCGCTGATGCGGTCCTTGATGTCGTCGGTGGTCATGCCGGTGGTGGAGATGCCGTCGATGCGCAGCAGCACGTCGTCGGCGCGCACCCCCGACAGCTCCGCGGGGCCGCCCTCGAAGACCGAGCGCACCAGGAACTCGCCCTCTTCGAGGCGGTAGCGCATGCCGATGCCGGTGAGCTTGCCGCTGATGCGCTCCTCGAAGCGGGACAGGCGGCGGCCGGCCAGCAGGGCAGAGTGCCGGTCCAGGCGCTCGGTGGCCCCCCGGAGGATCTGCACGTCGAGCTTGACGGTGTCCCGGATGGGGTAGCCGGCGTCCCGCACGGCGAGCTCGAGCGCGGCCATGGCCCGGGGCAGGTCGTCCAGGCCGCCCACCTCGATGGTGGCGAAGGGATCGTCCTCGCCGTGGCGCAAGGTCACGGTGTTGCTGTCGGCCTCGAGCATCAGCCACTCGATGCGGTCGATGAGCTGCTCGGCGGAGCCCTCGAGCAGGGCCTCGGCGGTGATGGTCTCGGGGTAGAGGTAGCGGTCCTTCACCAGCCGGATGGCGGAGGTGTACAGCTCGAGGCTGTCCTCGTCGGCGTCCTGGGCCACGGCGGGGGAGGTCGCGGCGAGCAGGAGGGCGAGGGACAGGACGATGTGGCGGCTGCGCACGGCTCACGCTCGGGGGGGCAGGGATCGGGACGTGCGCTGCTCGGACCCCCGGTGGGGCGGGGAGCTTCCGCAGTGCAGAGCACCTTGCACAATAACTGCCGTGTCCGTCGCTGGCAGGACGCGCTAGGATCGCCCGTCACCACACCGGAGCCCCCCATGGACCGCGACGCCCTCCGCGCAGTGCTCGAGACCCTCCAGCAGGGCGACTCGAGCATCGACGACGCGCTGGCCCGCCTCGAGCGCCTCGCCGCTCACCAGCCCCAGCTCGACTTCGCCCACCTCGACGTGTCCCGCCAGGAGCGCACGGGCCTGCCCGAGTTCGTCTTCGGAGAGGGCAAGACCGCCGAGCAGATCAGCCTGCTGCTGCAGGGCCTGCACGAGGCCGGCCAGGTCGCCGTGGCCACCCGGGTGGACGACGCCAAGGCCGCCCTCGTCCGGGCCGCCCTGCCCGCCGTGGTGGACCACCGCGTGGCGCGGGTGATGGTGCTGCCCGCCGCCGACGGTGGCCCGAAGCCCGACGTGCTGGGCAGCGTGGCCGTGGTCTGCGCGGGCACCAGCGACCTGCCGGTGGCCGAGGAGGCCGCGGTGGTGCTCGAGGCCCTGGGCCACCCGGTGCTGCGGGTGCGCGACGTGGGCGTGGCGGGCATCCACCGGGTCATGGGCCACCTGTCGGCCATGCGCGAGGCCCGGGCGGTCATCGTGGTGGCGGGCATGGAGGGCGCGCTGCCGTCGGTGGTCGCCGGCCTGGTGGGCCGGCCGGTCATCGGGGTGCCCACCTCGGTGGGCTACGGCGTGGCCTTCGAGGGCGTGGCCGCCATGCTGGGCATGATGAACAGCTGCGCCCCGGGTGTGTCCGTGGTGAACATCGACAACGGCTTCGGCGCGGCCTGCCAGGCCGCCCTCATCAACCGGCGGTGAGGCCCATGGCGCGCGTGCTCTTCCTCGATCTGCAGGCCGGCATCGCCGGCGACATGCTGGTGGCCGCCCTGCTGGACCTCGGCGCCGAGCTGGACGCCATCTCCGCGGGCCTCGACGGCCTCGGCTTCGGCCCCCTTCCCGTGCGCACCGAGCGGGTGATGCGCGGGGCCTTTTCGGCCACCCGCTTCGTGGTCGAGCCCCCGGGGCCCGACACCCCCCACCGGGCCCACGCCGACATCGTGCGGGTCCTCGAGGCCGCGCCCCTCCCGGAGCGGGTCCGGCAGCGGTCCCTGGCGGTCTTCGCGCGCCTGGCCGTGGCCGAAGGTCGGCTGCACGGCGTGCCCGTCGAGCGGGTCCACTTCCACGAGGTGGGCGCGGTGGACTCCATCGCCGACATCGTAGGCGCGTGCCTCGCCCTCGAGCAGCTCGACGTGGAGCGCATCGTGGCCGGCACCCCGCCCCTGGGCCATGGCGCCATCAAGACCGCCCACGGCCAGATGCCCCTGCCCGCCCCGGCCACCCTGGCCTTGCTCGAGGGTTGGCCCGTGCGCCCGGCCCCGGGGCCCGGCGAGTGGGTCACCCCCACCGGTGCCGCGGTGCTGGCCGCCCTGGCCGAGCCCGGCCCCCTGCCGGCCATGACCCTGCAGGGCGTGGGCCACGGCGCCGGCACCCGCGACGGGGGCCCGGTGGCCAACGTGCTGCGGGCCATCCTGGGGGAGCCCGCCGAGGCTCCCATCGCCGGTGATCGGGTCGCGGTCATCGAGGCCCAGGTCGACGACATGCCCGGCGAGTGGCTGCCGCCGCTGCGGGACGCGCTCTTCGCGGCGGGCGCGGTGGACCTCACCACCACCCCGGGCCTGGGCAAGAAGGGCCGCCCGGCCCTGTCCTTGCGGGTCATCGCGCCCCCGGGCCTCGCCCGGGCGGTGGGCGAGGCGCTGCTGGCGCACTCGAGCACCATCGGCCTGCGGCACCGGATGGAAGAGCGCTGGTGCCTGCCCCGGCGCATCGAGACCGTGCAGACCCCCTACGGCGCCGTCCGCGTCAAGGTGGTGGAGCCCCCCGGGCAGCCGCCGCGACCCACGCCGGAGTTCGAGGACTGCGCCGCCTGCGCCCGGGAGCACGGCGTGAGCGTGGCCGAGGTGCAGCGGGCGGTGTTGGCGGGGTGGGAGCAGTAGCGGCCGTCACTCGATCGTGGCCGACTCCTCCACCTCCGGCGGCACCAGCGCCTCTTCCGGTACGTCCAGGCGGTCCACGACGGTCCGCAGCTGGCGCAGGGTGGCGCGGTCGCCCCGGGCGATGATGGCGTTGGCGCGGGCGTCGGCCTCGAGGCGCAGCTCGCTGGGGTCCCACAGGCCCTGCAGGGTCGGCGTCAGGGTCTCGCTGCGGTGCTCGAGCAGGTAGATCACCAGCAGCTCGGGGCCCTCGTCGATGCCGGCGTCCACGTCGAGGGTCAGCAGCAGGTCCTTCGTGCGTTCCTGGCCCGTCGGGGTCGCCTCCACCAGCAGCATGTTGGTGCGGGCCACCGGCACCACCGCGCGCACGCCGCGGCTGTCCAGGGCCTGCACGGTGGCGGCCGCGCTGGCGGCGTCTTCGTAGAGCAGGGGGTAGGCGTGCAGCTGGTGGTGGGCGCAGCCGGTGGTGAGAGTGAGCAGGAGGATGAGTGTGCGCATGGTGGCTCCGTGTCGCTGTCTCACGCTTACCACCCCCACGCTCCCCCCGGACATTCCGGTTATTGATCGCAGTCCCCACGCTCCCAGGCTCCCCGCCATGGCCCGCATCGCCGTCATCGACCTGGATCCCGCCAGCACCGACTGGTTCCAGCTGCTGGCCAGCGCGGGGCTCGAGGTCGAGCTGGTGGTGGAGCCCACGGAGATCTCGTCGCAGGCCCAGCTGGTGCTGGTGCACGCGGGCTCGCGGGTCTCGGCGGCGGAAGAGACCTGCTGGCAGCTGCGGGATCTGCTGCCCTCCTTGCCCGTGGTCACCGCCTCCCCAGGCACCTACGCCTCGGAGGGCGCGCGCCTGATCACCGCGGGGGCCCGCGACCACGTGCGCCTGCCCGCCCACCCCCAGGATCTGCGCTTCCGCATCGAGGCCCACCTCTCCTACGCCCGCGACGCCGTCAGCGAGCCCCCCAGCGCCGAGCTGCAGGGCGACGACGACGGCGCGGTGCCGCTGCAGGACCTGCTGTCGACCCTGGTCTACTCCCTGTCCCACCCCGTCCTCGCCCTCGACCGGCAGGGCCGCATCCTGCTGTTCAACCCCGCGGCGGAGCGCCTGCTGGGCTGCTCCCGTCAGGCGGCGCTGGACGACCACGTCATCAGCGACTTCTTCGCCGACCCCACGGAAGTGCCCCGCCTCGAGCGGGCCCTGGCCGGCCGCAAGGCGGGCGAAGCCTACAGCAACGACCTGCGTGTGCGCACCCTCATCGGCGAGCACCTGCCCGTGCGCTTCTACGGCGCGGCGGTGCGCGGCAGCGAAGGCCGGGTGGTGGCCTACGTCTGCCTGCTGCAGGACATGCGCGAGCTCAACGCCATGAGCCAGCGGCTCGAAGAGACCACCCGCCAGCTCATCGAGACCGAAGTGCGGGCCAAGGAAGCCATCGGCGGCCGCAACATGGCCCACGAGCTCAACCAGCCGCTCACCGTGGCCATGGGCTCCATCGAGCTGCTCACCACCCGCGGTGACCTGCCTCCCGGCGTGGCCCAGCGCCTCGAGCGCACCTACGACCAGCTGCGGCGCATGGCCGACCTGGTCCGGGAGCTCCCCTACGAGCGCCACTCCAAGGTGTCGGGCAGCCCCCTCTCCAAACCTCCCAACGCCTGACCCCGGAGTCCACTCCCCATGTTCGGCACGATCCTCATCGGCGTGGCCCTCGACGCCCGCGACGCCTTCCTGCTCGACACCTGCGCCTCCGTCGTGGCCCCCCTGGGCGCCAAGCGGGTGGTCCTGGCCCACGTGCGCCGCCACGACGCCCTCCCCGCCGAGCTGCTCGGCGAGCTCGAGCCGCACCCTGGCAGCGACGCCCACGCCCGGCTGCACGCCCTGGCCGATCAGCTGCGCGCCCGCCTCCCGGGCATCGACGTGATCGACCTGTACTCCGTGGGCAACCCCTCCCATCAGATCCTCGAGATCATCGAGGTGGAGAACGTCGATCTGCTGCTGCTGGGCCGCTTCAACGAGCCCGCGAGCCACCCGGACAAGGGCGCGCTGGGCCGGGACATCCTGCGCAACTCCGCCTGCACCACCCTGGTGGTGCCCGAGGGCAGCTCCACGGCCCACGCCCACGCCGTGGTCGGCGTCGACTTCTCCCGGCGCTCCACCGAAGCCCTCGAGCTCGCCGCGGCCCTGTACGCCAAGGTCACCCCGGTCTTCGCCTACAGCCTGGCCGCCGGCCTGGCCTACGGCGGCCTGAACCACGAGGACGCCAAGAGCAAGCTGGAGCAGAACGCCCTGGCCCACTTCCAGAACGACGTGCTGCCCGTGCTGCCCGAGTCCGCCCACGTCGAGCCCCTGCTCGTGGTGGAGCAGGAGCACGCCAGCGACGCGCTGATGGGCGCGGCCGAGGATCTCGGCGCCGACGCCATCGTGCTGGGCGCCCACGGTCGCACCCGCCTGGCCGCCCTGCTGCTGGGCAGCACCGCGGAGCGCATCGCCATGCGCTCGCCGATCCCGGCGCTGGTGGTGCGCGACAAGGCCGAGCGGCTGGGCCTGCTCAGCTCGCTCATCACCCGCTGATCCCGGGCTTCGGGCGCTCCCGGCTCGGAGCGCGGCGCCTCCGTCGCGTTAACAGGGGAAGCTTCGCCGCCCCCTGAGGGGTCGTGCACCTCCGGAGCCCCCATGACGCGTTCCACTCGCCTGATGCTCACCGCCGCCCTCGGGCTGCTGCTGCACGCGGCCCCCGCCATGGCCACCAAGGTCGCCTGGCACACGGCGCCCTGCCCCCTGGACGGCACGCCGTCGAAGATCAACGAGCTGGTCACCCGCAACAGCCACGGCGGCTTCGACAGCGATCTGTGCACCTACTCCTCCAAGGGTCAGTGGCGGGCCTACGCCGTCTCCACCTGCCCCGAGGATCTGCTCTCCCTCTACGGCGCGGACTTCGACCAGGTCTTCGACGAGCAGACCCTGCTGGCGCTCAAGCCCATCGCCGAGGCTGTGCAGGCCGATCATCCCGACCCCGACGCCCTCGAGGTCTGGGACCGCTACGCCATCGCGGCCCGCTTCTACCGGGCCCTGGGCAAGGACGAAGGCTTCATCGGCGAGCTGTACCATCAGGCCAGCTGGACCGTGCGCGACGAGGTGGTGGGGGTGTTCGTGGGCCTCGAGGGTCCGGTCGCCGCCAAGCAGCTGCTCGAGCAGGGCCCCGTCGAGCTGCAGAAGGATCTGCCCACCGCGGAGCGCGTCAAGCTGCTGCACAACCTGGCCAGGGTGGCCCATCGCTACGGCGACGGTGCGCTGCGGGACAGCTACCTCGACCAGCTCGAGGCCCTGCCTGGGCTGTCCGCCGACGTGCAGGCCAAGGTCGCGCGGATGCGCGTGCTGGCCACCGAGATCGAGCCCCGCTTCCAGGATCTCGCCATCGAGGCCTACCTGGTCCGCCTGCGGTCACCGTCGATCCAGCGGGACGAGCTCATCCGCCTGACCTACCTGGTGGCCGACCTGCTCCGCCGTCGGGATCGCCTGGTGGAGGCGGTCCCCATGTACAGCCTGGTCGCCACGGCCGAGGACGCCCCGCAGCAGCTGCGGGAGCTGGCGCTGTTCATGGCCTCGGAGATCGTGGACGAGGCCAAGGCGCGGTCGGGCGTGCCAGCGCAGTAGCAGGCCGTCGGCCGTCGGCCGTCGGCTTCCGAGCGCCACCAGAGGCTCCGGCGAGTGGAGGCCGCGCCAGGGCCGGGGCTGCAGCGGTGTCTCCGGCGCCACCGACGTTCACCCCCCCGGCGACGTAGGCCCCCGGCCCGCCGCGGAGGCCCCGCCCGCCCGGCAGGCCGGAGCGCGGCCCCAGCAACGTCGCTCCCACGCAGGCCACCAGCCTGCGGCCGTCGGCTGTCGGTAGCCCGCGAGCCACCGTCATCACGCCTGTCGACTACGCCTCACGCGTCGGGGCGTTGGAAGGAAGCTCGACCCTAGTGGGGGTAGGCCTGCTTGGGGGCCTTGAGGTTGCCGCTCGGGCCCACGCTGGGGACCACGATGGCCTGCTGGGCCTGCTGGGCTTCCGGGGTGGCCCGGGTCTCGGCGGTCAAGGGCACGTTGCTGCCCTGGGTCCCACAGGGGGTCCCGGCCAGAGCGGTGGCGGGCAGGGCGAGGGCGAGGGCGATGAACAGAAACCGCATGATGCCTCCATGCCGAAGCGCGGGCGGTGATAACTCGACCCAAACACAGTGCAACCATCGTGCCAGGCTCCCGAGCACGGACCCAAGCCCCGATCCGCGGGATGGTGACCTGGATCGGGGCCCGCTGGTGGGGTGAGGACGCCCCGGCTGGGACGTTGAGGACCCGGGTCGACCGCCAGCTGGGCCAGCCGTGGCGCCGCGCCGCGCCCCCCCGGGCCCGGCG
>CAYZVO010000105.1:0-3680 GCA_964481655.1 uncultured Enterobacterales bacterium | reverse complement strand
CGCGATATAGCCCAGGCGGGCGCGGGGGGGGGGGGGGCGGCCGCCGGGGCGGGGCGGGGGCGCCCGGGGGCCCCCCCCCCGCGGCCCCCGCGGGGGCGCCGGGCGGCCCCCGCTGGGTCCAGGCGCCGGCAACGCGGGGGTTTCGCGGCGAATGGATCGAGTTACCGGCGGTTTTCGCTGACAACTCGGGGGTTTCGGCGAGAAAGGGTCGAGTTACCAGCGGTTTGGGCCAGGATCACGCTGGCAACTCGGGGGTTTCGGCGAGAAAGGGTCGAGTTACCGGCGGTTCGAGCCAGCATCGTGCCAGCAACTCGGGGATATGGCAGCGAATGGGGTGGGTTGTCGGCTCCCCTCAATCATCGAACGACATCCAGCCAGTCCGTGAACTCGTGCACGGGCTCGCACAGCGCGTGGAGCCCGGTCCCTCCACGGCTCCCGACCCGCACGCCGTGGAAGCGGGTCCCCTCATCCCTGGCGTCACCCACGGCACGCGACAGCTGCGTGGGGACCGGGAACTCGCCGTCGCTCACCCACATCACGTCCGCCTTCTTCCAGTCGTTGTGTCGCAGCGTCTCCAGTACGCGATTCATGGGACCCACGACATCGGTCCCGCCGCCGAAGCTGAACCCCAGGAACTCGAGCAGACGGCCCAGGCCCTCGGACGAGATGTCGAGCTCGTGCTCGATGAGGTCCCCAGGCCCGCTGTAGGCGAACAGGAAGCAGCGCCGATTCTCGGCGTGAGCGGTACGCACAGCCTCGAGCACCAGGGCCTTGGCCACCTGCTCGGGCAGCCCGTGCATGGAGCCGGAGGTGTCCAGCACGGCGATGATCGGGCCCCGCTCGGGCCGTGGGCGCTGACCCTCGGTCTCTTCGAGAGCTTCGCGCTCCACCCTGTGGCGCTCGATCTCGATGCCTTCGACCCGGTAGGTCAGCAGCGCGCGCTCGGCTCGCCGGGCGTGCCAGAGCAGCTTCAGCTCGGGATGGCCGAGCATCATGGCTTCGGAGGGCAGCATTCGGGCGATGTCCCCGCTGCGCTCGATGCCGCGGGTCTCGGCGGGCACGTACGGGGTGCGGATCTCGAGCCGCTCTTCCTCGATCCGCATCACGGGCACGAAGAGCCTCTCGGCCACCGAGGTGTCGCTGCTGGAGTCCTGAAGCCGCCCCAGTGTGCGGACGATGTCGCGGAGCTGCGGCACGGTCTCCACCAGCTCCCGAAGCCGCATCAGGTCGATCCATCCCGCATGGCGCAGCACCCCACGCGCGAGATCCCAGCCACGGCCCATCAGCTCGCCCAGGTCGCCGAACACATCCGCGATGGCGGCCCAGGCCCGGGCGCGCTCGTCCCAGGTCGTGATCAGGTCGGGGTCGGCGTCCCGCTCGAGGGATTCGGCGTCCCGCTTGGCCTGCTGGCGTAGACGCGCGAGTGCATCGTCGTCGAGCCGCACCTGGCTGGGCTTGCGCTTGGCCTTGCGGGCCCGCGCGGCCTCTTCCTGCTCCAGGCGCAGACGCTCGAGCTCTTCCAGCTCTCGCAGGCGCCTGTGTACGTCTTCTCGAAGGACCGCCGCCTGCTTTCGAAACGACCGGAGCACATCCTTCATCACGGCCGTGACCAGGTCTGGCTGGTCTCTGCAGAAGCGGGCCAGGCCCATGGACTCCAGGGCCTCGCGGATGGGCTGGGTGATGGCGGGTGAGGGCCACGAGTCATCGGCCGGCAGGCGCCCGCGAGAGAGCGCATCGACCCAGCGCCGGACCCAGCGGACGCGCTCGGGAAGCTCGCCGACCGGCAGGGTGACCACGTCCTCGAACAGTTCCTGGGGACAGGCGTCGAGGTACGCGTAGCGACGGTCGAGGGACGCTGCGTCGAAGCCGGAAGCGCTCACCGTTTCCTCGCGCTGCGCTGGGACCGGGACGGCTTGCGGGCCTTGCGGCTGGTGCTCTTGGGCTTGGCCGCCTTGGCGTCGGCCTTCTCAGCGGTCGACGACGTCGAGACCGTCCGCTCCTGCGGCAGGTTCTCGAACCCGGTCTTCAGCTTGGAGAGGCGTTGCAGGAGGGCGCCCACGGTCCGGTTGGTCTCCCCCAGGCTCGCCGAGGCCGGCTCGATGAAGTCGTCGGTGACCCACAGGTGGCTCCGGATGTCCTTCTCGAGGGACTCGATGTGCGCGTTCAGCAGCCGCTGGTATTCGTCGACGTCCTTCTGGAGCTCGGCGACGCTGGCCAGGCAGTGCTCGACATGGGCCGGTTTCTGTGGCGTGGGGATCATCTTGGGCTTGAGGTCGATGTCCACGATGAGCTGATTGCTCGGCTCGGCGAGGTAGGCTTCGCGGTCCTGCCAGGCGCGGAACTCACGCTGACCGCCCCAACTCCCGTCGTAGACTTGGAGCTTGTGCAGCTCGTCGAGGGTGTAGCCGTCGCCGTCGTTGGTCCGATCGTCGATGTCTTCCCAGTACCGACCCACGCGCTCGCGAGCGTTCTGCGGCGCCAGGTAGAGCGGCTTCGAGTCCCGCTGTGCCTGCCCCCTCGCCGTGTTGCTCGGCGTCGCTTTCCCGTCGGGCAGCAGGTACAGGAGCCGACCCTGCCCGTCCCGCATCTGGGATCTGCTCTCCTGGTCTTCCTTCAGCTGCCCCTCCCACACCACGACCATCCGGGTCAGGCGCGACGGATCCATGGACTCGCTCACCCCCACCCGCTCGGCGTACCAGTCATAGACCTTCTCGCGGTCGTCGGGCAGGTCCCACAGGCAGTGCTGCAGCAGCCAGCAGTCCCAGATGGAGACGGCGGCCCGGGCGTTGGTCAGCGCGGAGACCTGCAGCAGCTTGACCACCTTGCGCCAGCGGCGGTCGGAGACGGGGATCTCCTGGGCCGTGCACCACAGCCGCGCTTGGTGGAGCAGCTCCTCGACGTCGGCAGGGACCTCGACCGCGAGCGCCGCCTGTCGCACCGCCTCGAGGCCATCCGCTGTGAGCATCATCTCTGGCAGCACCCGGGGCTCGGACTCGCCGCGCAGCTTCAGCAGCTCCCGGAACCCATCCTTGGACACCGGCCCCACGTGCAGCCGCAACAGGAAACGATCGTAGAGCGCGTCGAGCTCCTCGTTCTCGGGCAGCTCGTTGCTGGCCCCCACCACCGCCACCAGCGGGGTGCCTACGCGCTCCAGGCCGTTGTCGAACTCGCGTTCGTTCAGCAGGGTGAGCAGGGAGTTGAGGATGGCGCTGTTGGCCTTGAAGATCTCATCGAGGAACGCGATGGAGGCCGAGGGCAGGTACGACCGGGTCAGGCGCTCGTAGCGGTCCTGCTCCAGCCCCTTGATGGACAGGGGCCCGAACAGCTCTTCGGGCACACTGAACCGGGTGAGCAGGCGCTCGAAGTAGGTGGAACCCTCGAGCGCGAGGTTCAGCCGTCGGGCGATCAGGCTCTTGGCGGTCCCCGGAGGACCGATCAGCAGCAGGTGCTCGCCCGCCAGCGTCGCGATCAGGGCGAGGCGGACGGCGACGTCGCGCTCCACCAGGCCCGTCAGCAGGGCATCTCGCAGGGCGCGCAGGCGCGCGGACAGGTGGGCGGGGACGGGCCCCCCCCGGGGGGGGGGGGGGGGGGGGGGGGGGGCGGGGGGGGGGGGCCGGGGGGGGGCGGGGGGGGGGGGGGGGCGGGGGGGGGCGGCGGGGGGGGGGGGGGGGGGGGGGGGG